>NZ_JBBUTG010000015.1:0-167648 GCF_038066555.1 Ideonella lacteola | reverse complement strand
AGGTCCCGGCGCAGCGTGTTGTGGTCCGACACGTCTTCCCAGCCGCAGCACAGCCCGTACACGCGCTGTGCCAGCAGGCTGTGAATGCTGTGGCGCACGCTCGCGGCGCGGCGACCATCGGCAAACACCCTGGCCGCCGATCGAGTCAGGCCGATGCGCTCGTCGGCCTGGCGCAGCAGCATCACGCCGCCGTCGCTGACGATGTCCCCACCGTCAAAGCCCGCCTGCACCACCCGGCGCCCCACCTTGCCGATCAGCATCGGCGCATCCGTACACTTTGGCATTGGCAGCCCTCTCCTCAACAGGCGTCGTTATTGGCGTCAGATACCTCTAACAACGCCCTCGGAATCAGGGCTGCCGACCGCTCACTCGCGAAATATCCAGGCTAGCGGCCCTGCCTCAGCAGCCAGGCTACCTGACGTTGGCGGCCGTCACGCCCTTGTTGGCCAGCGCATCGGCGCGCTCGTTGCCCGGGTCACCCGCGTGCCCCTTCACCCAATGCCAGCTGACCTGGTGTTGCTGCACCAGTTCATCGAGCTTCTGCCACAGCTCGGCGTTCTTCACCGGCTTGTTGTCGGCCGTTCGCCAGCCGCGGCGCTTCCAGTTGTGGATCCAGGTCGTGATGCCGTTCTTCACGTACTCGCTGTCGGTGTAGATCGCCACGCGACAACGGCGCTTCAAGCTGCCCAGCGACTCAATCACCGCCGTCATTTCCATCCGGTTGTTCGTCGTCAGCTTTTCGCCGCCGAACATTTCCTTCTCGTGCTCACCCGCCTTCAGCCAGGCGCCCCAACCGCCCGGCCCCGGGTTGCCCTTGCAGGCCCCGTCGGTGTAGATCGTCACGTCGGTCGCTTCTTCTGTCACTGGTTTCCTTCTCTTTCACGATGAATCTGATGGCGGTTCAACGCCACCGGTGCAGGCGCGGTCTTGGGTACCCCACGCTCGCTGCGCGCCAGCCCGATCAGGCGCATGCCGCGCACCCGCTTGACGGCCACCACGCAATAGACGGCACCGAACACCGGCCACCAGTGGGCGCCGATGCGGTCCATCCAACCAAAACGGTCCAGCCACCGCTGGGACGCCATCGGCGGCCGCCAGCAGCCGAATCGGCCTGCCTCGATCTCAAAGCCCAGCAGGCGCAGCCAATCACGCAGTCGCCAGTAGCCAATGAACTCACCGGCACGGGGCAGAAAGAGGCTGCGCTGCCCGCCCGCCAGCTTCAGGCGCGCATGGCCAAGGCGCTGACGCGCACCCCACAGGCTCGCAGGATTCAACCCGACGATTACGACCTTGCCTTCAGGTCGCAGCACCCGCGCCACCTCGGCCAATGCACGGTGCGGGTCTGCGGCCATCTCCAGCGTGTGCGGCATCACCACCAGATCGAGGACTTGATCCCCGAAGGGCAGGGCATCGGGTTCGCAATGCAGGGCGACGGGCGCCGGCCCGATCGACAAAGGCTCGCCATACTCGTCCAGTGAGGGTGGCATGTCGATCGCATCGGGCCAGGTGAGGCTGTCACTGGCGATCCATCGATGCGGCATGCGATTGCTGCGCAGGCCGTCGATTTCAGGCAGACCCAACTGCAACGCGTGGAAACCAAAGATGTCGGTCACCGCCTGGTCCAGGCGCTCTTGTTCCCAGGCCAGCAGATACCGGCCGGGAGGGGTCGTCAACCAGAGCCCCAACTCTATAATTGACTCGATTTGCGTCATGAATCTGGTCGCCCTGCCCGCCTTCGCCGACAACTACATCTGGATGCTCCACGATGGCCGTGAGGCCCTCGTCGTCGATCCGGGTGACGCGGCGCCGGTGCTCGACGCGCTGAGCCGGCTTGGGCTCGCGTTGACTGGCATTCTAGTGACGCATCACCACGGTGATCACGTGGGCGGCCTGGCTGAACTGCAAGCGGTGTTGCGCGGCCCAGTGCATGGCCCGGCGCGCGAGGCCATGCCAGTGCCCGTGGTGCCCCATCAGGCGGGCGAACATGTGCGATGGCAGGGCATCGACTTCGCGGTGCTGGATGTACCGGGTCACACCGCCGGGCACATCGCCTACTACGCCGAAGCGGCCCCTGGAGGGCCGCTGCTGTTTTGCGGCGATACCTTGTTCTCTGGCGGCTGCGGCCGGCTCTTCGAAGGCACACCCGCTCAGATGCATGCCTCGCTGGCGGCACTGGCCGCGTTGCCGTCGGCCACCCGCGTGTGCTGTGCCCATGAGTACACCTTGTCCAATCTCCGATTTGCGCACGCTGCGGAACCCGGCAATACCGCGGTGACTCAACACCTCGCCCATTGCGAGGCGCTGCGCGCCCAGGGCCAAGCCACGCTGCCATCCACCATCGGACTGGAGCGACTGATCAACCCCTTCATGCGTTGCACCGAGCCGGCCTTGGTCGAGACGGCAGCGGCACATGGCGCGAACGGCACCGGCCCCATCGAGGTCTTTGCCGCACTGCGCGAATGGAAGAACAACTACCGATGAAGAAACTTCACACCGTCCGTCGGCCGACGCTGGCCACCCTCTGGCTGGCCCTGGCCCTCACCCCCTGGTTCACTGGTTGTGCCACGCCCAATGGCCAGACCACGGTGGTTGATGCGATCACCAGCGCCCCGCCCGCGGCCGGCGCGATCGAAGCGCCGGCCGCACCCGCGAACACCACGGTGGTGGCGGTCGACAACCTGCCCCCTCCGTCCGAGAGCGACGAGAGCTTCGTCGCCAAACCCATCGACCCGGTCGAGCCCGGACGGCCGGTCGATCTCTTTGACGACAAGGCGCGGGTGGACTTGTGGGCCCGCGTTCGCACCGGCTTCGCGATGCCCGACATCGACACCGACCTCGTGCGCCGCAGCGAGCAGTGGTACGCGCAACGCCCCGATTACGTTCAACGCATGACCGAGCGCGGCAGCCGCTACCTCTTCCATGTGGCCGAAGAGCTGGACAAGCGCGGCATGCCGATGGAGCTGGCGCTGCTGCCCTTCATTGAGAGCGCGTTCAACCCTCAAGCTCAGTCGGTGGCGCGTGCCTCGGGCATGTGGCAGTTCATCCCGTCGACCGGCAAGGACTACGACCTCAAGCAGAACATCTTCCGCGATGAACGGCGCGACGTGCTCGCCTCGACGCGTGCGGCGCTCGACTACCTGAGCCGCCTGTACAAGATGTTCGGCGACTGGCACCTGGCTCTGGCCGCCTACAACTGGGGCGAAGGCAATGTGCAGCGCGCCATTGCGCGCAATGAGAAAGCGGGCCTGCCGACCGATTACCTCAGCCTGCGCATGCCCGACGAAACCCGCATGTACGTGCCCAAGCTGCAGGCCGTGAAAAACATCGTCATGCGCCCCGAAGCTTTCGGGCTGGAGCTGCCTGAGCTGCAGAACCACCCTTACTTCCTGGCCGTGCCGATCGAGCGCGACATCGATGTGGCGCTGGCCGCCAAGCTGGCCGACGTGTCACTTGAAGAGTTCCGCTTTTTGAACCCGCAGATGAACAAGCCGGTGATCCTGGCTGCGGGCACTGAGCAGATCCTGCTGCCCTACGACAACGCGAACCTGTTCGTGAAGGCGATCGCCAACCACCACGGCGCGCTGGCCACCTGGACGGCCTGGGTGGCGCCCAAGACGCTGCGCCCCGCCGATGCAGCCAAGCAGGTGGGCATGAGCGAGGCGACGCTGCGCGAGGTGAACCGCATACCGCCGCGCATGCTGGTGAAGGCGGGCTCGACGCTGCTGGTGCACCGCAGCCCGAATCGCGACACGGATGTCTCCGAGCAGTTGGCCGACAACGCGGTGCTCGCCTTTGCGCCGGATGCGCCGCCACTGAAGCGCCTGACGCTGCGCGCTGGCAAGCGCGGGGAAACGGTGGCCTCGGTGGCGCAGCGCTATCGCGTGTCGGCTTCCCAGGTGGCGCAGTGGAACAAGACGTCGGCCAACGGCCGCTTCAAGGCGGGCAGCACGATCGTCGTCTATGTGTCAGGCAAGAGCACGACGCGCACTGCCGCCGCGCCTTCCACACGATCTGCCGGCAAGGCGGCGGCCCGCCCGGTGGCGCGTTCGGCGGCGGCCCCGAAAGCCGGCCCCGTCAGGATGACACGCAAGTAAGGCGGGACGGCGCTCGCCCACGGCGCCACCGGCAACGACCGGTGCGCGCTTGACGCAACTCAGCGCCGGTCGACCAGCGCGTGCGCGATGGTCGACAGGTCGACGTATTCCAGCTCACTGCCTGCGGGCACCCCACGGGCGAGCCGAGTGACCTTCAAGCCGCGGGCCTTCAGGCCTTCGGACAACACGTGCGCCGTGGCTTCACCTTCCGCGGTGAAGCTGGTGGCTAGGATCACCTCTTCCACATCACCCTCGGTCGCACGGGCCATCAGGCCGGCAGCGCCCAGCGCACTGGCCCCGATGCCGTCCAGCGGGCTGATGCGCCCCATCAGCACGTAGTAGTACCCGCGGTAGCTGCCGGTGCGCTCGAGCGCCGCCTGGTCGGCGGGCGTCTCGACCACACACAGCTGGCGCGCGTCACGATGGGTGTCGCTGCAGATGGCGCAAAGCGCCTGGTCGGTGAAGGTGTGGCAGCGCGCGCAGTGGCGCACGCCGCGAACGGCCTCGTCCAAGGCACGCGCCAATTGCTGCGCGCCGGCGCGATCGTGCTGCAGCAGATGAAACGCCATGCGCTGCGCGGATTTCACCCCCACGCCGGGCAGCTTGCGCAGCGCATCGACCAGCGCGTCGAGGTGACTGGTCGTCATGCGCGGATCAGAACGGCATCTTCATGCCAGGGGGCAGCGGCATGCCGGCGGTCAGCTTGCCCATCTTTTCCTGCGTGGTGGCCTCGGCGCGGCGCGCCGCATCGTTGAAGGCAGCCGCCACGAGGTCTTCCAGCATGTCCTTGTCGTCGGCCAGCAGGCTCGGATCGATGGTGACGCGCTTCACGTCGTTCTTGCAGGTCATCACGACCTTCACCAGGCCAGCGCCCGACTGGCCCTCGACCTCGATCGTCGCCAGCTCTTCCTGCGCCTTGCGCAGGTTGTCCTGCATGGCCTGGGCCTGCTTCATCAGGCCGGCGAGTTGACCCTTCATCATGGTGTACGTCCTCGAAAGTGGTTCGGTGAAAAGGTGTTGGTGGCCTCAGGCAGGCCGTATCGAGCCGGGCACAATGCGCGCGGTCGAAAACTGCGCCAGCAGCGACTGGACCAGGGGATCGTTGTGAATGATGTTCTCGGCATCGCGCTGTCGCAACGCGGCCGATTCGGCCTCGCGGCGCGCCGGTGAATCACCGGGCACCCCTGCCACGACCTCCAGCCGGGCCTTGGCGCCGGTGTGGGTCGCGAGAGCCGTCTGCAGCTTGTCTGCCAGCGTCGGCGCCCGCAACGTCTCGCGCTCGACCTTCAGCGTCCAGCGTTCGATGCCATCGTCACCCGCGTCGATCGCGATCAATTCAGCCTGCATCGCCAGTTCGCGCGCCAGTGCCGAGATGGCGTTGGCCGCCAGCAAGGTGCCCACGGCTTCGGCCCAGCGGTCGCCCAGGGGTGTACGCCGCACTTCAGGGATGGACGTGGTGGCGAGCACCGGGGCTGCGGCGACCGGCGGCGGCACAGGCGGCAAGCCTTCGTCGTCGGTCGGGGCGGCGCCATCATCCGGGGCCTGCGGCCGCGCAGCTCGGGGCGCGGCGGCCTCCTCGCCCTCGAACGGTGCCTCGTCCATCCAGGGCGGCGGCTCATCCGCCGCAGGTGCCGACGCCGGCTTGGGCCGGGCCGAGACAGGTGTGGGCGCCGGCACTGGAGCAGCCGCCGCCGGGGCCGCCGCTGCAGCAGGGGCGACAGGCCGCGTTGCCGTCGGAGCCGGGGCCGCCGCCGTGGTGGACGTATGGGACAGCGTCTGGCCTGGCATCTGAGCAGCCACCCTGGCCGCCGGCGCGTTCGCTGAAGGGCCCGGCGGATTCGCGGGCACGGCCGCCGCGGGTGGGCGTGACGGCGGCATGGCGGCCGGTGGAACCGGAGCGCGCGCCCGTTCCGACACGCGTGCCTGCAAGGCCGCCGAAGAGGGCGAGGCCGCCCCCGCCCCGGCCGGGCGCTCGGCGCGCGCATCGCCACCACCGGCGGGAAATGCCAGGAACCGCAGCAGCACCATCACCAGGCCGGCGTATTCGTCCGGCGCCAGGCTCAGCTCGGCTCGGCCCTGCAGCACCATGCTGTAGAGCAGCTGCGTTTCATCCGGCGCCAACAGCGGCGACAGCTGCCGCCCGGCCTCGGTGTCGGGGTCGGTCGCGTCCAGTGCGCCCGGCACGGCCTGCTCAATCGCCATCTGTTGCAGCAGGCGTGCCATTTCCTCCAGCGTGCCCGCTGCCGACAAACCCTGGCTGCGCAATCCCTCGGCTTCCGTCAGCAGGCTGCGGCCATCGCGCGCGGCCAGGGCCTCGATCAGGCGCTGGGCGTGCCGACGATCGACACTGCCCAGCATCGCCCGCACAGCGGTCTCTTCGAGCTTGCCGCCACCGTAGGCAATGGCTTGGTCCGTCAGCGACAGCGCATCGCGCATCGAGCCCCGCGCGGCGCGAGACAGCAGGCGCAGTGCCCCGGGCTCGACCGGCACGCTTTCCTTGGCCAGCACGTTCTGCAGATGCTCCGCCACCGTCTGGGGCGCCATCGGCCGCAGGTTGAACTGCAGACAACGGCTGAGCACCGTGGGCAGCATCTTCTCCGGGTCGGTCGTCGCGAGCACGAATTTCAGGTACTCGGGCGGCTCTTCCAGCGTCTTCAGCAGCGCGTTGAACGCGTCTTTCGTCAACTGGTGCGCTTCGTCGATCATGAAGACCTTGAAGCGGCCGACGCTCGGCTTGTAGGAAGCGCGCTCGATCAGGTCGCGCGCTTCGTCGATACCGCGGTTGCTGGCGGCATCCAGCTCGGTGTAGTCGATGTAGCGGTCCGCATCGATCTCGCGGCAGGCGGTGCACACGCCGCAAGGTTGGGCGGTGATGCCGCCGTTGCCGTCCGGCCCCACGCAGTTCAGGCACTTGGCCAGGATGCGCGAGACGGTCGTCTTGCCGATGCCGCGGGTGCCGGTGAACAGATAGGCGTGGTGAAGGCGACCTTGTTCCAGCGCGTGGGTCAAGGCGCGCACCACGTGGTCCTGGCCGACCATTTCCTCGAAATTGCGCGAACGGTATTTGCGTGCCAGGACGACATAGCTCATCCACGCATTCTACGAGGCGCCGCCCTGCGCCCACCGGCGTATCAGGGTCAGATCAACCTGGGCCCGGCGTGCCCGGACGTGCAGCGGCGGCGGAGCCAGACGGCTGGCGGATAATCGCCCCCATGAGTTCTTCCTCCACCAACCCTGGCACGCTGAGCTACGAACAGGCCGGCGTCAATTACGACCTGATCGATCCGCTGAAGGTCGCCGCCCAGCGGGCCGCGGCCGCCACCGCGGGCCATCTGTCGGCCCACGGCTTCTCTGAAGTGAAGGCCTCGCGCGGCGAATCGGCCTACGTGGTGGACGTGGGGCCGTTCTACTTGGCCAGCATCGTCGAGTGCCTGGGCTCCAAAGCCCTGGTGGCCGACGAGATGAAGGCCCTCACCGGCAAGAGCTATTACGACGGCATCGCCCAGGACACCATCGCGATGGCGGTGAACGACCTGATCACCGTGGGCGCCACGCCGCTGGTGGTGCAGGCCTACTGGGCCGCCGGCGGCAGCGACTGGTTCGGTGATGCGCAACGCGCCCAGGCGCTGGTCGAGGGCTGGAAGAAGGCCTGCGACGTGTGCCAGGTGGCCTGGGGCGGTGGCGAGACACCGGCGCTCGCCGGCATCGTCGAAGGCGGGCGCATCGATCTGGCCGCCTCCTGCACCGGCATCATCAACCCGAAGACACGCCTGAGTGTCGGCGATGCGCTGGCGCCCGGCGATGCCATCGTGCTGCTGGCCTCCAGCGGCATCCACGCCAACGGCCTGAGCCTGGCGCGCAAGCTCGTCGAGCGCCTGCCCAACGGCTACCTCACCGAAGTGGTACCGGGCCTGAGCTATGGCGACGCCCTGCTGGCGCCCACCACGCTGTACAGCCCGGTCACCGAGGCCCTGGCCAAGGCCGGCATCTCGATGCACTACTGCGCCAACATCACCGGCCATGGCTGGCGCAAGCTGCTGCGCCACCCCAGCCGCCTCACCTATCGCATCCAGGCCGTGCCGGCCGTGCCGCCCGTGCTGAAGTTCATCCAGCAGCACGCGCAACAGGACGACCGCGAGGCCTACTCCACCCTCAACATGGGGGCAGGCTTCGCCCTGTTTGTGGCCGCTGCCGACGCCGAGCGCACGGTCGAGATCGCCAAGGCTCAGGGGATCGAGGCCATCGTGGCCGGCCGGGTCGAGGCTGGCGACAAGCAGGTGGTGATCGAGCCGCTGAACATTCGCTTTGGCGACGACGACCTGCAACTGCGCTGATCGCCACTCTGCCAAAGACAACGGGCAGCCAAGGCTGCCCGTTTTTCATGCGACGGTGCCGGGCCTCTGCCCGGCCACCGATCAGCGGCGGAACTGCTCGCCCGGCTTCTGGTGCGTGCGGTCGTATTCGATGCCGCGGCGCACTTCATTGATCGCCTTGTCGACAGCCCGGATCGCGTCGGCCCGGTTGCCGCCCTTGTCGTTGGAGGCCTGTTGCAGCTGTGCACGGGCTTGCTCCAGGTACTGCAACGCCGCTTCCATGTGCGGCTGATCGGCAAACGACGGCAGCGAGACAGCGGCCAGCATCGCAGCGGCGGCCAAGGTGTGGATGAACTTCATTCGTTAGGCTCCTGGGATAGCAGATTGCGCCGGCGGCAGCATAGCCGCGGGCCAAGCACCCCACGTAACGAATTCCAAACGGCCCCCGCCGGTTGGCCAACGGTCACTTCTTGCGCCGCGTGCGATTCAGCGCTTGGCTGCTACTTCGGCTCACAGATCGCGGCCTGCCTCGGCGCCGCGGGGGCCGACCGCATGCCCGCCAGCACCTGCTCGCACCGATCGAAGGCTGCAAACGCCTCGCGTGTGCCCGCCAGCAAGACCAAGGCGGCCTCGGTGGGCACCAGGCGCCTGCCCTGCTGCTCGAACAAGCGCACACCCAACGCCTCGCTGAGTTTGCGCAAATGGCCCGACAAGGTGGGCTGCGCCATGCACAGCGCCTCCGCCGCACGGGTGGCACTGCCCAATCGAACCACGGCCTCGAACGCAGCCAACTGCGGCAACATGCCGTGGCGGATGTAGCGACGCGGGGCGGCCGTTGAACGGCCCGTGAGGCTTGACGAGATGTCCATTGCCATTCCTGGGGTTCATCGATCGGAAGGCAAAGGTCTCGCTCATGCCGGCGACCACGACTGGCCCTCGGCAATCCGTTCGCCGGGGCTTCAGATCGAAGCCCGTACTGACGACGACACGGTACGTCCAGCGGCGGCCCGGACGCGGAACTACTCCCGCTTTGCGGCACGGCCGGGGCCACAACGGCACCGGCAACGAGTCACGTTTTTAGCATGCGGCGGTGGATCACGCCATCGGCGTTCTTCCATCGAAATTCGCGATCCATTGCGAATCTCAATCGATGCCCGTGGCGGGCCGCCCCAGCATCACCGCATGGACGCTGCGGACTTCCTGTCTTCATTGCTGGCCATCGTCGTCATCGACATCGTGCTGGCGGGCGACAACGCCATCGTCATCGCCCTGGCCGCACGAGCCCTGCCCGCCCACCTGCAGCGGCGGGCCATCATCTGGGGCACTGTGGGTGCCATCGCCGTGCGCAGCATGATGACCGTCGTCGTCGTGTGGCTGCTCAAGATACCGGGCCTCCTGATGGTCGGGGGCGGCCTGCTGCTGTGGATCGCCTACCGCCTGCTGCTGCCAGATGCAGCCGGCGAAGACGAGCACGGCCCCTCGGCCACCACGTTTTGGGGAGCGATGCGCACCATCGTGATCGCCGACGCCGTGATGGGGCTGGACAACGTGCTCGGCGTGGCCGGCGCCGCGCATGGCAACTACCTGCTGGTCGTCGCGGGCCTGCTGATCAGTGTACCCATCGTGGTCTGGGGCAGCACGCTCGTGCTGAAGGTGGTCGACCGCTTCCCGGCCGTTGTCTACCTGGGCGCCGCGGTGCTGGTGTGGACCGCTGTGAAGATGATCACCAGCGAGCCGCTGATCGCACCATGGCTGGCCGACAACCCGGCGGTGTACGCCGCGGCCTGGCTCGCCATCCCGGCGGTGCTGTGGGCGGGCTTCCTGGCCAACCACCGCCGGCTGGATTCGCGCATCCACGCTCGCCTGGCCGAACTGGCGCCCCGCCTGCCTCGGGGTGCCAGCCGGTCTGCGCTCGCAACATCCACCCTTTCCGCCACCCTTTCCGCCACCCCTTCCGCCACCCCAGGAGCCCCTGCCATGCTCAGAGTCCTCGTCCCGGTCGACAACTCGACCAACGCGTTGCGCGCGGTCCGCCACGCGATGGCCGAGTACCAACGCGACCACCAGCTCGAACTTCACCTGCTGAACGTGCAGCCCACGCTGTCACAGCACGTGGCCCGCTTTCTCAGTCGCCGCGACCGCAGCGATTGGCACGAATCGCAGGCGAACATGGCGCTGGCGGGCGCCAAGGCCGAGCTGGACCAGTCCCGAGTGCCCTACCAGACGCACTGGACGGTCGGTGACCGGGCCCAGGCCATCTGCCAAATGGCCCAACGCCTGAAGGCTCACCACATCGTCATGGGCACCGCTCGCAAGAACTCGATCACCCGCATGCTGGAAGACTCGGTCACCCACCGCGTGCTGGAGGAAACGCCCGTGCCGGTGGAAGTGGTCACCGGGCCGGCCGTCTCCCGCATCGAGCGCTGGGGCGTGCCGATGGGCGCGTTGGGCGTTGCCACCGGCTTGCTCTGGTTGGCTGCTGATTGAGGCACGGGGCCCGGGCGGGCCAGCTCCTTTCCAGCCGATGGCCAGAGTCAAATGGCCAGCACAGCGGTCTGATGACGCCTTCTCGCCACAGAGGGCTCAGGCCGTCGCTTACAATCGTCAGCGACGGGCCTCCTCGCATGGAAGCGCGGCCAACCGGGTCAGGTGGGGAACCAAGCAGCCCTAACCGTTGTGACCAGTGCCGGGGTCAGGCTCGTCACCCCTTTCTCGCCTTCAAGGCCGCCCGGTGGCACTCCACCCGGCGGCCTTGTCGTTTGGGGGCTGACTCACCAGAAGGGCCCACAACGGCTGCCGAGGGCTGACGAGGGCACGGCGCTTGCCCGCAGGAACTCAGCCTTCGACATCGTCGGAGCCCGTGTTCACGTGGTCTTCCCCATGCATCCCCTGCCTGCCCGCTTCCGCCATCGCACCCGCTGGGCCCTGACGCTGCTTGGCGGCCTTGTCGCCAGCACGTGCACCACCGCGTTCGCCCAGACGGCCGGCGTGCCCGACCGCGGCAGCTCGATGGAATCGGCAGCCTGCCGGCAGGCGCTGGCGGAGGTCAAGGCGCAAGAGGCCGCCTTGCTCGAGGCCCGGCGCCGCGCAGCGCCGCAGGCAGGTGCACCGGCTGCCGCCTCCGCGCCGGTCGGTCAGGGGTCCAGCGCCACGCCCCCGGCCGAAGCCTTGATCGGCCTGCGTGAGCGCGCCGCTCGGTTGTGCCTGGGGCCTGGAACATCCGGCCCAGCCAGATCGCAGCGCACGGTCCAGACGCCCATCACCGTACCTTCCGCCTCGCCACCGCGGGGCCTGCTCACGCCGACGGCACCGCCCCCCACCACCACCGAGCCGGTCGTTCCCCTGCGTTCCGAACCGATGGTCACCATCGTCGGTTGCGATGCCACGGGCTGCTGGGCCAGCGACGGCACGCGTCTGCAGCGCTCGGGCCCGCAGTTGATCGGACCTCGCGGTGCCTGCACGCTGCAAGGGGCGGTACTGCGGTGCCCGCCTTGATGGCCGCCCAGACTCCCGCCCAGACATTCCCGCCCTGATGCCCGCCCGGGTTCCCGCACGCTGATCGCGCTCCGGCGCGGCTGGACCAGCGCGCTGGCGGTCCTGCACATCGCCTGAAGCTCCACCGTTGGGGCCTCGCCGCCTCACCGTTCGTGCTGCAGTTTCAGCAGCCTGTCGCGTGCGCCCGGCGGTCTGTCGTTTGGCGCTGCGCGGTGTGTTGGCTGACCAATACAGTTCGCGCCGTCGCGGCTTGTCGGCCGCCGTCAGCCCTGAAAGCGAGCCCCCGATGCTGTCCATCCGAGACCTCACCCACGTCTATCCCAATGGCACCCGCGCGCTGGACGGTGTGTCGCTCGACATCCCTGCCGGCATGTTCGGTCTGCTGGGCCCCAACGGCGCCGGCAAGTCGTCGTTGATGCGATGCCTGGCCACGCTGCAGGTGCCCACCTCGGGCCAGATCCGGTTCGGCGAGATCGATGTGCTGGCCCAGCCCGCCTCGCTGCGCGCCACGCTGGGCTACCTGCCGCAGGATTTCGGTGTCTATCCGCGCGTCTCGGCCGAAGACATGCTGGACCACCTGGCCGTGCTCAAGGGCATTGCCGGTCGTGGCGAGCGGCGAGAGACGATCGAGACGCTGCTGCGCCAGGTGAACCTGTGGGATGTGCGCAAAAAGGCGATCGCCGGCTTCTCGGGCGGGATGCGTCAACGATTCGGCATCGCGCAAGCCCTGATCGGCAACCCGCGCCTGATCATCGTCGACGAGCCCACCGCCGGCCTCGACCCCGAAGAGCGCAACCGCTTCAACAACCTGCTGTCGGAGATCGGCGAGAGCGTGGTGGTGATCCTCTCGACCCACATCGTTGACGACGTGACGGACCTGTGCCCGCGCATGGCCATCCTCGTGGGCGGTCGCATCGTGCAAACCGGCACGCCCACCGAGCTGATCGCGGCACTGCAGGGGCACGTGTGGCAGGCGAGCATCGAGAAGCACGAACTCGATGCCGTCAAGAAGGCCCACGACTTGATCGCCACGCGGCTGCGCGGCGGACGCACCGTGATACGCGTATTGGCGGACGGCTCGCCAGGGGTGGGGTTCACACCCGTCGATGCGGGGCTTGAAGACGTCTACTTCGCGACGCTGACCCGCCATCGCCAGGCCGAAGCCTCGGTGGCCGCCCAGCCCAAGAAGGCGGCATGACCGCCGCCCGGCCGCCCGCAGGGGCCCATGCCCTCTCGCAGAGACCCGTTCACCCGCCCCAGGGAGCAGGAGTTTCCATGTTCGCCAGCATTGCCAGCTTCGAATGGCGCTACCAGATCAAGAGCCCGGTGTTCTGGGTCGGGTGCCTGCTGTTCTTCCTCTTCGCCTTTGGCGCCACCACGGTCGACACGATCCAGATCGGCAGCCGCGGCAACGTCAACATCAACTCGCCCTTCGCCATCGTGCAGATGATGGCCATCATGACCGTGATGGCGGTGTTCGTGGTCGTGGCCATGGTGGCTGGCCCGGTCATCCGCGATGACGAGACCGGCTTCGCCCCCATCCTGCGCAGCACACGCGTGGGCAAAGGCGCCTACCTCGGCGGCCGCTTCAGCGGCGCAGTCGCGGCGGCCCTGCTGGTGTTGGCCGCGGTGCCGCTGGCCGTGGCCATCGGCTCCTTCATGCCCTGGCTGGACGCCGAGAAGGTCGGCCCGTTCGTGCCCGCGCACTATCTCTACGCGCTCTTCGTCTTCGGCCTGCCCTCGCTGTTGATCACCGGCGCCGCGTTCTTCGCGCTGGCCACCGCCACGCGCTCGATGATGTGGACGTATGTCTGCGCCGTGGCCATGCTCGTGGGCTTTTCGGTCTCGCGCATCTGGCTGCGAGAGCTGCAGCAAGACACGATCGCGGCGCTGACCGACCCCTTCGGCATCTCGGCCTTGTCGATCACCACCAAGTACTGGACGGCGTCGGACCGCAACACGATGATGCCGCCGCTGACGGGCCTGCTGCTCGCCAACCGCCTGCTGTGGGTCGGCGTGGCGGCCGCGTTGTTCGCCTTCACCTGGCGCATCTTCCGTTTCGAAACGCGTGCCGGCAGCGCCGCGGCCAAGCCGGCCGAGCGCGAGGCGGCCACGGCACCTGCCGCCCGCATCGGCGCCCTGCCCGCACCCAAGGCCAATGCCGCGACGCGCTTGGCGCAGGCGCTGGCCCTGGCGCGCTTCGACATGGCCTTCGTGTTCCGCAGCCCGGCGTTCTTCGTGTTGCTGGGCATCGGCATCATCAATGCGGGCTTCTCGCTGTGGTTCTCGTTCGACTGGTACGGCACCGACGCCCACCCCGTGACGCGACTGATGGTGAAGTCCTTGCAGGAGGCCTTCGCCTTCATCCAGATGATCATCGCGATCTACTACGCCGGTGAGCTGGTCTGGCGCGACCGCGAGCGCCGGGTGCACGAGATCGTTGATTCGACCGCAGCACCCGACTGGGCCCACCTGTTGCCCAAGATCCTGGCGAATGCACTCGTCCTCACCGCGACATCGGTCGTGGCCGCGCTGGCCGGCATGGCCGTGCAGCTCGCCAAGGGCTACACGCAATTCGACCTGGCCGCCTATGGCCTGTGGTGGGTCCTGCCCACCGTCATCACGGCCATGCACCTGGCGGTGCTGTCGGTCTTCGTGCAGGTGTTGGTACCGCAAAAGTTCATTGGCTGGGGCGTGATGCTGGTGTACGTGGTGGCTTCGATCGCCATGGCCTCGGCCGGCTTCGAGCACAACCTGTACAACTACAGCGGCACGTCGCCGGTGCCGCTGTCGGACATGAACGGCATGGGCCGCTTCTGGATTGGCGCAGCCTGGTTCCAGGTCTACTGGAGCGGCTTCGCCACGGTGCTGGCGGTGCTGGCCTACGCGCTGTGGCGCCGCGGTACGACCACCGCACTGCGCCCGCGCCTGGCGGCCCTGCCCCGGCGCCTGCGCGGCGGGGCGCTGTTGGCCGGCGGTGCCGGCTTGGCGGTGTGGGCCGGTGCCGGTGCCTTCATCTTCTACAACACCAACATCCTGAACAAGTACCAGACGGCGCCGGAGCATGAGCAGTGGCTGGCCAACGCCGAGAAAGAGTTGCTGCCCTACGAGAAGGTGCCCATGCCGCATGTCACCGCGGTCACACTCGACGTGCAACTCTACCCCCGCGAGGTGCGGGCCGTCACCAACGGCCGCTTCAAGCTGGAGAACCGCTCGAACCAGCCGATCGATCAGGTGCACGTGGCCTGGGGCGAGCAGCTGAAGATCGACCAATTGGCGATCGATGGTGCAGCTCTTGAGAAGGCTTACGAGCAGTACCCGTACCGCATCTACCGCCTGCAGCCCGCGATGCAACCGGGCGAGGTGCGGGAGATGAAGTTCACCACCACGCTGCAGGAGCGCGGTTTCCCCAACAGTGCACCACTGACGCGGCTGGTGGAAAACGGCAGCTTCGTCAACAACAGCGAGATCACGCCGAGCGTCGGCATGTCCCGCGATGGCCTGCTGACCGACCGCGCCAAGCGCCGCAAATACGGCTTGCCGGCCGACCTGCGTCCGCCGACGCTCGAAGACGAATCAGGCCGTTCGCGCAGCATCTTCATGGTGGCCGGTGACTGGGTCGATGCCGACATCACCGTGACGACCGACGCCGACCAGACGCCGATCGCCCCGGGGCGCACCGTGTCCGACACGACCGCCAATGGCCGGCGCACGGCGCATTTCGTCTCCGACGCACCGATCAACCACTTCTTCTCTGTCCAATCGGCTCGCTACGAGGTCAAGCGCGACAAGGCCGGCGACGTCGATCTGGCCGTCTACTACCACCCGGGCCACGAATACAACGTCGACCGCATGCTGGGGGCGATGAAGACTTCGCTGGCGATGTTCAACGAGAAGTTCTCGCCCTATCAGTTCCACCAGGCGCGCATCCTCGAGTTCCCGAGCTACGCGGATTTTGCGCAGAGCTTTGCCAACACCATCCCGTACTCCGAGAACCTGGGCTTCCTGACCAAGCTCGGCGACGACGATGCCATCGACGTGGCCACCTACGTGACCGCGCACGAGATCGGCCACCAGTGGTGGGGCCACCAGTTGGTGCCGAGCAACCAACAAGGCGCGACGATGCTGGTCGAGAGCTTCGCGCAGTACTCGGCCTTGCTGGTGATGGAAAAGACCTACGGCAAAGAGCAGATGCGCAAGTTTCTGAAGTACGAGCTCGACCGCTACCTGCGCCGCCGCGGCGGCGAGGTGGTGGAAGAGCAGCCGCTGGCGCGGGTGGAGAACCAGCCCTACATCCACTACCAGAAGGGTTCGCTGGCGCTTTACTGGCTGAAAGAGGTGATCGGGGAAGACAAGGTGAACCGTGCCATGGCCCAGATGCTGCAGCAGTACGCCTTCAAGAGCGCCCCGTTCCCGAACACCACCGACTTCCTGCGCCTGCTGCGCGCCGAGGCCGGCCCCGAGCATGACCAGTTGATCACCGACCTGTTCGAGAAGATCACGCTGGTCGACGCAAAGGCCACCAACGCCAAGAGCATCCGCCGAGCCGATGGCAAGTACGAGGTCACGTTCGAGGTCGAAGCCAAGAAGCTCTATGCCGACGGCAAAGGCAAGGAAACCGAGGCACCGTTGGACGAGCCCTTCGACATCGGCGTGTTCAGCGCCGAACCCGGGCGGCCTGGCTACACGGCGGCCTCGGTGCTGTCGTTCGCCCGCCAGCGCATCCACACCGGCAAGCAGACGGTGACGGTGGTGGTCGACCAGTTGCCGGCTTATGTGGGCGTAGATCCCTACAACAAGCGCATCGATCGCAACTCGGGCGACAACCTGGTGAAGGTCGACCAGGGCTGAGCCCCAGCCCCGCGATCAGTGCTGCCGCTGCTGGTCGCGCTGGTCGCGCAAGTCGCGCAACCGCACGCATTCGCGGTGGTTGCTGTAGGTGGAGTCGCGGCAGAGACGATCGATGCACAAAGCAAGTGCCAGGAACACCTTCTTCCCGCACGCGGCCCGCGGGTCGGCCGTGCCGGCGGCCACCACCGCCGGTGATTCATCGCCTGCCGGCACCCGCGAAACCGGAAGCGGCTTGGGGTCGGCGGCGGATGAGCCGCCTTCGAGCGCGCTGGCCGGGATGGACAGGTCGCGCACCGGCGCCTTGCCCGGCGACACCTCGCGCACGATGGGCTTGTCCGAGCCGGCCGGCGGTGGGCTCATGCGCACCACCGGCAATTCGCCGGCCGCTTCACCGCCGGCCTTGCCGCCGGGCGTGGTGGGCGCGGCCATCGTAGGCTGCGAAGGCGCTGCCATCGGCGTGGCAGATGACGCTGCCGCGCCATCGACGGCCGGCGCGCCCTGCAGCTCGACTCCGTCGGCGTGGGGCGTTCGGCTGCTCCACCAGAAGCCGGCAGCGGCGATGGCCACCACCGCCGCGCCGCCGAAGAGCATCGCGGTGCCCAGCCAGTGCGTGCCGTCTTTGGGCGAGCCCGAACGGAACATGTCGCTGCGCGTGGCATCGCGGCCCGAGCGCCACAGGCGCCCTCGCGCCGCCGCCCCCGCACGCCGCGCCCGATCGAAGGGCATGGTCTTGGGCAACGGCAAATCCGCCAATTGGCCCGGCATGGTGGACATCTGCACCGTCGGCTGGAAGGCCGGGCCGTTCTCATCGTGATGAACCGGCTCTTCAGGCACGGGCGGCTTCACCGCGCGCACCGGTGCCGGCTTCTCGCCGGTGAGGGCGGCGCGCATCTCGGCCACCGATTGCGGCCGGTCTTCGGGCTTGACCTGCAAGGCCCAGTCGACCGCCGACAGCAGGTGTCTGGACAAGCCCAGGCGCGTCATCTCGACCAGCGGCTGGTACGAATCACTCACCACCCGGGTGGTGGCGGCCGGTGGCGTGCGGCCGGTGATCAGGTAATGGGCCACCGCGCCAAGGGCGAACAGATCCGTCCACGGGCCCTGTCGCAGGCTGGCCGACTCCCCGTACTGCTCGATCGGCGCGAAACTCGGTTTCAGGATGGCGGTGAACATCTGCGTGCGGTCGCCGATCGCATGGCGCGCCGCGCCGAAGTCGAGCAGGATCGGGTCACCACCGCCATCTGGCAGCAGGATGTTGTCGGGCGCAATGTCGCGGTGATAGACCGATTCGGCGTGCAGCAGGCTCAGGCCATCCAGCAAGGGCAGCAGCACCTTCAGCACAAAGGCGTCGTCGGGCGGGCCGACCATCGCCTTGCGCACCTGCTTCAGGGTTTGCCCTTGGAGGAACGGCATCGCCATGTACGCCGTGCCGTTGGCCTCCCAGAACTGATAGACCTTCAGCAGCGAGCGGTGGTCGAAGCGGGCGAGCAGGCGCGCCTCGTTCACGAAAGAACGGCGGCCCAGCTCGAACGTGTCCTGGTCATCCGAGGTCCGCAGCGACACTTGCGAGCCGCTGCCTCGCTGGGCCAACTGCCCTGGCATGTACTCCTTCACCGCCACCAGGCGCTGCAGGGCGTGGTCTTGTGCCAGGTAGACGATGCCGAAGCCACCCACGCCGAGGGTGCGCACCACCTCGAGGGCCCCGAAGGTGGTCCCCACGGGCAGGGCGTTCAGTTCGTCTGCCGTGGGCTGGTCGGTGGTGGGAGGGCGATCCTCGGGGCTGTCGAGCATCTGGGAACAGCAAAAAAGGTAGCCCGGATTATCACGTTCCGGGACCGCTACCATTCCGCCCCGATGCGTGTCGGCGGCAAGAATGCCGACGACCGCGGCGGGCCCAAGGGGTCGGGAATCCGGCCTGGAGCCCCCCGCCACGGCCTCACGCGCCCCGCCGTTCGCGGCGGCACCCCTTCGTACCGGACCAGAGCCGGCCGCTGAAACTGCGTTTTTCCGAGACAGGACACCGAGTTGCCCCCGTTCTTGATGCCCGCCAAGCGCCCGCCACCGTCTGCCGCACAGCGCCTCGCGCGCCGCGCCTGGAACGCGCTGCACGTGGACTCGGCCGAAGCTCGAGCGCTGGCCGAGCGCGCCATCGAGGGGGCCCGGCGCACGGCGGATGTGGCGGCCGAAGGCTGGGGCCGGCTGGCATTGGGGTTCCACCTGCTGTACTACGCCACCGCCGCCGAGGCGGGGGCCGAACTGCAGCGCGCGCAGGCCTGCTTCGACAGCGTCAACGACCGGGCCGGCCACCTGATCGCCGGCGCCGGCATGGCACGCTCGCTCTGGCGTCAGGGTCGCGTGCAAGAGGCGCTCGATCTGGTGCTGTCGCTGCGCGACCGCGGCGTGCATGTGCTCAAGCACGAGCAGCTCGGCGTGCTGCTGAACGCGGTCGCCGGGTGCTACTCGGCCCAGGGCAACTCGGCGCAGGCCTTCGCCTACATGTTCGAGGCGCTGCGCAACGCCGGGCCCCGAAGTGGCCGTGGCTTCGACACCGTGCTGCACTGCAACCTCGCTCATGAGCTGCTGCAGATCGGCGACTACGAGCATGCCCTGATGCATGTGGCCCAGGGCATGGCACGCGGTGGCGCGCTGAAGAATGCGCGGCTGCAAAGCGTGCTGTGGATCAACCGGGTGATCGGCCTGACCGAGCTGGGCCGCGCCGCCGAGGCGATGCCCGACGTGCATGCCCTGCTGGCCCTGCCCGCTGACGCCACCGGCCGCGGCCGGATGGCGGCGCATTTCGAAACACTCGCGATCGCTTCGATACGAGCCGGCGATCTGGAACTCGGCTCCCAGCTGGTCGACCGCTCCTGGGCACTTGGGGATGCCCTGCTGCCTGAAGAGCGGCTCGAGCGCTACACCGCCACCGCCTTGCTCGCGCTGGCACAAGGCCGACAGGCCGACGCCCTCGCCGCCCTGCTGCCGGCCGAACCCGCTGCGGCCCATGACCTGACCGACGGGCTCAGCATCCGCATGCGGGCCCAGTTCTTCGCCGTGCTCAGCGAAGCCCACGAGGCCTGTGGCGATGCACCGCGTGCCCTGGCCGCCTTGCGCCAATGCCAGCGCCTGTACCGCCAGCAGACCCAGAAGGCATCGCTGGCTCGCTACCAGGCGGCCGCGCTGCAAACCGAGCTGCTGCGCCTGCAGCACCGGCTGGACGAGAACGACGCCCACCGCCGCAGCCTGGAACGCGCGCGTGCCGAGCTGGCCGCCGCGAACGAGGCGCTGCAGGCGAAAGTGACCGAGGTCGAGTCGCTGCAGCAGGCGCTGGTGCAACAGGCCACGCGCGATCCGCTGACGGGCCTGTTCAACCGCCGACACCTCAACGATGCGCTGCCCACGCTCTTCGCACTGGCGCAACGCGACGCCCACACGATGGCGCTGGCGATCATCGACCTGGACCACTTCAAGCTGGTCAACGACCGCCACGGCCACGCTGCAGGCGATCGCCTCTTGGCGGCGTTCGGCGACATGCTGGCGGCGCAATGCCGGCGCAGTGATGTGGCATGCCGATATGGCGGCGAAGAGTTCTGCCTGCTGATGCCCCGCACCGAGGCCGCCGACGCCAGCCGCAAGGTACAGGCGCTGTTGCGCCGCTGGCGCACCCAAAGCTTCGACCTCGGCGGCACACGCCTGCAGGGCCTGAGCTTTTCCGCCGGTGTGGCCGACACCTCGTTGGCCGGCGATTCACCCCACGCCCTGCTCAAGGCCGCTGACGACCTGCTGCTCGCCGCCAAGCGCGAAGGCCGCAACCGCGTCGGCGTTGCCACGACCGCCGCCTGAAAGCGGCGACCGCCGCCCCGAGGGGACACGAGAAGCCACGCAGGGCCCGTTCTTTGCCAGTTCTTCTCGTGACAGGCCCACCCGCTCAGCACACCGCCCGCCAAGGGTGAGTTCCGCCGTGCGGCGCCGCCGCGTTGCCGTCCGGTAAAGATCGGCCGGCAGATCGCCCCAGGCGCCCGTCAGAAGGGCCTCAGGTGTTACGCTTGGTATTTGGTTAGCTCAGCTAAGCAATGCCCCGCCAGCGCTCCACCGCCGTCCGCCAGGCCCCTGCGGCCCCTTCGCCGGCCGAGAGCGCCTCTCAGGTGTTAGAAGTGATTCCCGCCGTCATGGACGCGCTACGCCACGCGATGCGAAGCCATGTGGGCGAGCAGCTGTCGGTGCCGCAGTTCCGCTGCCTTCAGTTCATCGCCCTGCACCCGGGGGCCTCGGTCAGTGCGGTGGCGGCTTTCCTGGGCGTCACCTTGCCCACGGCCTCGGCGATGGTCGATCGCCTGGCCCGCGCCGGCGCGATCGAGCCGCAGACGGCGGCCGAAGACCGGCGCCGCTCGCTGCTGCACCTCACGTCGGCCGGCGAAGCGCAGTTGGCCGAAATCCGCCTCGGCGCACGCGCCGAGCTGGCGCAGGTGCTGGCCAGCCGTTCAGCCGACGAGCTGCGCGCGCTGGCCACCGGCCTGGACGTTCTTCGCCAGGTATTTGCCGCCCCGGCGGCCTCTTGATGCCAAGCGCAGTCTTGGCCGATGTCGACGACAACTCCAACAACCCACGATCCATGACCAGGCTTGTTCTGATCTGCCGCGCACTGCTGCTGTCTTCCACCGCGGCCGCGCTGCTCGCCGCCTGCCAACCCGGGGGGCAGGCCGCTGCCCCAGGTGCCGCCGCATCCGGGCCCGCCGCCGCGGCGTCCGCCCCGCCCGTGGGTGTGACCACCGTGGCCGCAACGCGGCGCGATCTGCCCGTGGAGCTCGCAGCCACCGGCACGGTCACGCCGCTGTCGAGCGTGGATGTCCGTTCGCAGTTGACCAGCGTGATCTCGAAGGTGCACATCCGCGAGGGCCAGTTCGTCAAAGCCGGTGAGCTGCTGTTCACGCTCGATTCACGCACCGACGAGGCCAAGGTGGCGCAGGCGCAGGCCCAGATGGCCCGCGACCAGGCCGCGCTGGCCGAGGCGCAACGGCAGCTCACCCGCAGCCGCGAGCTGCTGGCGCAGAACTTCATCTCCCAAGGCACCGTCGACGCGAACCAGGCCCAGGTCGATGCCCAGACGGCGCTGGTGGCGGCCGATCAGGCCGCGCTGGCCGCCGCGAAGGTCTCGCTCTCCTACGCCAGGATCACGGCGCCGAGCGCCGGCCGTGTGGGCACCATCAATGTCTATGCAGGCAGCGCCGTGCAGGCCAACACCACCTCGCTGGTCACCATCACCCAGCTCAACCCGATCGCGGTCGCGTTCAGCTTGCCTCAGCGCCACCTGCCCGACGCCCTCGCGGCCCTGCCCGATGGCGGTGCGGCCGTCGCGGCCACACTGCCCGATCAGCGCCAGCCGGTGTCGGGGCGGCTGAAGTTCGTCGACAACCAGGTCGATGCGGCATCCGGCACGGTCAAGGTCAAGGCGGTCTTCGACAACCCGGCCGGCACGCTGTGGCCCGGCGCTTTCGTCAATGTGAGGATGACGGCCCGGCAGCTGAAAGACGCCACCGTCATCCCGCAGGCCTCCATCATCCAGAGCGCCCGCGGCGACATCGTCTATGTGGTGGACGGCGGCAAGGCGCAGCCGCGTCCGATCCAGCTGCTGCACGCTGAGGGCGACATCGCCGCCGTCACCGGAGTGAATCCGGGCGACAAGGTCGTGCTCGACGGCCGCCAGAACCTGCGCCCCGGCTCGGCGGTGGCCGAGCGGCCACGTGAAGGCGCGTCGCGCCCTGCCAGCGCGGCGGGTCCCAGCCAGAAGGCCTCGGCACCATGAACCTGTCCGAACTCTTCATCCGCCGTCCGGTGATGACGGTGCTGCTGAACGCCGCCATCGTGCTGGCCGGCGTGATCGCCTACCGCAGCATCCCGATTGCTGCGCTGCCCAGCTATGACACGCCGGTGATCAACGTCGGCGCGTCATTGCCCGGCGCCAGCCCGGAAACGATGGCCACCTCGGTGGCCTTGCCGCTGGAGAAGCAGTTCCAGACCATCCCAGGTCTGAAGACGATCAGCTCGTCCAGCACCTTGGGCAACACCTCGCTGACGCTCGAATTCGAGGAAGACCGCGACATCGATGCCGCGTCGGTCGATGTGCAGGCCGCCCTGCTGCGGGCCCAACGGGGTTTGCCGCAGGACATGACGTCGCCACCGTCTTACCGCAAGGTGAACCCGGCCGATGCACCGGTGCTCTTCATTGCGCTGACCTCGCCGTCGCTTGCCCCCACCGAGCTGCAGGATTTCGCCGAGCACCTGATCTCTCCGGCCCTGTCGACGATCGAAGGCGTGGCGCAGATCAACATCTTCGGTGCCAAGCGCTATGCGGTGCGCGTGCGGGTGAATCCCGAAGCGCTGGCGGCCCGCAACATCGGGCTCGATGAACTCAGCGCCGCCTTGCGCGCGGCCAACGTGAACACACCGGTGGGCACGCTCGAAGGGCCCCGGCAGACGCTGACGCTGCAGGCCAATCGCCAGTTGCACAACGCCGCCGAGTTCGCCGACCTGATCATCGCCACCCGGGCGGGCAACTCGGTGCGGCTGAAGGACGTGGCCGCGGTCGAAGACAGCATCGAATCGCTCAAGACCTGGGCCACGCTCAACGGCGATCCGTCCATCTCGGTGGCCGTGTTCCGCCAGCCGGGCGCCAACACGGTGAAGGTGGTCGATGCGGTGCGCGCCGCGCTGCCCGAGCTTCAGAAAGAGCTGCCGCAGTCGGTGACGATCACGCCGGTCAACGACCGCTCGGTGTCGATCCGCGAAGCGCTGCATGACGTGACCCTCACGCTGCTGGGAACGATCGCGCTGGTGGTGCTGGTGATCTTCCTGTTCCTGCGCCGGTTCGTGGCAACCGCCATCCCGGCCCTGTCGCTGCCCATCTCGCTGATGGGCGCCGTGGCCTTGTTGTGGGGCCTGAACTACAGCCTCGACAACATCTCGCTGCTGGGCCTGACGCTGGCGGTGGGGCTGGTGGTGGACGACGCCATCGTGATGCTCGAAAACATCGTCCGCCACGTCGAGAGCGGTGAGCCGCCCTTCCAGGCCGCGCTGCGCGGCTCGCGAGAGGTGGGCTTCACCATCATCTCGATCTCCACCTCGCTGGTGGCGGTGTTCATCCCGATCTTCTTCATGCCGGGCGTGATCGGCTTGCTGTTCCACGAATTCGCGGTGATCGTGGGCCTGTCGATCGTGGTGTCGGCTTTCGTGTCGCTCACGCTGGTGCCCATGCTGGCCAGCCGCTTCCTGACCGATGAAGAGCACAAGAAGCGGCCCGGCGCGCTGGTGCGCGCCTTCGAGCGGGGCTTCGACCGCCTGCTGGCGGTCTACAGCCGATCGCTGGATGCCGCGCTGCGCCGCCGCCCGCTGGTGCTCTTCGTCGCCCTGCTCACCTTCGTGGCCACCGCGTGGCTCTTCATCGTGATTCCCAAGGGCTTCTTCCCGGAAGAAGACATCGGCCAGATCCAGGTGACGACCGAGTCGGCCGAAGACACCTCGTTCCCCGAGATGGTCCGGCTGCAGGAGCGGGCCGCCGCCATCGTGCGCGCCAACCCGGCCGTGGCCACCGTCAGCTCGTTCAACGGCGGCAGCGGTGGCGCGCAGAACTCGGGGCGGATGTTCTTGAACCTCAAGCCGCGTCACGAACGGCCCGAGATGAAGAAGGTGATCGACAGCCTGCGACGCGACCTGCGCGAAGTGGCCGGCATCACGGTCTTCATGACACCGGTGCAGAACCTGCGGCTGGGTGGGCGGCAGAGCAAGGCTCGCTACCAGTACATCCTGCAAAGCGTGCGCGCCGACGAGCTGGGCACCTGGGCCAACCGCCTGCAAGAGCAGCTGCGCAACGACCCGATGTTCCGCGATGTGAACAGCGATGCGCAGTTGCGCGGGCTGCAGGCCGAAGTGAAGATCGACCGTGACCGCGCCAACACGCTGGGCGTGTCCATCGACGGCATACGCAGCGCGCTGTACAACGCCTTCGGCGAGCGCCAGGTGTCCACCATCTACCTGCCGACCGACAGCTACCAGGTCATCATGGAGGTGGCCCCGGAGGCCAAGCAGGACGAGCGCGCAATGAACGGGATCTACGTGCGTTCGACCACCGGCGCCCTGGTGCCGCTGTCGGCCTTCGCCACGATCGAGCGCACCGTCGGCCCCACCTCGGTGAACCACGTGGGGCAGCTGCAGGCCGTGACGGTGTCCTTCAACCTGGCGCCGGGCGTGGCGCTGGGCGACGCCACGGCCAAGGTCGAGGCTGCCCGCCAGGCCATCCAGATGCCATCGACCATCGTCGCCAGCTACGGCGGTGATGCCGCCGTGTTCAAGAGCTCACAGGGCAACCAGGCCGTGCTGATCATCGCGGCACTGCTGGTGATCTACGTGCTGCTGGGCGTGCTGTACGAGAGCTTCATCCACCCGCTCACCATCCTCGCCGGCCTGCCCTCCGCGGCCGTGGGGGCGCTGGCGACGCTGATGCTCTTCGGCCAGGACCTGACCCTCATCGCCACCATCGGCATCGTGCTGCTGATCGGCATCGTCAAGAAGAACGCGATCATGATGATCGACTTCGCGCTCGATGCCCAGCGCCACCATGGCATGGGCCCGGCCGAGGCGATCCGTGAGGCCTGCGTGCTGCGCTTCCGGCCGATCATGATGACCACGCTGGCCGCACTGATGGGCGCCCTGCCGATCGCACTGGGCCTGGGCGCCGGCGCGGAGCTGCGTCAGCCGCTGGGCCTGGCGGTCGTGGGCGGCTTGGTCTTCTCGCAAGCCATCACGCTGTACATCACGCCCGTGATCTACCTGGCCCTGGATCGCTTCAGCGGCCGCGGGCCGGTCACCACGCCCGAGGAGTCGGCGGCTGGCGGCGGCGACCGTGCGCGCGCCGGCTAGAGCGCGCCGATCGGGCGCGCCGTGCGGGCGCGCCCGACCGGCAGCACCAAGCCGGCCCTCAGGGCAGCGCTGGCCGGGTCATTGGCCGGTTCGTGCGCCGGGACGGGTCGCAGTCAACGGCTTGACGTGAATGCGCGGATCCTGATCCACCTTCCAGATGAAGTCGAAGATGGTCCGCGTCACGTTGACCATCGGCTCGAAATGCACCTTTTCCCAGGTGTCGGTCGTCTTGTGGTAATTGGCGATACCTTCGGCCAAGCCGAACACGCGCGTGTGGATTCCGATCTTCGCGAACGGCCCGGCGTCGTAGTCGAAGGTTTTGCCGTTTTCCTTCGGATACTCGTGGGAATAGGCATCACGGTCCTTGTTTGAACCGTTGTAAACCTCCCGAAACCACCGGTTCGAATACGAATCCATCTGAGACTGGGAGAAATCAGCCCATTTATCGAATCCCCGGCCGATCATGTCGATGGTCGTCATGAAGACGATGTTCTTGTTGGGCGCAGCAGCCACCGGGTGGTCCACATGGTGCATCGACCCCATCTGCGCCTGCTCCTCCGCGCCATAGGCCACGAACATCAGGGTGCGCTTGTTCTTCGCCTTCAGCTTGTAGAACGCGCGAGCCAGTTCGAGCGTGGCCGCCACCCCACTCAGATCGTCATTGGCACCGGGATACTGAATCGCGGAAGGGTCATAGCCCAGGTGGTCACGATGCCCGCTGATGATCACGACCTCTTTGGAAAGCACCGGGTCATTGCCTGGAATGATCCCGATGATGTTGCTGCTGCTGGCCTTCTGGCCGTAGAGCGGGTTCTTCGGCGTGCCCTTGGTCTTGCCGTCTGGCTGGGTGATCTTGGTGGTGAACGGTTGCAGGTAGCCCTCCACACCCGCCGGTGTCAGGCCGATGTCGCTGAACTCTCCAACGATCCAATCGCGAGACAGCGTATCGCCAGGCGTGCCGGGCAAGCGGCCGTTGTACTGGGGCTGGGTGAGTTCCAGAACGACATCACTCATCCGCCTTTGGCTGATGCCATCGCGTGCCGCCAGAACGTCCGGGTCCACGGCGGCGGCGGCGATCGACGGCGCCGAGGTCGCGCCGTCATCGGCCGCTCGGGCCCATGCACTGCCGCTGCATGCCAGCGTCACGGCCAAAGCCAGCGCCGCCGTGGTCTTGGCCGCCGTCGCCGCGGTGTGCGCGCCTGCGATCGCCTCCAGATGGGCCGCACGCGTACCGGTTGTCATATATCTGACCATGTAGTTTCCTCCCATTGCCCGCTTTCGGGCGCCCTGAATGTGATTGGCCAAAAGCCAGCAGACGATGGATGGGCGCTGGCCAGGCACTTCATTCTGGAAGGGCCAGCGCGATTCGCCGCCCCGCCACTTTCCAGTGATACGCCCGCACAAGCATCAAGAAACTTCAGTTTCCTGGGGTTTCCGTCGGGGTATCAAACGGGCGCGGCGATTATTCCATCGGACTGCTCCCTTCATGGAACTTCACACGGCGTCGTCTTGACGGGTGAGCCTCAGGTGGCGAGCTTCTCGGCGCCCCGGCGGCGGCGAAGCGCCGCCAATGCCCCACTTGGCCCCCGGCCCCTCTGGGTTGCCTAAAATTCGCCGCTTCACAGGGGGAACGACCTCCCCGCAGCCGGCCCCAGGGGCCGCACCGCGGAAAAAAGCCCGGGACGGCCCGGTCCTCATCGCCAAAGGGGCCGCCCGTGCATGTCATCCGTCGTCGACTCATCTACGCCACGCTGTTCGAAGGCTTGGCCATCGTCTTCACCAGTGTGGGGCTCGCGCAGCTTTCGGGCAGCGCGCCCGCGAATGCCACGGTCGCAGGTTTCGGCTCATCGGTCATCGCGCTGGCGTGGAATCTTGTCTACACCACCCTCTATGAGCGCTGGGAAGCGCGCCAGCCGATCAAGGGCCGCGGCTTCCGGCGGCGAGCGGTGCATGCGGTCGGCTTTGAACTCGGCCTGATGCTGATGACGGTGCCGCTGTTCGCCTTCGTGCTGGGCATCTCGTGGTGGGAAGCGGTGGTGTACGACATCGGCCTGATCGTCTTCTTCCTCGTCTACACCTACGTCTTCAACCTCGGGTTCGACAAGGTGTTCGGCCTGCCGGCTTCGGCCCTGCCGCACGGCGAAGCCAGCTGAATACGCGCGCCCGTCACCGCCTCAAAGGCCCACGGCGCCGAGGGCCGCGCGAAGGAGGCTGGGGGTCGTACCCGTCCAGCGTTTGAACGAGCGACGGAAATTGGTGCTGTCGTGAAAGCCCAGCTGCCGGGCTACCGCCTCATTGGGCAGACCCTCGTGCTGGAACCAGTGCATGGCCAGATGCGCCCGCACCTGGTCGAGTTCGGCCTGAAAGTGGGTGCCGTGGCGAGCCAGCAGGCGCTTGAACGAGGCCGGGCTGGTGCCGAAGTGCGCGCAGGCCTGGTCCAACGTGGGCTGAACAGGCGCGCCGCCCTCGGGCCCGGCCAGGAGCTGCGACAACAGGTGGTCATAGAGCGCCGCCAGCACGCTGCGCACGGGCTGGGCCTGCGTGCTGGCCTCGGCCGCCCGTCGCGCGGCCTGCGCCGCCATGCCCTGCCCGCGCGGCCAGGGGCTGTGCAAGCACTGGGCGTCGATCAGCAGCGCGTCGAACTGGCAACCAAAACGCAGTGAAGCGCCGAGGTACGTGTCGAGCTGGGCCCGGTCCCGGGGTTCGGTGCGGTTGAGGCACACGACCCAAGGCCAGCGCTGGCCAGAAAGCCACTGGCTCATCGCGATGAAAGCGCTCAGGTGCAGGTCCACCAGCAGGTTGCGCTGAGCCGGCGCGCCGACAGCGTCCAGCCAGTACAACACCGCGTGCCGCGGACCGATGAGGCAACGCGGCGTGAGCAAGGGGCTCAAGGTGGCCGAGTGGCTGACGAGCATCGACAGCGCCTGCGCCAGATCGGCCGCGTGCGCCAAGGCGTGGCTTGCCGAACCGGCGTGGCCGGGCCACCAGGCCTGGGCCAGCAGGAAGGCCGTGTCCGGCGCCGCATCGGCGCGAGCCACATCGGCCAGCACACCCAGCAGGTCACGCGGGCTCAGGCTCGGCACCTGGGCGAGGCGTTGGGTCGCCGCCGGCAGCGTCAGTTCCCGCTGGCGGGCGTATTCGAACAGCAGGCCGGCGTGGTGATGGCCCGGCAGAAACGCCGTGTCCGCCTCATAGGCCCGCCCTGCCGGCGGTCGGTGCAGCTGCGCACCACCGGCCAGGGCCAATGTCATGGCGCGCTCGACGCCCGGTGGCGGTTGAGCGCCGCCACCAGCGCATCGACAGGGTCGGCTTCGCTGTCGTCCATCTCGGCCAGCACCACGTGGGGCGCCCGGGCCTCGATCAAGACACCGTCGCGGGTGTAGAAGCTCAGGCTGGCCACGGCTTGGCGCAACTGGGCCGCCAGGCGCGTGGCCACATCGGCATCCGTGAGTGGCAACAGCACCGCGAAGCGATCACCGGCATAGCGGCACAGCACGTCGGTGGGCCGCAGGTTCAGCAGCAGCAGGTGCGTCAGCGCCTGCAGGAGTCGGTCTCCCTCAGCCTGCCCGTGCTCGCGCAGACAGCGCGGCAATTGGTCGGCATCGAGCATCACCACCGCGCAGGGCTCGCCCGGGTGCTCACGCCGCTCCAGGCGCACCAACTGCCTGAGGTAGCCGGCGTCGGCCAGTTGCGTCACGCGGTCAAAGCCCCGGTGGTCGCGCAGCAGACGCTCGCGCTGCTGGAGGTGTTCGTTCAGCAGCCGCTGCTCTTTGCGCCAGGCGAACAGGCCCCACGTCAGCACCAGCATGCCACCGGGCATCAGCGCAGCCTCGACCGCGTTGTCCCACCACGCCTCGTGGGGGATGCGGTAGAACTCATCGAGGCAGTCGGCCCAATTGCCGAGGGCGATCATCCCCAGGCCGCAGGCGAGCAAGGTGGTCACGCGCCCGCGGGGTCGCGAGCTCACCACCATCAGGCACCACAGGCCGGCCATGACGGCGCTGCCCCCTTCGCCGGCGATGTCCAGCCACTGCCACATCTCCATCGGCTTGGCCTCGCCGAACTCGGAGTAGACGGCCATCAGCAGGCTGCACAGCAGCGCCAGCAGCACCCCACCCGGCGGCGCCCACCGGCCCCAGGCGGCAACGACAGCATCACTCCAGCGAAGCCAGAAGTTCAAAGGCATCAGGCGCATGGTGGGGTTGATCAGCCACCTCGGCTCACGAGCCGGGGCTAGGGGATGGAAAAAAGGGGGCTGAGGCTAGCCGGCGATTGTGACTCGGCCGTGTCAACGGTGCCGCGTGTGCCTGGGGTGTGGCGTCTGGAATGAATGAACGAACGCCGGGGGGTTCAAACGGCTCAAGCCGGCGGCGTCATCCCTGGCCTTCACCCCGCATCCGGGCCGCGCCCAGCGGCCCGGGCGCACCGAGCGCGCGGTTGCGAGCCTGCACGGTGCAAGCGGCTCACGGGCCCCCGAGGCACCGGCCCCGGCGCGGCGCCGGGCACGGTGCTGTCACGGGAGCGTCATCGCGTGATTCGACAGTCGCGGCCGTCGTCCGCCAGCCGGCGGGCCGAACCCGAAAAGCAGTCGACCGTATGCGCTCCGATTCAAACCCCCTCTTCCTGCGCCGCCCCACCGCGCTGGCCGCCCTGGCACTCGTGGCCGCTGCCGGCGCGGTGGCGCAGCCTCGCCCACCCACTGCCGGCGAATCGCAACCGAACCCCAGCGTACAGACGCCCGGCGCTCAAACGGTGGTGGTCACCGGCCAGGCCGCGAACCTGCGCCATGCGCTGGATGCGCAGCAAGAGGCGGATCGCATCGTGAGCATCGTGCGCGCCGATGGCATCGGCCAATGGCCAGACAGCAATGCGGCCGAGGCCCTGCAGCGGCTGCCCGGCGTGTCGATCGAGAACGACCAGGGCGAAGGCCGCTACGTGCGGGTGCGTGGCCTGGGCCCTGATCTGAACGGCGTGTCGATCAACGGCGCCCTGGTGCCCTCGCCCGAAAGCAGCCGGCGCGCGGTGGCGCTGGATGTGTTGCCCGCGGGCCTGATCCGCTCGCTGGAGGTGAGCAAGACGCTCACGCCCGACCAGGACGCGAACGCCATCGGCGGGCACGTCGAGGTGGTGACCCTCTCGGCCTTCGATCACCGGGGACGGTTCATCAGCGCCGAGCTGGGCCTGGGCCATGACGACCTCACCGGGCGCACCAGCCCGCGCGGCAACGTCATCTGGAGCGACCGGTTCCTGGACGGCAAACTCGGCGTGGCGCTGGGCGCCAGCAGCGAGCAGCGCCGCTTTGGCTCAGACAACGTCGAGACCGGCGGCGCGTGGGATGGCGACAAGCTCGAAGAATTCGAACGGCGCGACTACCTCATCACCCGCCAGCGCGACGCCCTCGCGTTGAACCTCGACTACCGCCCCGCCGACGGCGAGCGCTACATGCTGCGCAGCTTCGCCAGCCGCTTTGCCGACACCGAGCACCGCGAAGCCCAGGTCATCGAATTCAACGACGCGCAGCTGCCCGGTGACACCGGCGATGCAGAGGTCACCCGCGAGCTGAAATCACGCACCGAGACGCAGCACATCCTCTCGCTTCAATTGGCAGCCGAGCGCCGACTGGGCGACTGGAAGCTGCAAGCATCGTTGGGCGCCAGCCAGGCCGGTGAAGACCTGCCTCGCCACATTCCGGGTGCGGCCTTCGAAGGCCTGGACACCTTTTCCGGCGTCGGTTTCACCCGCCCCAGCCAGCCCCGGCTGATCGGACCGGCCAGCCTGTACGACGCCGGCAGCTACAGCCTGGACAGCATCGAAGTGGCGCGCGGCATGACGACCGACAACGAGCAACACGCCCAGCTGGACGTGGCCCGCCGCTGGTCGGGCGAAGAATGGGCCGGTGAGTGGAAGCTCGGCACCAAGATCAGCCGCCGGCACAAGCGCAACAACGAAGACAGCTGGGTGGTGGACAGCGATGCGGTGGCCGCGACATCGATGTCGGACTACACCCACGGGCAGGTCGACTACGCGCTCGGCGCCTTCGGCCCGGCCTTGTCATCCAGCCGCTTGTGGGCTGCGCTCAAGGGGCTGGACCTGGCCGACTTCGTGGACGATGAAGAATCGCGCGTCGCCGACTACGACCTGCGCGAAGACGTGGATGCCGCCTACCTGCAGGCCACCATCGACATCGGCCGCTGGCGCTGGATCGCCGGAGTGCGGCATGAAAGCGCGCGCCTTCTCGCCCAAGGCACCGCGCTGATCGACGGCGACTTCAGCGCCCTTCGCGCCGAACAGCGCCACCACGCCTGGCTGCCCGGCGTGCACGCCCGGTACGACCTGGACGACCAGACCAGCGTGCGCGCCGCATGGAGCCATTCCCTGGTGCGCCCCACCTTCGAACAATTGGCCCCGGGCACCGTGATCGATGGCGACGAGGCCTCGTTCGGCAACCCCCACTTGGCGCCCACGCGCGCCACCCACTTCGACCTCGGCATCGAACGCCGCCTGGGCCGTGATGGCGCGATCTCGGCATACGCCTTCCACAAGCGCCTGCACGACTTCGTCTACCGCACCGATCTGGCCGGTTCAGGCGACTGGGCGGGCTTCGACGAGGCCGAGACCTACGTCAACGGTGGCCGCGCGCAAGTCAGCGGCATCGAGCTCTCGTGGGCACAGGCGCTGCGCGGATTGCCGGCGCCGTTCGATGGCCTGGTGCTGGGCGCAAACGCCACCTTCAGCCGCAGCCGTGCGCGCATCACCGATGGCGGCCCCGATGGCGCCTCGAGGGACATCCGCCTGCCCAGCCAGTCCGACCGGAGCGTCAACCTGATGCTGGGCTATGAGGCCGGCCCCTTCAGTGTGCGGCTGGCGGCCACGCACAAGTCCGCCTATCTGCTTGAAGTGCCTGACGTGTCGGACGCCCGCCAGGACCAATGGGTGGCCGCCCAGACGCAGCTCGACCTCACCACCCGCTGTCAGATCGATCGCGACTGGCAGCTGAGCGCGCAGGTGCAAAACCTCACCAACGAAAGCTACGACGTCCATGCCGGCTCGCGTGACCACAATGTGCAGCACGAGCAGTACGGCCGCACCTTCAAGTTGGGCCTGAAGTACACCGCGTTCTGACACACATGAACTGTCTTATCCGGGCTTCGGCCCTTGCTCTGTGCGCGGCCACCCTCGGCCAGCCCACCTTCGCCGCCCAGATCACGCTCGACAGCCACGGCGTGGCGCTGGTCGATGCGCGAGGCCAGGTCCGACAACGCCTGGCCCTGCGCGCCAAGCAGATCGACACCCACGTGCTCGGCCAAGGAGCCGGCGCGATGCTGCTGGCGGCGGTCTTCGACGCGGACACCAGCCAGCCCGTGATCATCAGCGCCCCTGCGCAGGATGGTGGCGACATGACCTGGCGCATCTGGCCCCAGCCGCCCCAAACCAGCCTGGCGTTAGAAGCGCTCTGTCTGCATGCCGATGCGCAGGGCCTGCCGCACCTGTTCCTGTTGGGCGAAGACGGTCGGGCCGAGCAGTGGCTGCTCCGCCCCCAAGGCTCGCTGCTCTGGCGGCACTGGGCCCTTCCCAGCGGAGCCACCGCCTGCCTGGCGGACGACCGCGCGCAGACCTTGTATGTGGCCGAGCCGGCCCTGGGCGTGTGGGCTTACGACATCGGCGCAGAAGGCAGTCACGCCCGCGAACCCGTCGCCCTGCGCCGCCCCTGGGGAACCCTGGGCTTCGCGCCACACCGGTTGCAGTGGAGCGACCAACGCATCACCTGGGCATCGAAAGACGGCCGCCAGACGGCGCACGCCGCCGCCCGGCCGGGGCGGCCCACCGCGCCCCTGCCCGTGGTGATGCCGCGCCAGCAGACCGAGCCGGTCGCCCGCCTGGGTGATGCGGCCGACGACCCAGCCATCTGGGAGCATCCGGCCCGGCCTGCCGACAGCCGCGTGCTCGCCACCAACAAGAAGCAAGGCCTGCTGGTGTACGACCTGCAGGGCCGCCAGCGCCAGTTGTTGGAGAGCGGCCGCCTGAACAATGTCGACCTGCGCCAACGCATTCGCATCGGCACGGGCTGGCGCGACCTCGCGGTCGCCACCCAGCGCGACGACCGCTCGATCGTGCTGTTCGACATCGATGCCGAAGGCGCGGTCACCGAGTTGGCGCGGCTGCCCAGTGGGCTGGACGACCTCTACGGCATCTGCGCGGCACGCAATCGCGACGAGGGGCTGGACGTCTTTGCGAACGACAAGGATGGCCGCTTCGTGCACCTGCGCGTGGTGGCACGCACCTCGGGCGACGGGGCCCCCACCTGGGCGGCCGAACGGCTGCGCAGCTTCCGCCTGGCCAGCCAGCCTGAAGGGTGTGTGGTCGACGAAGCGAACGAGCGCCTCTTCGTGGGCGAGGAAGACCGCGGCATCTGGGCGCTTTCATCGCGTGGCGATGCGCCGGCCCAGCCCGAGCTGGTGATGGCGGTCGGCCCGCTGCTCAAGGCCGATGTCGAGGGCCTCGCGCTCTACCGCGGCCGACACACCACCTGGCTCGTTGCATCGAGCCAGGGCAACGACAGCTATGTGGTGCTCGATGCCCGTCCACCCTACACGCCCCGCGGCGCGTTTCGCATCGGCATCGCGGCCGATGCCGGCATCGACGGCGCATCGGAAACCGATGGCCTGGATGTGACCTCGGCCGCGCTGGGTGAACGCTACGCCCGAGGCATGCTGGTGGTGCAGGACGGCCACAAGCGTCTGCCCGATGGCCCGCAGAACTTCAAGTTCGTCGCCTGGGACGACGTGATGCGGGCACTGAGCCTGGAAGACCGGTAGCGGCCGGAACCGATCCGCCACCGGTGGTGGCGCCAACGGGCGGCTGGATGGCCGCTAGATGGCCGCTACTTGGCCGCAGCCATCACGCGGCTCAGCAGAAGAACGTACGCCGCCTGGTAGTAGATCGCTGGCTCGGTCAGCTCCCAGGAGTTTTCCGGCCAGTTGCCATTCCAGTCGTGATAGGCCTTCTGCGGCGGCTGGTCGCTGATGTGGGGCAGCGTGCCGCTGTAGCTCTTGTTGGGCCCGCCGGACAAGTAACCCGGGGGCGGCCCGTTGGGCGACGTTTGCGCATCGTCCCAGATGGATCCATCGGTGAACCAGTTGTGATAGATCTGGTTCAGCGACGACTCGGCACCGTAGGCGCCCATGTTGGTCAACATGGCCAGGCCCAAGGGGTTGGCGCCGTGAAGCCAGTGCAGGTGCTGCTCGGCCACCGCGCGATAGGCCGTCGCCTGCGGCGTGTTGATGCCGTAGGTGACGAAGTCCAGGTTCAGGTTGCCGGCGTTCGAGCGCGTCCGGTTGTGGCCCCAGTTGAACTCGGCGTCGGCCAGGTAGGCACGGTACAGGTCGGTGCCCGCCGTGTCGTCGTCGATCGACACCACGCCGTTCTGGTTGGCCTTCTGGCTGCGGATGTTGCTGGCCACACCGGCGGTGGCCTTGGGCAGGCTCGCGTAGCGCAGCAGCGCCTCGTGCACCGGCGCCCAGTAGGGCCCCCACCACTGGAAGCTGTAGGGCCGCATCTTGGTGTAGTTGGCGTCGACAAACGCCCGGTACTCGTCCTTGCCGGTCGCTTCGAAGAGGTAGACGGCCGCCACGAAGGCGCTTTCCAGCTGGGTCTGGGCATCGAAGTCGGCATCGCCCGATTTGATGTCCCCGTCGTCGCAGGCGGACTGGTAGTTGCTGAAGTCGCTGGTGGTGACCTTGGCGCGGGCCCACGCGCGCTTGGCCCGGCCGAGCAGATCGGCCCCATAGTCGGCTTGCGAAGCCACGCCGCGGTACACCACCGCGGCCGATGCCAACATCGCCGCGCCGGCCAGGGTGGCAGAGGTGCATTCGGGCAGGTAGTAGCGCGGACGGGTGTCGCTGCTGAGAGGGCTGCTGCCGCCCGAATAGGTGTCTACACCGATCTTGAGGAACAGGCCATCGGTGCCGGTGGCGTCCTGCATGCGCTTGATGAACTCCAGCTCCCACTTGATCTCGTCCAACAGGTCGGGCAGGCCATTGCCCGACTCGGGGATCCCCAGATCGTCGGTGAACACGGCGGGGCTGAGTCGGTAGGCCTGCAGCAACTGCAGCACCGCATCTTGCGCAAACGTCGTGTACTTGTTGGTGTCGCCGGCATCCATCCAGCCGCCGCTGAGGTCCTTGGCCGTGCTCAGGTCACCCTTGGCGTACCGGCTGGTGGCGAAGCGGTCTTGCAGTGGGCCTTGGTAGTTGGCGTCATCGGCCCATTTCGCCCCTGCGAACTTGCGGCCATGGGCCACACCCAGCCGCTGGTGGTAGAACATCCGCAGCGCCTGGGTCAGCACCTCTGAGTAAACGTTCTTGCCGATCTTGAAGCGGCCGGTGCCCACCTGGTTCACCGTGTCGAAGACGTAGTAGTTGCCGGGCGCCTTCACCTTCGAGAAGTCGAGCCACCAGCCTCGGTCCCCCGACTGGGTGTGCGTGGCGCCGTCGCGCCAGGCCTGGAGCGTGCCGCTGAACACCACGCCGTCATCATCCCAACGGCGAACCTCGTACTGCTTCTTGCCCACCCCTGGGTTGAACGCTTCATCTGCATTCGACCCGACCTGGGGGTCGACAACGATCGCCAGCTTGCGGCTGTCCGGCAGGTACCCGAACTGATCGACCTTGATGTAAGGCGTGATGTCGGCGGGCGCGGCGCCTGCTTGGCCCATCAGCGTCAGCAACGCCAAAAGGGCTGGAAGCGGGGCTCGCATCCGACGGCGAGAGTTTGAACCTGGGTTCATGGTGACTGTTTCTCCAAGGGTTCGCGACGCGTTGGACGACGGGTCGCGGTGGGCCTGTGCGGCCCCTGTCTGGCGCTCGGGGCGCCGCGGCAGGCTCGGCAGGCTCGGCCATAGCTCACGTGGCCATGCGCGCACGTCGGCCCGCGCCTGACGTGGTGGCGCAAAAGAGCGAGACGACAAGCGCGGGACGACGAGCCAGGCGCGCCGCTGCGCACAGCGGCGTCTACGCTCGCGATGAAGCCGGTTGAAAGGCGGGCTGCGTGCCAGGACCGGCGCGCAGCCCGGGATGCGACTACTGCATCACTTCTTGACGGGCACCACGTACATCGTGATCGAGTCGGCCGGCAGTTCGGCGTTGATCACGCCCGAGCTCACCGGCACGCTGGCCAGGTGCTGGATGGCCGACAGGTTCGCCGACGAGTAGCGGTACACCTGCGCCTTCTTGCCGGCGGTGAAGTGGCTGAGCGTGATCTTGCTGCTCAGTGCGGTGCCGGACTTGTTCACCGCCATCAGCGTCAGCGCGCCATTCTTGCCACGGCGCGAGGCGTAGACCGAGAGCTGGCCCTGGTCCGCGCTGGTCGCCCGCACGGCCCGCGTGCCAAAGCGGCCGCCCTGGCCGTCGACATTGCGGTACATGCGGAAGGCGAAAGCGGCCGGGTCGCTGGACTTGGGCGGCGACCACAGCGTGGCCAGATCGAGCCCCTCGCGACCGAAGATGCCCAACACATCGGCCTGCGCCAGGGCCCCGTTGATGTGGCCCAGGGCGCCCCAGCTGTATTCAGTGATGGCGAGCTTGGTGCCCGGGTAGTTGTTGGCCACCCAGGTCTTCATCCGCGGAATCAGATTGACCTTGTCATTGATCCAGCTCTCGTCGGTATAGGTCGGGTCCCACAGCGAACGGGTGGAACGCAACCTCAGTGCGGCGGTGTTGGCGTCGGTGCCGTCGCCCCACACGCCCGAGGCCTGCGGGTAGTAGTGCTCGTCCAGGTAGTCGAGGATGCGTTCGCCGTGCTGCTGCTCGTAGGCCTTCATCTGCTGCAGGTACCACTCGGCCAGCCCCACGCCGCCGTGGGCGTTGCGGTCTTTCGGGTTGTTCCACCAGTCGCCGCCGGGCGAAGTGTCCAGATCGGAGTAGAAGTAGGCCACCCAGCCCCAGCTGGACGGGCCAAGGATCTTCGCGCCAGGGTCCACCGCCTTGACGGCCGAGGCGTATTGCCAAGTGCGGTCGCGCAGCTCGTCGTAGCTCAGCGGCGTGGTGCGCACGTCGCGGTGCGTCGTACGCCACAGCTCGGGCTCGTTGTCCATCTCGTAGAACTTCACGCCGCCGTTCTTCGCATTGCCATAGTTGGCGACGAGGTGGCGCACCCAATCCTGGACGAAGGTGGTGCCGATGGCCACGCTCGTGTCGGCCGGGTTGTTGCCGGTGATGAGGGTGCCATCGGGCTTCACACCATTGCCGCAGTTGGTGTCCCAGGTGTCCACCGACTGCTGGGCGCCGTAGCGCGACACCTGAAAGCCGCAGTCGAACGGGTGGTTGTCGTTCGGTGGCCGGCGCTTGGCGGCCCAGCCAGAGATCGGCAGCGTGACGAGGGATTTGGTACCCGTGCGGCGGTCTTGCTCAACAAAGCGATCGGCGCTCGAGCCATTCGGCAGCACGCGGCCATCGGTGGGCAGCGGATACGGAATGTTCTCGAAGAACCAGTCGCTGCCGCGGTTGTCGATGTCCAGCTGCCAGTTGTAGCGGGTGGTGGTGTTGCCACCCCAGCGCCGCACGGGCAGCGACAGCTCTTTGGCCAACTGTTCGTCGGCGAAGTTCATGCCGTAGATGTCGTCGCTGATGTCGTGCTGATCAGCGGTGGCATCCACGGTGATGGCCGGCCCGGCGGCAGCCCAGGCGGCTGGCATCAGTGCGAAGCAGGCGGCGGCCGCTATCGCGCTCAACTGAATCTTGCGTGTCATGGGGGTTATCTCCGAATGTCATTGCTCTGTTATGGACGACGGCGCCACCGAAGCCGGTCGCGCCGTCGTTGGACATCCTATGGATAGCGTTGTCAGCCCGGCGCATCACGCTGCAACGAGGAGTTACAGGGCGCTCACGCGAGCGTCTGGGATTTCCTCCACCTCCCCACCCGGAATTTCGTTCAGTGCTCGAACTAAAGTGCTTACACATTGCGCTCCCCAGAGCGCAGTTGAGCGGCCGGGGACGACGGCAAGGCCTGAAGGCCCTGCCTTGTGTATCACTTCCCGGCCAGTGCGGCCTTGTGGGCTTCCAGCCAGTCGGCCAAGCGCTGTGGGGCTTGGCCGGTGATCTGGCGGTAGTCGCCGGTCACGCGGCCAATGTGGCCGCCCGCCGTGTTGGTGTCGAAGGAGGCAAACACCTGGGCCAGCGGCGGCGGCACGCCGGCGCCCACCATGCCCTGGATCAAGCCCTCCACCGGCACCGGAATGACGGTGATCGGCCGGCCCAGCGCCTTGGCGATGGCCGCGGCTTGCTCGGCCGTGGTCAGCGCTTCCTCGCCGCTGAGCGTGTAGGTGCTCTTGCCCTGGCCGTCACCGGCCAGGACGATGGCGGCGGCGCGCGCGAGGTCGTCTCGCGAGATGCTGGCCAGCTTGCCCTCGCCGGCAGCGCTGAACCATTGGCCGCCCATCGCCAGCACGCCGGGCAGCGTCATGAACAGATTCTCGAAGTACCAGTGGTTGCGCAGCACGGTCCAGCCGGGCAAGGTGCTGGCGGCCAGTGCGTCTTCGGTGCCCGCATGGTCGGGCGCGAAGAGCACGGTGGACTCCTTCGGATTGGGCATCGAGGTGTAGACCACGTGACGCACGCCGGCCTTCTCGGCCGCGGCCACGGCGGCGCGGTGCTGCTGCAGGCGCAGGCCCGGGCGGTCCAGCGCGTCGGTGCTGATCAGCAGCAGTCTGTCGATGCCGGCGAAGGCCTTGGCCAGTGAGTCGGCATCGTCGAAATCGGCCGCGACGACCTGCACCCCGCGGGTGGCCAGCACGGCCAGCGAAGCGGGCTTGCGGCTCGCAGCGACGATGCGAGACGGCTCGACGCCCAGCGTGTTGAGCAGATGGTGAATGACGCGTTGGCCGAACTGACCGGACGCGCCGGTGACGAGTAGCTTTTGGGACATGGGGGCTCCGGAATTCGCTGCCGATGTGGCGCGGGGTGTGCAGAGGATTGCTTTGGTATTGATTCAATACTTGCTTCATATTCGGAAGCAAGTACTAGAATGTTGAACTGTTCGGTACGCCTTCGCAAGAAGGGAGCCGAACGTCACCTGGTTACCTCCACGTCACCAAGCCCACCGGGAGTCGCACCATGACGCTGCACAAGTCCTCGGCTGACTTCGCCGACCGTTGCCCCATCCGCGATGTGCTCGAACGACTCGGAGACCGTTGGACGATGCTGGTGCTCTTCACGTTGGAGGAGGCTGGCACACAACGCTTTTCGGTGCTGAAGTCGCGCATACCGGACATCTCGCAGCGCATGCTGGCCCAGACGCTTCGCCGCATCGAGCAGGATGGTCTGGTCCAGCGGACGGTTTACGCCACGGTGCCGCCCCGGGTCGACTACGCCCTCACCCCTCTGGGCCAGTCCTTCCTGAAGCCCATGCATCAATTGCTGGCTTGGGCCGCGGAAAACCACGAGCAAGTGCGGGCCGCACGCCGGGCCTATCAGCCGCCCCAGGCGGTGCCGGCGCTGTAAGCCACGCCGGGCGGGCTTCACGGCACCGTTCCAGCGCGAGGGCATCCACGCGCGCCTTGCCCGCGCTCGATGCCGGGCTTCGCGAGAATCTGAGCAAACCGCCCAGGCCCACACCCGCAGCCTTGTGACGACCCGACCGCCATGCCCGTCTACCAGACCGCCGATTGCCTCATCGACACCCAGGCCCGGGAGATCCTGCGTGCCGGGGCGTTGGCGGCGACATGGATCCGACACTATTCGGCGGCGAGGTGACGGTTCCAGTCGGAGCACGACGTCGTGCGTTCGGTCGATCCAGTGCATCGCTACTGACACCACGCTGTCAGTATCCGGTGAGGATAGTTCGCGGCTTTGCCCCCTTTGAAGGGAAACCGTGAGCACCGAAGTCATAGAGATCGTGAAGTGGAAGAGCAAGCCCGGCGTTTTGGATCGCGATGTGGTCGAGGCTGCGGCGGCGCTGGTCCCTGACCTTCAGGCAGTTGGAGGATTCATCAGCAAGACGCTGTACTCGGGCGGCGGCGAATGGGTCGACGTGTACCACTGGGAAACGGTCGCCGATGCAGAGCGCTCCAACGAGCGTATGGCGCAGAAGACCAGCTTGCTAAAGTTGCTGTCGTTGGTGCAACCGGAGACGGTCTCGATCAGCGTATTGAGCCAAGCCTGAAACAGAAATGGGATTCTCAGCGGAAGAGAGGGCGCTGATGCTCTCGCTCAAGGGCGTGGGAGCAACCGTGGTTGCTCGCCTGGAGCAGATCGGCTTCTCTTCGCTGTCGCAGCTGGCTGACGAAGATGCGGGCTTCGTAACGAAGCAGGTTTCGCAGATGATGGGCTCGACGTGCTGGCACAACAGCCCGCAAGCCAGAGCCTCAATTCAAGCGATCATCGATCTGGCGCATGGCCTGAACGATTTCAACTCGCCATAGGTGGCGAGGCCTCCCGCCGTCGCAGCGGCTGGCGTGAAGGCCACGGGGAAGCGACGAGCCTGCTCGAGGACGCGGCCGCGAGCAAGCCCTGGCCCAAATTGCAGCGCCGAATGCTGCGCGATGCTGCTGCCGGGCGCGCCGGCCCTCACCCCTCTCAATGCGACTCGACCCGGAACACCGCGACGGCTTGCGACAACTGCGCCGCCTGATCGCGCATCGAGGCCGCGGCCGCCGCCGCCTGTTCGACCAGCGCCGAGTTCTGCTGCGTCGACCGATCCAGCTCGACAACCGCGTGGCTAACGCCCGAGATGCCGCCCCGCTGCTCTGCCGCGGCGGCACTGATCTCGCTGATCAGGGTGGTCACCTGCTGCACCGAAGACTGCAGTTCCGACATGGTCTGCCCCGCGGCTTGCACTTGGGTGCTGCCCGCACGCACCTTCTCGGACGAATCGGCGATGAGCTGCTTGATCTCCTTGGCGGCCCCGGCTGAGCGCTGCGCGAGCTGGCGCACTTCGCCCGCCACCACGGCGAAGCCGCGGCCTTGCTCACCGGCACGCGCTGCTTCAACCGCCGCATTCAAGGCGAGGATGTTGGTCTGGAACGAGATCCCATCGATGACACCGATGATCTCTTCGATGCGCCGCGACGACTGCTCGATCTCGCCCATCGTGGTGACCACCTGCTCCACCGCATGCCCGCTGCGCTCGGCGATGTCCCGCGCCAGACTGGACAACTGATTGGCCTGCGAGGCGCTCTCCGCCGTCTGGTTCACCGTGGCAGACAACTCTTCCATCGTCGAGGCGGTCTGCTGCAAATGGCTGGCCTGCTGCTCGGTGCGTGACGAGAGATCCTGGTTGCCCGAGGCAATCTGCTGCGAGGCGGTCACGATGCTGTCGGTGCTGCCCCGCACCTTCTGAACCACCTCTTGCAGCGAGGTGGCCATGGCCGACAGCGACCGGTTGAGTTGCGACAGTTCGTCCTCGCCCGTCACGTCGGCACGAACCATCAGGTTGCCCTTGGCAACCTCGGCGGCCACACGATTGGCTTCGTTCATCCCGGCGCTGATCGATCGCAGCAGCGCCAGCACCAGCAGGCCCACCATCGACAACAGCACCGCCGCCGCCAGGGCGCCCGACATCCAGTAAGACCATGCACGGCTCTTGGACTCGTCCACCACGGCATGAAAGCGGTCGTTCTCGATCTTCACCAGCTTTATCAGCATGTCGTCGTACTGCTGCACATTGGGCATAAAGCTCGATTCGAACGCGCGCTGCGCCGCGGCATCGTCACCCGCCGCTCGGGCCTTGCCCATCTCTTCGAGCGCGGCGAGGATGCGCAGGCCAATGCCATCGAACTCCTTGAACCAGGCTCGCTCTTCGTCGGTGGCCACCCAGGCCCTGATCTTTTCCCGCTGGGCATTGATGCGATCGACCTTGGGCTTGATCTGCGGGCCGAACGCCTGGTGCAACACCGGATCTTTCGAGGTGTTCAGCGCCACGATGCGCGGTGTGGTGTCTTTGGCAAAGGCCACCAGCTCATAGACGTCCGCCAGCTTGGCGCGTTCGACCTCGGCCAACGCCGTCATCGCGGCATCGGACTGCCGCTGCTGCACATAGCTGACGCCCAGGACCGCCATGCAGGTCATGCCCACGAGGGCGAAGGTGATGGACAAGCGCGTCGACACGCGCCAGTTCTTCCAGAAGGCCATGGAAGTCTTCTCCAGATGGTTCGAGGCTGAAGGCGTAGGGTGAAGCCCAAGAGGCGCCACCACACACTTGAACCCGAACGTTAGAGGCAGAACGAGCCCCACCTCGCCAGAAATAGCGCCCCAATCCCATCACTATTCTTCGCACGTGGCCTGCGGTGGCGTGTTCGGCGCGACGGCGCATGACAGCTGGGCAGGCCCCGGGCCAGCGGCTCAGCGGCCGACCAGCGCCTTCTGGATGTCTTCGAGCTGGACGCCGCGCGTCTCCACGCCACTTCGCCAGAGCAACACCGCGGCCACCACCATGGGCGCCGCAATCACGAGGGCCGAGAACGCCATCAGGTCGAAGAAGCCTGTCAGGGCGAGCGCCGCGCCGACGATGCCGCCGAACTTGCTGCTGGCGGCCACCAGGCCGGCCCCGGTGCCGCGCAGATGCACCGGATAGATCTCGGCCGCATACGGAATCAGCATCGCGATCACGGCGCTCACCGACACCAACAGTGCCACCGTGATGCCCAGCGTGACCCGCCCGTCACTCACGCCCCAGGTGGCCACCGCAGCAAAAGCCAGCAGCGCCAGCACCGACATCCCGATGAACCACACCAGCGTGAGAAAGCTGCTCCATCGGTGATAGAGCCAGATGACCAGCGCGATGCCCGGCAGGGCGTACACCGCCGATTTGGCCAGCAGGGCACTCGCCGCCGAAGCGTCCACACCGAGCGCGGCCAGGTTGGAGGGCAGCCACAGCAGGAAACCGAAATTCACCAGGCCCCATCCGGTGCCGCTGGTCAGCAGCGCCCAGGTCAGCGTCGCGTGCGGCCCATTCAGCAACTGGCGAACGCCCGCAACGGGGTGCGACTCATCGATGTCCGGCGCGCCCGGGTTGGCCGCGTCGTCCGGCTCGAGAGCCGACCGGCGCCCAGCGAAATGCCGCAACACCTGCATCGCCATCTCCGGCCGCCCCGATGCCCACAGGAAGCGCGGAGACTCTGGGATGTAGCGGTTGAGCAGCAGGATGACGGCGCCCGTGGGCAGCCCGAGCAGCCACAGCACACGCCAGCTGAACAAGGGTTCCAGCCATGCAGCCGCCCCCGCCGCCAACAGATAGCCGGCCGACGTGCCCACGCCGCCCAGCGCCACCAGCAGCCAGCCACGGTGGTGCGCGGGCACCGTCTCGGCCATCAGCGTGAACGCAATCGGCAACAAGCCACCCGCCGAGGCCCCCATCAGAAAGCACATCGCCAGGTTCCATTCAAAGCTGGGCATCGCGCCGCAAATGGCGGTGCCCATGAACATCAAGGCAGACAGCAAGATCGCAGCACGCCGGCCGATGCGATCGGCGATGTGCCCCCAGACGACCGAGCCGACGGTGGTGCCCGTGAGCGCAAACAAGGCCAGCAAGCCCGCATGCGGCCTCGTGATCTCGTACTCGCGGCTCATGCCGGGCATCACGAAGCCCAAGGTGGCGGGCTTCATCACATCGATGGCCAGCGTCACCACCAACACCGCCACGAGCCGCAGATGCTGGCGGTTCAAGGGCACGCCATCGGCCACATGGAAGTGCCGCATGGTGGCACCGGCCAGATCGAGCTGGCGGGCCGGCGGCAGCAACCCCCACCACGAAAGCGCCAGGCCCAGGGGAATCATCGCCATGCCGACCCACATCTCCCACGTCATCGGCATGCCCACCATCTGCCAGTGCGTGTGCTGCCCCATCATGAACATGGGGCCATGGGCCACCACACCGAGGCTGATCAACAGACAGCCGAACCAAAACGTGAAGGGGCGGTGGAACATCGACATCGGAAGCATTCTCGCAAGGCGATGCGGGCCTCGACCACCACGCAAACGCCACCCCGACGGGGGCGCGTCATATCGCGTCGCGCGAGATCAAAAGTGAGGCGCGTCAGCGCCTCGACGCGTCACACCGCTCGCTGCAAAGGCGGCGTTCCGTTGTTCCGCACCAGCGGCATGTCTTGCGGGCCCTTACACGGTCCGTGTGGGTGACCGACGCATGGCATTCAACGAATCTCTCTTGGCGCGGATTGGCTACGGCTCACCGCGTCGGGAGAACCATCGCGTCACACGGCATGCCAAAGCACGATAGCCGGCCTTGAACAGCCATGCGGTCATCAAGAGGGCCGCCTCCACCATCATCTCGATTGCCATGTATCCGATCGCCACGATCGGCGCCATGACCAGGAACCCGACCAATGCGGCGGCGAAAAGGCGAACACCTGACAACTCGGAGCCGCTGAACACCTCGGGCACGAATTCGAGCAACGCACCCGTGCCAACCGCGACCAAAAAGAGATAGGCCAGGAGCGCCTTCCTGGCGAGTTGCCGCCGAGACGCGGAGCGCACTTCGGTGGCGGATCGATCGCCTTCCATCATGGGGGCCAGACGCCGTTGATGACCCTGCCGAGCATACGCTGGCACGAACGAAACAACGAGCGCTCAGGCATCGACGGTGGTCGCGTCCTCGCCCCGCAACAAACTCAATCGCGCCACCAACCCGCCGCCCGGCCGGTTCGCGAGCACCACGTCGCCGCCGTGCTGCCGCGCGATCCGCCGGGCGATGCCCAGGCCCAGGCCAGAGCCTTCGCGGTAGGCGTCGCGTCCGTGTTCCAGGCGCACATAGGGCTCGAAGATTTCTTCGAGTGAGGCCGCAGGCAGCCCAGGTCCGTGGTCGCGGATGTCGATGATCGCCAGCGGGCCCGACGTGGCCGCGGTGATGTCGATTCGGCCTCCGTAGCGCAGGCCGTTGTCGATCAGGTTGCCAAGCGCGCGCCGCAGGGCCAAGGGCCGCGCCTGCACGGTGATGGGCGGCACGTCCAGCTCGATGGGGGCACCGCTGCTGCGGGCGGCGTCGGTGAGGCGCTCGATGAGCCGATCGAGGCGGATGTCGGCCAGGTTTTCGTGGATGTCGCTGTCTTTCACACTTTGCAGCGCGCCTTTGACCATCACGTCCAGCTCGTCGAGGTCTTCATGGAAATCGGCCCGCACGGCGTCGTCATCGAGCAGCTCGGTGCGCAACTTCAGCCGCATGATGGGCGTCTTCAGGTCGTGCGAGATGCTGCTGAACAGCCTCTCCCGGTCTTCGACGAAACGTTGGATGCGCGCCTGCATCTCATTGAACGCCCGCGCCGTGCCCCGAAGCTCTACCGTGCCGGTTTCGGGCACCTTCGAAGGGTGCATCGCCGTGCCAAAAGCGTTGGCCGCGCCCGCCAGGCGTTGCAGTGGACGGGTGAGCCCCCGCGTCAGCCACAACACCAGCAGCAGCACCGTCATCAGCGTGGCGCCTTGCAACAGCAGCCGGTCCCGTGTGAGCGGGTTGGCGTTGTCGAGAAAATAAGGGTCGGGCATGGTGGTCGCCAGCAGCAGCCAGCCCCCGGGCTCGAACTCGGCCTGGATCAACAGCAGCGGCGCGGGGCGCGGCCGCAGCAGCATCGAGCCTTCCACCCAGCGCTCGGGCAGGTCTCGCAGCGTGCGGCCATCGTCGGTCACGGGTTGCGTCTCGGCCAGCACGAATCCGGTGTCGATGGCCCCGCCACTGCCCAGATCGGCCACCAGGCGCTGGCGCACGTCGGCCGCCACCGTGTCGGCCAGGCGCGAGCGCTCGATCGACCTCAACGGCACGCGCGCCCGGTTGACTTGCACGAAGAAGCGCGTGCCGCCCATGGTGCGCAGTTGCTCGGTGATGATCGGGCGGTACTGCTCAGGCAGGTCGCGAAAGAATCGGATCGCGCCGGTGGCGCTGCGGGCGGTCTGCTGCGCCGCCTCGCGCGCGTCCCGCAGGGCGCTGTCGTGCAGTTGCCAGGCCCATATCGCCGTGCCCAAGCCCTGGCTCAGCAACACCCCGACCGCCATCGTGAGCATCAGCCGGCCGCGCAGCGAACGCGGCAACAGCCGATCAGCCCAGGCGGTGAATCTCGGGGTGACCGGCGTGGCCGCGCCACCCAGCGCACCGGCGGCCTGCGGGCCCTCACTCATGCGACGCCTGCACCTCCACGGCGAACACGTAGCCGCTGGCCCGAACGGTCTTGATCAGCGTGGGCTGCTTGCCATCGTCGCCCAGGCGCTGGCGCAATCGGCTCACCTGCACGTCCAGCGATCGGTCGGTCGGGCCCAGGTCCCGGCCGCGGGTCTGCTCCATCAGGCGCGCACGGTCCAGCACCTGGCCGGGGTGTTCGGCCAACAGGCGCAGCAGGTCGAAGTCCATGGCGGTCAACACCACCTTGTCGCCATCGGGCGAGCTGAGCGTTCGCTCCAGCCGATCGAGCCTGAAGCCGGCAAAGTTCAGGTAGCGGGGCGCCCCCTCGCCGACCATGCCCGCCCGCCGGTGGATGGCCTTGATGCGCGCCAGCAGCTCGCGCGGGTTGTAGGGCTTGCCGATGTAGTCGTCGGCACCCAGCTCCAGCCCGACGATGCGTTCGGTGTCATCCGCACTGGCGGTCAACATGATGATGGGCAGCATCGGCGCGCGCTGGCGCACCATCTGGCACAACGCGAATCCATCGGTGTCCGGCAGCATGACGTCGAGGATCACGAGGCTCAGCTCGTCACGGTAGCGATCGAAGCCGTGGCGAAAGCTCTCACCGTCGGCGGCAAGTTGCACCACGTACTGATGCTTCTCGAGGTAGAGCTTGAGCAGTTGTCGTGTCTTCTGGTCGTCGTCCACGGCCAGGATGGTGCGCTTGCGAGGCAGGTTCATGGCTGGGCGCGGTGCTCGGCCAGCATGTTGCAGAACAGCTGCCCTTGCTCGATCGCATCGTCGAGCGCGACATGGGTGTGCGGGCTGGCGGGAAACCAACGCTTGGGCATGTGGCGTTTCGTCGATTCGCGGTAAGGCAGCTTCAGCATCGCCATGGCAAACGTCTTGATGTCCAAGGCCGAATGGCTGAACGGGCTCTCGCCGGTGAAGCGCATCAGGTACCAATAGACAAAGAGGAAGTCGTAAGCGACGGGATAGCCGACGAACACCGGCTTGCCGGGCAAGGCTTTCAGCCACGCCAGGTAGTTCGCCATCGCGGTGGCTGGCGGCTGCAGGTTGCTGCGCGTCAGCGCCCAGGCCTCGGGCTGGCCGGCCCACCACGCCATCGTCTCAGGGTTGCCTGCAGCGCCTTCGAGCAATTCGAGGTTGGCGCTGAAGGTCGACAGCAATTCGCCTTCGGCACTGAAGGCGGCAGAGCCGAAGCTGAGCATCGAGTGCGGGCCGGGGATCGGGCCGTCGGCTTCGACGTCGGTGGAAACGTAGATTTCTGCTGTCACAGCGTGTTCATCCGGGCCTGCATGTGGCCCAAGCATCAGAAGCTGAAGTTTTCAGTAGCGTCGGGGTGAACTGTCTCCAATTGACAGTCACCGATTCGCAGCGGCCGCGCACCAGCGGTCAATGAGATAGCAAAGAATCTCATACGGCCCCCCTTGAGCGGAGGGCCTCTCCAAACGCACAAAAGACCTCACGGTTGGGCGACGTGTCCAACACAGAAAAAACGATGCAGTCGAAATGACGTGCCCAACCTTCGTCCAGCAGAAGTCGGACGAAAGTCTGCGCCACCATCACCGGGTCGTTTCGGAACACACCGCAACCCCATGCTCCCAGAACGAGGTGCCGATAGCCTTGACAGGCCGCGAGCGCCAACACATTCGCGACTCGGCGCTCCAGAATCGCAGGGATTGTCGGCAGCTCATTCGGTCTCGACTTAGCGATGGCTCCGGCATTGGGAGCCGCTCCGGAGATGAAATGAACGGGTAACGGTCGCGGAAGAAACGCGCCGGCATCATCTCGAAATACGGGGCACCCCGGGGACAGGATCAACGCATCGGAATAGATGGGGGAGCCTTGTGCCCGATGGTGCTCGTAGTAGCTCCAGGCCTTCAGCAGTGAGCCGTGCAACCCAGAGCTGCGCGCCAACGACTCCTCTTGCGCCTGGCTGCCGGAAAGAAAGCCTCCCCCGGGATTGTTGGCCGAACCGAAGTTCAATGCGGCGATCACGTCTGCACCAGCAAGCTGCAGCCTCGCGATGCCTTGAAGTGTCGTCTCGTTGTGAACTTCGATCTCGGCAACATGGTCGTTCCGCAAGTCAGCCAAACGATTGCGCTGCTGCTCCCGTACTTCGTCCAGCTCCCCGGGCTGGAAGAGCCGGGTTGCCATTTCAGAAGCCCGTTGCAGTGCTGCCAACGGAACCGCCGTGCCATCAGGCATCACGTAGCCACCGGTTTGCAGGATTTCGATGGTTTGCCGAGCGAGCTCGGCTCTTTGTTCTCTGTTCATGCCCAAATTGTCCTCGTCACCGCGCCGCCCCCTTCACGATCGCCACCAGGCGCTCTTGCGCGCGCTCAGGGGTCTGTTGAGGGTCGGTCACGAACCGGTGGAGAGCATCGGCCAAGGCATCCTTGGTCGATTCATCGGCGGCCATGCGGTGCGCAATGCTCGGGACGACGCGGCTGCCGGGATGGGCGAGCGTCTGCCAGGAGTCGCGCTCGCAGTCGTCGAGTTGCGAGGGGTCGATATCAGTGCGCACAGGCACCGAGCCCTTGGCCTGGTTGTAGGCGAGTTGCACCGAGGGCTGGGTGACGATGTCGGCCAGCTTTTCCTGCGCGGCATCGCGCTTGCGGCGGCTTTGCAGCATCGCCAACGTGTCGACGCTGTAAAGGTGCATCTGGGCCGTCTCGGGCACCGGCGCACAGGCGTAGTCGCGGCCGGCCTGAGCGCCCCAGGCCATCAGCTCGCCGCCGACCCAATCGCCCATGATGAGCATGCCGGCCTCGCCGCGGAAGAGCTGGCGCGCGCTGCTCGTCCAGCGTTGCTCGCCCGGCGACTCGCCGGCCAGCTGGCGCAACCAGCGCAGGCGTGTGAGGGCGCGCAGCACCCGCGCGTCGGCCCAGGCTGACGGGCGCTGCGCGCCAGCCAGCTCGGCATACAACGAGGCGCCGCCTTCGGCCAGCAGCAGGGTTTCGAACACGGTGGCCACCTGCCAGGGCTCGTCGCTCCAGGCCAGCGGCGTCACGCCTGCGCGGCGCAGTGCCGAGGCGGCCTGGGCGACATCGTCCCAGCTGCGGGGCACCGGCAGTTTCCATCGGGCCCACAGGGCCTGGTTGTAGAACAGGGTGTTGATGCGGTGCACGCCCAGCGGCGCCGCCACGATGCGCCCGCCGTGGCTGACCACCTGCAGCACCACGGGGAACATCGCGCCCTTCCAGCGCCCACGCTGCGCCACGTCGTCTAGCGGCAGCACGAGGCCGAGATCCGCCCAGTCGGTCAACGTTCGGCCGATGACTTGCGCCACATCGGGTGGATCGCCCGCCAGCACGCGTCCCTTGAGCACCTTCACCGCCGCCATGCCACCACCGCCGGGAATGGCGGCGTCGTTCCATCCGAGGCCGCGCTTGTCGAGTTGCTGCACCAGTTGATCGACCGCGCGCCTCTCGCCCGCCGAGGTCCACCAGTGCAAGACATCCAGGCTCTGTGCATGCGCGCTCATCGTGAAGGTGGCGACGAGCATAAGACCGCCCCTGCGCAGCCGCGCCCACCGACTGCCTTTCGTTTGCCGACGAAGTGCAATGTTGTGTAAGGCGGGCAGCGGCGCAAGCCGGCATCGCACCCCGTCGACAGGGCGGGGCTGCGTGTAATGAAGAGTGAGGCGGGCCGTGCGGCTCATGGCGAAAAAGCGTGCGCTGACAAGCACTTGTGCGCGCTGCGCAGGCCCCGGATTGAGCCCTCGTGTCACACGGGCGCCGATGGTACCTTGCGCCCCGCTCGCAGCGCGCCAGGGCTTCTCGCCGAAGCCTTCACGCCGCAGCCCGGCCACAGCCGGCCCTTCCTGGTCCGAGGAGACACGAACACATGACATCGAGCCGCACCACCGTCGCCATCTTCGCTTTGGCCGCCGCCAGCGCCCTGCCCGCCTTTGGTGGCACGCTGACCATCGAAAGCTGGCGCACCGACGACAAGGCACTGTGGGACGAGGTGCTGCTGCCCGCGTTCACCAAAGCGCACCCGAGCATCACGGTGAAGTTCGCCCCGACGGCGCCGCCCGAATACAACTCGGTGTTGTCCGCCCGCCTGGCCGCAGGCAGCGCAGGTGATCTGGTGACCTGCCGGCCGTTCGACGTGTCGCTTGACCTGTTCAAGAAAGGCCGCCTGGACAAGCTCGATGGCGAGCCCGGCTTGGCGAACTTTCCCGATTCGGCCAAGGTGGCCTGGCAGACGGATGACGGGAAGAACACCTACTGCATGCCCATGGCGTCGGTGATCCACGGCTTCTTCTACAACAAGAAGGTGTTCTCTCAACTGGGCCTCCAGCCCCCTGCCACCGAAGCCGAATTCTTCGCGGTGCTCGACAAGATCAAGGCGGCCGGCAAAGTGGCGCCGCTGGCGCTGGGAACGGCCGATCAGTGGGAAGCCAACCAGATCGTGTTCACCGGCATCGGGCCCAATTACTGGAAGGGTGAAGAGGGCCGCCGGGGCCTGATCGAAGGCAAGAAGAAGTTCACCGACCCCGAGTTCGTCGACGCGTGGGCGACGATGGCGCGCTGGGCGCCTTACCTGCCCAAAGGCTATCAGGCCCAGACTTACGGCGATTCGCAGAACCTGTTCGCCTCGGGCCGAGCCGCCATCGTGCCCACCGGCTCATGGGACATCGCGTTCTATCGAAAAGAGCCTTCGCTGGAGTTCGCGGCCTTCCCGCCGCCCGTGCGCAAGGCGGGCGACGGCTGCTACCTGTCGGACCACACCGACATCGGCATGGGCATCAACTCGGCCAGCAAGAACAAGGCGGATGCGAAGGTCTTCCTCGATTGGCTGGCTTCGAAAGAGTTCGCGGATCTCTTCACCAACAAGGCGACCGGCTTCTTCAGCCTGTCCAAGCATGCGGTGGATGTGAAGGACCCGGTGGCCCGCCAGATGATGGGGTGGCGCGCGCAATGCAAGTCGACCATCCGGCTGAACGCGCAAATCCTGAGCCGTGGCGAGCCGAGCATGGAAAACGAGCTGTGGACGGTCAACTCGCAGGTGCTCAATGGCAAGCTGACGCCCAAAGAGGCGGCCCAGCGCATCCAGACCGGCTTCGCGAAGTGGTACGCCCCGGCCCGATGACCCGCCCGGCCCTTTGACGATGCACACCTCACCGCCGCAGCGGGCGGGCTGGCCGGCGCTGGTCTTCCTGGCGCCCGCCCTGCTGGTCTACACCGCGTTCAGCGCCTGGCCCCTGGCCGACACGCTTCGGCTGGGCCTGTATGCCACCGACGAGCACGGCCACATGGCCTTCGCGGGCCTGGAGAACTTTCGCCGGCTGCTGCTCGACGAGCAATGGTTCGGGGCGTTCACCCGAGCGCTGGCCAACAACGTCGAATTCTTCATCATCCACTCGCTGGTGCAGAACCCGATCGCGCTGGTGCTCGCTGCCCTGCTGTCGCTCAAGGGGGTGCGCGGCGCGGCGGCCTATCGCACCGTGCTGTTCCTGCCGACGCTGCTGTCGGTGGTGATCATCGGCTTCGCGTGGCAGCTCATCCTCTCGCCGCTGTGGGGCGTGGCCGAGAAACTGCTGGGGTTCGTGGGCCTGCAAGACGCATTCGCCCCCTGGCTCGGGATGGAAGAGACGGCCCTGCCCACGCTGGCGCTGATCTCGGTTTGGCAGTTCGTCGGCATCCCGATGATGCTGATCTATGCGGCGCTGATCGCCATCCCGGAGGAAGTGATCGAGGCGGCCACCGTCGAGGGGGCGGGGCCATGGCGCATCTTCTGGGCGATTCGGCTGCCGCTCATCCTGCCCACGCTCGGGTTGGTGAACATCCTCACCTTCGTGGGCAACTTCAATGCCTTTGACCTGATCTACGCGGTGAAGGGCGCCCTCGCGGGGCCGAACTACTCGACCGATCTGCTCGGCACGCTGTTCTATCGCACCTTCTTCGGCTACCAATCGCAAGTGGGCAGCGCGACGATGGGCGCGGCACTGGCCACCTTGATGTTCCTCGTGATCCTGGGTGGCGTGGGCGTGTACCTGGTGTTCGTGCAACGCCGGCTGCGCCGTGTGGCCGCCACATGAGCACACCGGCCATGAGCGACAAGCGCCCGGCCATCCCGGCCCGCCCGAGCGCCATCCGGCCCACGGCCGTTGGGCCCGCAGCCTGGGCCGCCACGGCCAAGGCGGCCTGGGTGCACCTGGTGCTGGGCGGCTACAGCTTGTTGGTGCTCTGCCCCATTCTGTTGGTGCTGGTGAACTCGTTCAAGACGCGCGCGGCGATCTTCGACGACCCACTCGCCCTGCCCACCGCCACCACCTTCAGTGTGGTGGGCTACACCAAGGTGCTCGGGCAATCGGCGGTGGCGGGCATGTTCCTGAACAGCGCCATCGTGACCGGGGTGTCGATGGCACTCATCCTGCTTTTCGGCGCGATGGCCGCGTGGGCGCTGACCGAGTACGAGTTCCCGGGCCGGCGCTGGCTCTCGCTCTTCCTGGCGTTCGGCATCATGGTGCCGATCCGCCTGGGGTCGGTGTCGATCCTGCAGACGATGGTGGCGCTCGACCTGGTCAACACCCTCACTGCCCTGGTGCTCGTCTATGTGGCACAGGGGCTGCCGCTGGCGGTGATGATCTTGTCCGAGTTCATCCTGCAGGTGCCCCGCGAGCTGAAAGACGCGGCCCGCTGCGACGGCGTCGGCGAGTTTGAGATCTTTTTCCGCGTGGTGCTGCCGCTGCTGATGCCGGCGGTGGCAACGGTGGCGGTGTTCACCATGGTGCCCATCTGGAACGACCTGTGGTTTCCGCTCATCCTGGCGCCGGGTGAAAGCACGCAGACGATCACCCTCGGCGTGCAGCAGTTCATCGGCCAGTTCGCCACCGACTGGAACGCCGTGCTCGCCGCCCTGTCGCTCGCCGTGCTGCCAGTGCTGCTGCTCTACGCCCTCGCCTCGCGCCAACTGATCCGCGGCATCACCGCCGGCGCGGTCAAATGACCTGAACCCCAACCGCCCATGACCCGAGTCACCCTCGACAACGTCTCCAAGACCTACGGCCACACCACGGTGCTGCAGGGCGTGAACCTGCAGATCGAGAGCGGCGAATTCGTGGTGCTGGTCGGCCCCAGTGGCTGCGGCAAGACCACGCTGCTGCGCATGCTGTGCGGCCTGGAAGACATCACCGGCGGCGAGATGCGCATCGGCGACGATGTCGTGAACCACCTGCCGCCCGCGCAACGAGGCATTGCGATGGTGTTCCAAAGCTATGCGCTGTACCCGCACATGAGCGTGTACGACAACATGGCATTCGGCCTGAAGCTGCACGGCGCGGACAAGGCCGAGCGCCGGCGGCGCATCGACAAGGCGGCGCGCTCATTACAGATCGATCACCTGCTCGACCGCAAGCCGCGCGAGCTCTCGGGCGGGCAGCGCCAGCGCGTCGCCATCGGCCGCGCCATCGTGCGAGAGCCGCGGCTTTTTCTGTTCGACGAACCGCTGTCGAACCTGGATGCCTCACTGCGGGTGAAGACCCGCGTCGAGCTGGCTCGGCTGCACCGCGACCTGGGCGCGACGATGGTGTATGTGACCCACGACCAGGTCGAGGCGATGACGCTGGGCGACAAGATCGTGGTGATGCACGAAGGCCGCGTACAGCAGGCCGGCGCACCGCTGGAGCTGTACCAGCAACCGGTCAACCGCTTTGTCGCGAGCTTCATCGGCTCACCGCAGATCAACCTGCTACCGGCCAAAGTGATCGCCACCGGTGCGGAGGTGCGATTCGAGCTGCCCTTCGGTCAACCCGCACGGGCCATGGTCGACACGGCCCGGCTGCTTGAAGGCCAGGCGGTCGAGATCGGCGTGCGTCCGGAGCACTTCCGCCTGGCCGAGGCCGGCGCGACGGGCCTCGCGGACGGCATCCGGCTCGACGCCGAAGTGGTGCTGGTCGAGCAGTTGGGCGAATCGCACCTGGTGCACCTGCGCGCCGACGACCACCATGACCTGGTCGTGCGCGGCAACGCCCACACGCGGCTACGGGCAGGTGAACGCGTGGTGGCGTGGGCGCCGGCCGAAGCGCTGCATGTGTTCATCGCCGATGGCCGGGCCTGCCGGCGGCTGTTCCCCGAAGGCGCCGTCGGCACGGCGGGGCAAGTTCACTGAGGCGTGAGCACCAGGACGCGGTAATCACCTTTTTTCTTGTCCTGCGCCTCGACCAGGATCTGGCCTTTCGAATTGATGTCGTTCGCGTGGTAGATGCGCCAGTGCTTGCGGTCCTTCTCGCTCATGGCGAGGTTCAGGTCGAAGCTGCCGTGGCCGTCGAAGACGAAGCCCAAGTTCCCGCTCGAAGAGACGGCCGTACCCACCACCCATCCGGCATCGTTGATGGCACTGGCACTCATCTGGCGCCAGCCCTTTAACAGCGGCAATTCACGCATGCCGCCTTGTTGGTCGTAGATGAAGGCCACTGTCGATGGCTTGTTCTGGCCTGTATCGCTGCTACCGACCACCTGGCCGAGGTTGTTGACAGCAAAGGCGGTGGAGAACTTGCCACTGCGCAGAACGCCCAGGTCGCGCATCTGGCCGTCCCGGTACAAGAACGCGTGGTTCATGCCGGTGGCCAACGAGGCAAATCCAACCACATCACCGGCGTCGTTGACGCCGTTGGCCCCGCTGCGGGTGCCGCCCAGGGTGGGCAGCTTGGTCATCGTGCCATCGCACCACATGAACGCCTGGAAGTCGATGTTGGCGGTGTCGGAATAGCCCACGACAACGCCGTTTCCGTTGATCGCCGACGCCTCGCTGTGCGACTTGCAACCGCCGCAATCGTCTTCGCCAAAGGTGCCCAGGTCGCGAACGGTCTGGCCGTCCCAAAGCATGGCGTGCGAGGTCGACCCCGTGTACGAGACACCGACGACGTAGCCCCGATCATCGATATCGCGCGGATAGGCGAACGGCAATTGAAGATCGTTGGGCAGCGATGGAATGGGCGTACAGGCCGTCTTGCTGCAGCTGTAACTACCACCATCCGATCCCGTGTTAATCGCCACCGTGCCGCGGGTGTTGAGCGCCGTAGAAGACTGGACGCCCCCTTCATCGGTGACGACGCGGACCGCGTAAGTAGGCAGCGCCTGACTGGCTTGAGACAAGCCGGCCAGCGTGCCGGCCACCAGTGCGAGACGCGCAAAGACTGGAACCGAGATATTCATGTGAACCCTGACGTAGTAGGTTATCTGTACAGACCACTTGTTTGACCCGAATCGCCCGTCATCCTCAGGGCACGCAGGACGCGCGCCGCGGGTAGGTCAGCAAGCCAGGCACTGCGCTTGCCCCCAAAGTATCTTCGGTCGACAAGGTTTCACACTACGCAGAGCCACACCCCCCCTAGATTCGAGACAGGCCGGCGCCCCCAAAGCAAAAGCGCGCCCGGTCGAATCGACCGGGCGCGCCCTGGTTCGGGTGCCGATCAAGGGCGACGGCCCTCGACCGTTGGAAGGGTCACTTCCAGGGGGCGTCGTTCAGCAGCGGGTCGTTGACGAGGCCCAGCATCTTGGCGCTCTTCTGGCCCACCGTGCCCGGCGAGGCGATCTGCGCTGAGCCGCAGTTGCCGCTGGCCGTCTTCAGGATGCTCCAGATCATCGCGCCGTCGTGCGGGTTCTTGTTCGCGCTCTTGCTCTTCTTGACGGCCAGGTTGAAGCGCGCCACCGAGTACGGCGAATCCAGGTTCTTGCCGTATTGGTCTTGCAGGATGCGCGAGCCCGTGCACTGCGCATCGGCGTTGTTCACGACGAGGATGCCGCCGGCCCAGCCTTCGGGCGCCGGCTCGAAGCCGATCGAGACCACCGTGTTCTTGCCGAACAGCGAGCGGTACTGCTTGTACGCCATCACGCCGTCGTAGTGCTCGTAGCGGGCGTCGTACGACATCACGTTGACGAGGTCGAACATCTTGGCGACGTCCGCATGATCCCGAACCAGCAGGCGCTCGCGGCCGGCATTGCCGCCCCAGTACGAGAGCTTGCCTGCGCAGTCGGCCATGCCCGACGTGGCGGCAATGCAGTCTGCACCGGTCGACCATCCGGCCATGGCCAGGATGCGGCCACCGCCGGCCAAGTCCACGGCCTTGCGCATGGCGCGGGTCGCGTTGGCATAGCGGGTCACGTCGGCATCGGCTTCGTAGTCGACGTCCAGGCCGTCGAAGCCCAGGTCTTTCATGATGTTGGCCAGCGCCGTGATGCGCGGGCCCGAGCCAGCGGCACCTTCGGCCGCCAGCGGCGACCAGTCGTTGTAGGTGGCACCGCCCACCGCGAGGATGACCTTCATCTTGCGCATGTGCAGCACATCGATGGCGGCCTTGATGTCCTTCGGCGTCGCGGTGAAGTCGATGCCGGTGCCCGACCACGAGTTGGCGGCCAGGCCACCCCACGAGAAGTTCGGGTTGGCGAACGAGGCGTTGACGTGGGTGTAGGTCGCCGGGATGCGAGCCAGCTTGCTGGCGGCATACACCTGGCCGGGCGTCTTGCCGGTGGCGTCGAACCAGTTGTCGCTCCACGACGGGTAGTAGCCGGTGTAGTAGCGGCCGTCGGGCTTGGTGCTGAGGGCCTCGGGCGGCAGGTCAGATTGGGCCAGCGCCGGTGCGGCGGCGGTGATGGCGGCCAAGGCGATCAAGGCGTGGCCGAAAACGGCACGCGCTCGCGTGGTCATGGTCATGAATGGCTCCTGTTCAGTGCTTGGGGAAGGGATGCCTCTGGCTGAGCCAAAGCACACCACCGGCTGCACGGTGCGGAAGCCACGCGACTGTGGGGTCGTCTGTGGAAGGGTGGGTACCCGGCGGGGTCCCAGGGGCGGCATCCGCCTGCGGCCGGCGGACCGGAATCTAACCAATCACGTACCGGTATGCCAGTGGTATTTAGCGAATCCAATACTGGTAGCAATACCAGTTACACGCCCTCACGCGGGACGGTCGCCGCCTCGCTCCACGTCCGCAGGGCGGGTTTCTTCAAACAGCGACGCGCGAAAGGGCGGCGCCTCGGTGGGACGATCGTCCGTGGCCCACAGCTCCAGCGCTTGGGGCGACATGGGCTTGGCGAACAGATAGCCCTGCAGCTCATCGCAACCCATCGCCACCAGCGCGTCGCGCTGCGCCGGCGTTTCCACGCCCTCAGCCACCACCCGCAGCCCCATCGTGTGCGCCATCTGCACGATGGCCTGAACGATCGATTGTGCGTCGCTGCTGCCTTCGAGATCGCAGACGAAGGCCCGATCGATCTTCAGCTCGGCCGCCGGCAACCGCCGCAGCGAAGCCAGGCTCGAGTAGCCGGTGCCGAAATCGTCGATCGACACATGCACGCCTGCGTCACGCAGCCGCTCGAAGGCGCGCCGGGTGACCTGGGTGTCTTCCATCGCCACCGACTCGGTGATCTCGCAGGTGAAGCGCTCGGGCGGAATGCGGTGTTGGCGCAAGAGCCCTTCGATGCGCTCGACGATGTCGTCTTGCCGCAGCTGGTAGCCCGAGAGGTTCACCGCCACGCGCATGCGCAGGCCGCGGGTGCGCCACTGCTGCGCCTGACGGCAGGCTTCTTCGATGACCCATTGGCCAATCTGCCCGATCAGCCCATGCCGTTCCGCGAGCGGAATGAACACCGACGGCGGCACCATGCCGCGCTTGGGGTGGTGCCAGCGCAGCAGGGCTTCCGCCGCCGTCACCTGCAGGCTGCGGGCATCGATCTTCGGCTGGTACATCAGCTTGAACTGCTGGCGCTCTGCCGCCAGACGCAGCTCTTGCAACAGCTCGGCCTGATCGCGCAGGCCGGCGCCCATGTCGGGGTGGTATTCGCTCTGCCCGCCCCCACCGCACAGCTTGATGCTGCGCATGGCCAGCGTCGCGTTCGAGAGCAGCAAGGGCCGCGAGCCATGCTCGGGGTAGTGGGCGATGCCGATCGAGCACGTCAGCGGCACCGCCTGCCCACCCACCGTGAGCGAGCTGGACAGCACATCCGCCACGCGCTGCGCCATCACATGCGCCACCCGGATGCTGCCGGGCACCAGCAGCGCGAATTCATCACCCGCGATGTGGCAGGCCGCCGGCCCCACGCATGAAACCAACTGACGGGCCACCGCCCGCAGCAACTCATCGCCATGGTCGTGGCCGAACGCATCGTTGATCGAGCGAAAGCCGTCCAGGTCGACATAGAGCACGCTGAAACCATCGCGGTCGCGCTTGGCCTGCTCGACGGCGTCATCCAGGGCAATTTCGAGCTGGCTGCGGTTCATCAACGCGCCCAGCCGGCTTTCACGTTCGCGGGCGTGAAGCGCCTTTCTGAGCTCATCGATCTGAGCCTGCACGTCGGCGCTGCCACGACGGGCCTGGCGCAGCCTCAGGCCCAGGTAGCCCGCCATGCCGAACCCGCTGGCCACGAGCGCGACCAGCAGCCCATCGAGCGCTGACCACGCCCCCGTCGCTGAAGAGACATCCATCGATCGTCTATCGACCGATGGGGCTGCAGTCTTGAGGCCGATGGCAGGCCCATCGGCGCCCAGTCGATCACGAATGAGGGCTCGGCGCGGCGACGTCGGCCCTACCAGCGCGGCGGTCGCTTCTCGTTGAAGGCCTGCACGCCTTCGAGCGCCGCCTCGTCCATCATGTTGCAGGCCATGGTGTGGCCGGCGTCGATGTAGGCTGCCTCCACGCCCGCTTCGATCTGGCGATAAAACAGCTCTTTGCCCATGGCCACTGCGGTGCGCGGCTTGGCGAGGATGCTGGCCACGAGGCTGCCCACCTCCGCGTCCAGCGCGCCGGCATCTTCGGCCACGCGGTTGATCAATCCACGCGCGCGCGCCTCGTCAGCGCTGATGAACTCTCCGGTCACCAGCATCTCGAACGCCTGCTTGCGCGGCACGTTCCGGCTCAAGTGCACCGCGGGCCCTGAGCAGAACAGCCCGAGGTTCACGCCGCTGACGGCGAACCGCGCCGCGCGCACAGCCACCGCCAGATCGCACGCCGCCACCAATTGGCAGCCGGCCGCGGTGGCCACCCCCTGCACCTTCGCAATCACCGGCACCGGCAGTTGCTGGATCTGCATCATCACCTTGGCGCACCGAGCAAACAGGCCGCGGTAGTAGTCGAGCGAAGGCTCGGCGCGCATTTCCTTCAAGTCGTGGCCGGCGCAAAAGGCCTTGCCCGAGGCGGCCAGCACCACCACCCGCACCGACGCATCCCTCGCCAGGGCGTCGAACTCGGATTTCAGCGCCGCCAGCATGGCTTCGGACAGCGCATTGAAGGCCTGCGGGCGGTTCAAGGTGATGGTCACCACGCCTCGCGAATCGTCCTGGCGCAGCAGAAGCGGGTCTTGTTCGGTCAGCATGGCGGAATCCTCATCCAGAGGTGGTGGCAGCGGTCGTCCAATGTAGCGCGGGGTGGCTCGGTGAATCAGCGGGGCGCATGCGCCTCGGCCCGTCGGGCCACGAACTCGAGCGGTGCGTTCGGGCCGCTGCCGCCTTCGGTCTGCATCATCAGACGCAGGACTCCGTCATCATCCAGGCGGCCCTGGTAGCGGTGGGTCATCTCGGCGCCGCCCATCTCGGCGGTGCGGGTGGCAAAGCGGACCAGCCGCTCGTCCACCTCGCCCTCCACCAGGCCACGCGGCACGCCGAGGAAGCTGGCGGTGCCCGCCAGTTGGCGCCCTTCGCCCGTGAAGTGAAAGCGCTCGGTGCGTGGCGCGGGCTCCCAGGCATATCGCAGCTCGGCGACCCAGTCCCCATCGATGGCTGGCCTGGCCACCGAACGCGAACGGGCCCACCAGCCGCCGGCCAGCAAGGCCGCTCCCAAGGCGCCCGCCGCCGCGACGATCCACCCTCGCCTGCCGGGCTGGACTGGCGACGAACCGAGCCGCTCACCCACGACTGCCACCAAGCGCTCGACGTCGGCGGCGAAGCGGCTGTTTCCCAGCTCCAGCGCCTGCAGGCTCGACAAGGCCTGGATGTCCGGCGGCAGGTCGGCCCCGGGCGGCATGGCCGCGCCGTCCAGCAGCAGGGGGATCACCGTCATGCCACGCTGCAGACCAGCCGCCACCTCCAGCCGGACGAAGTCGCCCGGATCCTGAACACGCGGCGCCTGCCCTTCTCGCTCGCCCCGCCAGCGGCGGCCGATGAGCACCAGCAAGATGCTGGCCGTGTCGACCGCCTGCCCGATGACTTGGGCGAAACCCTGGCCGGCGCCGATGTCATCGACGTCGATGAAGACCCGGTCTGCACCCCACCGCCGCGACAGTTCGGAGGCGATGGCTCGGGCGTATCCCGCCGCGTCGTCGCGTCGGTAGCTGATGAAGACCAGGGGGCCCGGAGAGCTCGGCATGAGTGACCCTGTGAGTGACTCTTTTTCCACGGCACCAAGAAACAGTTGCAGCTTGCCGCAACCGGACGAGAAATCGCACCGCAGCATAGCCCGACCGCGAACGGGCTCGGGTACACTGCCCGCTTGCCAGGAGAGAGCTCCATCAGGGGCCGCCGAAGGCGCAGAGGCCGTACAGGCCTCGAACGCTCAGGCAAAAGGACTGGCAAGCGCTTCGCGTCAGGATGCGGGGCGTTCCTCACTGGAGAGAGACGGGTCTTCGAGCCCGTCCACCGAAGGGGCAAGCGGTGCCCGGCCACACGCCGACACCGTCAATCTCTCAGGTAAAGCGGACAGCGAGGGCAAATTCCGACCGATCAGGTCCCTTGGATTGCCCTCGACACAGGAACCGCGATGTCCTCCGCTAACGCCGCCGACGCTCTGCTGCAGACTCCACTGCACGCCCTCCACCTCGAACTCGGCGCCCGCATGGTGCCGTTCGCCGGCTACGCGATGCCGGTGCAATACCCCGCCGGCCTGATGGCCGAACACAAGCAGTGCCGCGAATCCGCAGCGCTGTTCGACGTCTCGCACATGGGCCAGTTGCGACTGATCGGCGCCGACGCCTCGGCCGCGCTCGAAACGCTGGTGCCGGTCGATGTGATCGACCTGCCCGCTGGCAAGCAACGCTACGCCTTCTTCACCAATGAGCAAGGCGGCCTGCTCGACGACCTGATGATCACCCGCCCGCCCGTGGAGGCCCTGGCGAAGTTTGGCGATCTGTTCGTCGTGGTCAACGCCGGCTGCAAAGACGCCGACATCGCCCACCTGAGCTCGAAGATCGGCCAGCGCTGCGAAGTGCGGCCCATGCCCGAGCGCGCCCTGCTGGCGCTGCAAGGCCCGAAGGCGGCAGAGGCCCTGGCCCGCCTTGCCCCCGGCGTCGCCACCCTCACCTTCATGACCGGCGGCGTGTTCACGATCGCCGGTGCCGAGTGCTTCGTCACCCGCTCGGGTTACACCGGCGAAGACGGCTTCGAGATCTCCGTCCACCAGGACCAGGCGGTCGCCCTGGCCCGCGAGTTGCTGGCGCAGCCCGAGATTAAGCCCGCCGGCCTGGGTGCGCGCGACACGCTGCGCCTGGAAGGCGGCATGTGCCTGTATGGCCACGACATCGACACCACCACCACGCCGGTCGAAGCCGCGCTGACCTGGGCCATCCAGAAGGTGCGTCGCGCTGGCGGCGCCCGCGCCGGCGGCTACCCTGGCGCGGCGGTGATCGACGCCCAGCTCGCTGAAGGCGCCAAGCGCAAGCGCGTGGGCCTGGTGGGCGTGGAGCGTGCCCCGGTCCGCGAAGGCGCCAAGCTGGTCGCCGCCGATGGCACCGAGCTGGGCACCGTCACCAGCGGCACGCTGGGCCCCACGGTGAACCAGCCTGTCGCCATGGGCTACCTGCCGGCCTCGCACGCCGCCGTCGGCACCGAAGTGTTTGCCGAGGTCCGAGGCAAGCGGCTGCCGATGAAGGTGGCCGCCATGCCGTTTGCCCCGCACCGTTACTACCGCGGCTGAAGGGCAGTCAGCCCGCCCGTCCGAGGGTCTGCCGTCTTGACCGCCGGCCGGCCCTGAATCAACCTAGCCACCCCTGCTTACCCGAACCGAGGAGCCCTGCCCATGACGACCATGTTCACCGCCGATCACGAGTGGATCAACATCGAGGATCACGAAGCCGCCGTGGTCGGCATCACCTTGCACGCGCAAGATGCGCTGGGCGATGTGGTGTTCGTCGACCTGCCCGAAGTGGGCAAGACCTACAACAAGGGCGAGATCGCCGGTGTCGTCGAATCGGTCAAGGCCGCGGCCGACATCTACATGCCGGTGACCGGCGAGATCGTCGAAGTCAACGAAGAGCTGCGCGCCAACCCGGCGTTGGCGAACACCGACCCGATGGGCGCCGGCTGGTTCTTCAAGGTCCATGTCACGAACATGGCCGAGTTCGACCAGCTGATGGATCCGCCGGCCTACGACGCCCTGCTGAAAACGCTCTGAGCCTGAGCCGTTCCCGATTCCTGATGTAGCCCGCCGGCCGCGGCGCCTGACCCGCACCGCGCCCGGCCCGATGTTCGCCGCTGTCTCCCACGCGCCATGCTGATGCACGCTCACACCCCTCTCGACGCCCTCGAAAACCACGGCGAGTTCATCGCCCGCCACATCGGCCCGGACACGGCCGACGAGGCGCACATGCTGAGCGTGATCGGCGCCGCCTCGCGCCAGGCCCTGATCGACGCGATCGTGCCGAAATCGATCGCCCGGGCCCAGCCGATGGTGCTGCCGCCGGCCGTCACCGAGGCCGAAGCGCTGGCCGAGCTGCGCGCGGTGGCCTCGCTGAACCAGGTGAAGAAGAGCTTCATCGGCCAGGGCTACTACGGCACGCTGACGCCGGGCGTCATCCTGCGCAACATCCTTGAGAACCCGGCCTGGTACACCGCCTACACGCCCTACCAGGCCGAGATTTCGCAAGGCCGGATGGAAGCGTTGGTCAACTTCCAGACGATGATCGCCGAGCTGACCGGCATGGCGATCGCCAACGCCTCGATGCTCGACGAGGCCACCGCCGCCGCCGAAGCAATGACGCTGGCCAAACGCAGCGTCAAAAGCAAGAGCAACACCCTGATCGTCGCGGGCGACTGCCACCCGCAAACGATCGAGGTCGTCAAGACCCGTGCCGAGCCGCTCGGCATCGAGGTGATCGTCGGCTTCGCACCGAAGCTGATGGAAGAGCACGACTATTTCGCCGTGCTGGCCCAGTACCCGTCCACCAGCGGCCTGGTGCACGACATGCGCGAGGTCGTCGAGAAGGCGCATGCCAAGAGTGCCGCATTCATCGTGGCCGCCGACCTGCTGGCCCTGACGCTGTTGACGCCCCCGGGCGAATGGGGCGCGGACATCGTCATCGGCAACTCACAGCGTTTCGGTGTGCCCATGGGCGGTGGCGGCCCGCACGCGGCCTTCATGGCCTGCCGCGACGAGTTCAAGCGCTCGATGCCAGGTCGCCTCGTCGGCGTCAGCGTCGATGCGCACGGCAACCCGGCCTACCGCCTGGCCCTGCAAACCCGCGAGCAGCACATCCGCCGCGAGAAGGCCACGTCGAACATCTGCACCGCGCAGGTGCTGCTGGCGGTGATCGCCAGCATGTACGCCGTCTACCACGGCCCCGAGGGCCTGAAGCGCATCGCCACCCGCGTGGCCACCTTCACCGCGATCCTGGCCGATGGCCTGGGCAAGCTCGGCCTGAAGGTGCAGAACCCGTATGCCTTCGACACGCTGACCATTGAAACGGGCGACCGCACCGACGAGATCATCGGCCGCGCGCTGGCCGGCGGCGCCAACCTGCGCCGCCTGTCACCCCAACACGTGGGCGTGTCGCTCGATGAAACGACCACCCGCGAAGACATCGCCGCGCTCTGGAGCTGGTTCGCACCGGCCGGCCAGGCCTGCCCCCAGGTGAGCGACTATGCCGCCGGCATCGCGTTGCGCCTGCCCGAAGGTCTGCGTCGCACCTCGGCGTACCTGACCCACCCGGTGTTCAACACGCACCACAGCGAAACCGAGATGCTGCGCTACCTGCGCCGCCTGGCCGACAAGGACCTGGCGCTGGACCGCAGCATGATCCCGCTGGGCTCGTGCACGATGAAGCTGAACGCGACCAGCGAGATGATCCCCATCACCTGGCCCGAGTTCGCCGCGGTTCACCCGTTTGCCCCGGCCGACCAGCTCAAGGGCTATGCCCTGCTCAACGAGCAGCTCACCGGCTGGCTGTGCCAGGCCACCGGCTATGCCGGCATCAGCCTGCAGCCCAACGCCGGCTCACAGGGCGAATACGCCGGCCTGCTGGCCATCCGTGGCTGGCACCAATCGCGCGGAGAAGGCCATCGCAAGGTCTGCCTGATCCCTGAATCGGCCCATGGCACCAACCCCGCCTCGGCCCAGATGGTGGGCATGCAGGTCCTGGTGGTGAAGTGCGATGCGAACGGCAGCGTCGACCTGGACGATCTGAAGGCCAAGTGCGAGCAGCACGCCAAGGATCTGGCCTGCATCATGATCACCTACCCCTCCACCTACGGCGTGTTCGAGCCCCGGGTGAAGGAACTGTGCGCGATGGTCCACCAGTACGGCGGCCGCGTGTATGTGGACGGTGCCAACATGAACGCGCTGGTGGGCGTGGCGGCCCCGGGCCAGTTCGGCGGCGACGTGAGCCACCTGAACCTGCACAAGACCTTCTGCATCCCGCACGGCGGTGGCGGCCCGGGCGTTGGCCCCGTCTGCGTGGTGGAAGACCTGGTGCCCTTCCTGCCGGGCCATGCCACGGCGGGCCAGGTACGCGAGGGCGGCGTGGGCGCCGTCTCGGCCGCGCCGCTGGGCAACGCCGCGGTGCTGCCGATCAGCTGGATGTACGTGCGCATGATGGGCGCCGATGGCCTGAAGCAGGCCACCGAAACCGCCATCCTCAGCGCCAACTACGTGGCAGCCAAGCTCTCTGACCACTACGACATCCACTACAGCGGCGGGATCGCCGGTGTGAAGGGTGGCGGCGTCGCGCACGAGTGCATCCTCGACCTGCGGCCGCTCAAGGAGACCTCCGGCATCAGTGCGGAAGACGTGGCCAAGCGCCTGATCGACTACGGCTTCCATGCACCGACGCTGAGCTTCCCGGTGGCCGGCACGCTGATGGTCGAGCCGACCGAGAGCGAGCCGCTGGTCGAGCTGGACCGCTTCTGCCACGCGATGATTTCGATCCGCGAAGAGATCCGCAAGGTCGAGTCGGGCGCCTGGCCGAAGGAAGACAACCCGCTGAAGAACGCGCCGCACACGTCGCAAAGCCTGCTGAAGGCCGAATGGCCCCACGCCTACACCCGCGAAGAAGCGGCTTACCCGGTGGCCGAACTGCGGCAGTACAAGTACTGGTCGCCGGTCGGCCGCGTGGACAACGTCTACGGTGACCGCAACCTGTTCTGCAGCTGCGTGCCGATGTCCGCCTTCGCGGAATGACCCTGCCGGCGGCGCAGCCTCGCCGCCACGATTGAATGGTCTGACCCGGCCGTCTGATGGCGGCCGCGCGCCTGCTCACACCCTGTCGGCTCTGGCCTGGGCATGAGCAGCCCGGCGCCCAGGCGGCGCCGCCGAACCCTCGAGGCCCACACCATGGCTGTTTCCGTCTTCGACCTCTTCAAGATCGGCATCGGGCCCAGCAGCTCGCACACGGTGGGCCCGATGCGCGCCGCGCGCCTGTTCGGGCTTAGGCTTCGCAGCGAGGGGCTGCTGGCGCAGACCGCGCGGGTGCGCTGCTGGCTCTACGGCTCGCTCGGGGCCACCGGCAAGGGCCACGGCACCGACAAGGCGGTGCTGCTCGGCCTGGCGGGCCATGAGCCGGACACGGTGGATGTGGACGCCGTGCCAACCATCCTCGACAAGATCCGGGGCGCCAGGCGCATCGCGCTGCTCGGCGAGCACGAGGTGGCCTTTGACGAAGGCGAAGACCTCGTCTTCCGCCGCCGCGAGACACTGCCCTTCCACGCCAACGGCATGCGCCTGATCGCCTACGACGCGGCAGGCGCCGAGATCGAGAACCGCACGTATTACTCGGTCGGCGGCGGGTTCGTCGTCAGTGACGAGGTGGCGGCCGATGGCTCGAAGCAGAAGGTCATCGCCCCCGATGCGACCGTGCTGCCCTTGCCCTTCCGTTCGGGCGAAGAGCTGCTGCAGGTGTGCGAACGCGAGAACCTGACGATCGCTCAGGTCATGCGCGTGAACGAGCGCCACTGGCGCACCGACACCGAGATCGACGCCGGCCTGCTGCGCATCTGGCGCGCCATGCAGGATTGCGTGGCCCGCGGCCTGCGCACCGATGGCGTGCTGCCCGGTGGCTTCAAGGTGAAGCGCCGGGCCTCGCAGCTCTACCGCGACCTCACGGCCAACCCCGAGCAGGCCCTGCGCGACCCGCTGCAGGTGATGGACTGGGTCAACCTCTACGCACTGGCGGTCAATGAGGAGAACGCTGCCGGCGGCCGCGTGGTGACGGCGCCCACCAACGGCGCCTCGGGCATCGTGCCGGCGGTGCTGCACTACTACCACCGCTTCGTGCACGGCTCGAGCGACCAGGGGGTGATGGACTTCCTGCTCACCGCCGCAGCGATCGGCATCCTCTACAAGGAAAACGCGAGCATCTCGGGCGCCGAGGTGGGCTGCCAAGGCGAAGTGGGCGTGGCCTGCTCGATGGCGGCGGGCGCGCTGGCCGCGGCAATGGGTGGCACGCCGGCTCAAGCCGAGAACGCCGCCGAGATCGGCATGGAGCACCATCTGGGCCTCACCTGCGACCCGGTCGGCGGCCTGGTGCAGATTCCCTGCATCGAGCGCAATGCCATCGCCTCGGTGAAGGCCATCAACGCCGCCCGCATGGCGCTGCGGGGCGACGGTACCCACCATGTGAGCCTGGACAAGGTCATCAAGACCATGCGCGAAACGGGCGCCGACATGCAGACCAAGTACAAGGAAACGGCGCGCGGCGGCCTGGCGGTGAACATCGTCGAGTGCTGACGACAGCCGGCAGCCCCCTAAGCAGCCCCTGAGCACCCAGCGCGGCGCTCAGGTAGGCCGCGGATCGAAGCCCTGGCGTGGTGCGCAGGCCACGCCGAATGGCGCAGCTTCGATCATTGATTACTCAGCGAATCAGATATTCCCGCTCAATGGCAACGCGGGTCAATTTTCCATCGCCGAAATACCGCCTCGTGATCCTGATTTCCCCGGGAAGTGCACTGCAGCCGCGTCGTGCTGCCTAGAATCATTCGTCACGTTTCTCCCAGCGTTGTCGACGCATTCCATGCCCCACACCGGATCCCTGCCCGCCTCCATCGCGCTCGTCGACGACGACGTGGAGTACACCGAATTTCTCGCCCAGCATTTGCGCGGCCTGGGTGTCCAAGTCCATCGATTTGCCGACAGCGATGAATTGCTGGCCGACTCGTCTCCCTTCAGCTACGGGTTTTATTTGGTGGACCTGATGCTCCCCGGGATCGACGGCGTCGAGCTGATCCGCGTGCTGCGCCGCCGCACCCACGCTGGCGTGCTCGTCGTCTCGGGTCGCGTGGCGGAAGACGTGTTCTCGTCGGTGGTGGACGCCGGGGCCGACATGCACCTGGCCAAGCCCGTCACCTTCGACCAGGTGGTGGTGGCCATCCGCGCGGTGCACCGCCGCGTGGTGGCCACCGAGGCGGGCTCCAAAGAGTGGGTGCTCGATCGTCACGCCGGGCAGCTCGTCGCCCCGGACGGCGTGCGTGTGGACCTGAGCGAAGGCGACATCACGGTGATGGAGTGCTTCGTCGAGGCCGAAGGCAAGACCGTCACCCGCGAGGTGCTGTGCCGCCGCCTGGGCCGCCCGGTGACCGACGAGCCCGACAACACCCTGAGCGCCACGCTCTACCGCCTGCGTCGCCGCATCGAGCGGGCCACCCCGGTGGTCGTTCCGATGCAATCGCAATCGCGGGTGGGGTATGTGTTCCGCGCGCCTCTGCGCGGCGTCTGATCAATCCACCAAGGGCAGCCACAGCCTGAAGACGCTGCCCTGCGGCTCATGGGGCGCCCAGCTGGCGCGCCCCCCGTGCCTCAGCATGATCTGCTGGACCACGTAGAGACCCAGCCCGTGGCTGGGCAAGCCATGGTCACCCCGGGCGCCACGCTGAAAGAGGCGATCCCGCATCTCGGGCGCGATGCCCGGGCCCTGGTCGCGCACCTCGAACACCAGGCCCAGCGGCTCGTCACTGTCACTGACCTGCAGCACCACGGGCGAGCCTCGCGGCGAATAGGCCAGCGCGTTCGACAGCAGGTTGCGCAAGGCCAGGCGCATGAGGCCAATGTCCATGGCGGCCGTTCGCGCATGGGACGAACTGGCGTCGCGCAGAACACGCACCCGCTGTTGGGGGTCCAGATCGCCGAGCGCCATCTCGAGCAACACATTGACGTCGGCATCGCGCGGGGCGAGCGGCTGCTCGCTGGCCAGCACGGTGGTGGCGGCCAAAGTGTTGTCGATCGACCCCACGATGTGGCTGATGACCTTTTGCGCCCGATGCAAGCGGGCCTGCACCTCGCCCGCATCGCTCATCTCGCCCACCTGCAACGCGGCGCCCGCGCTCTGCAGCGCAGCCGACGCGTTGTTCAACGGCTGCCGCACCTCGTGTGCCAGAACGCGCACGAACTCATCACGCTCAGCCAGGCGCTCGGCCAGCACCGCGGCGCGGGCCTCCGCCGCACTGCGTTGTGCCTGCTCGCGGGCCAGGTCGGCGGCCTGCGCGTCGCGCCGGATCCGGGCCCGTTCCAAGGCCATGCCCACGTAGCCCACATTGCCGAAGATGCCCGCGACCAGGCCACCGGCCAGCACCAGGAACAGGTCCAGCGTGGGCGCCAGGTTGGGCGGCACATAGGTGCCCGAGGCCGCGGCCAGCACGCTGACGCCGATGCGCAGCGAATAGCTGCCCGCAAAAAAAGCGTACGACACCGCGATGTGCTCTGAACCACGTCCATGGGGAAACCGCCCCAGACGCACGGCCATGACGGCGATCCAAACCGCCGCGGCGATCATCAAGGTGCCATTGAGCACGCGGCGCCACGACGGCATGGCCGCTCCCAGCGTCAGCACGAGCAGCATCGCGATGGCCACAGCGACCATCACCACGCGCCACCCGCCTTCACGGCCGCTCTCGCGGTACAGCGCGCACAAGCGCAGGCCCATGCCCAGCAAGCCCAAGGACACCGGCACCTGCGTCGTCCAATAGGCCGGCAGCAGCCCGCCGAGGGTGAAGATGAAGTAGGTGATGCCCACCACCCCGCCGCCGCCGCACCACAAGCTGATGGCCGCCGCTTCATGGTGGGGCCGCAAGATCATCCACACCAGGCCCGACATCAACAGGTACACGACTCCCAGCAGATACAGCGCCGTCTGCGTGTCGAGCGGGACGAGCGGCATGACGAGGTATTCAGACAAGGCGGATGAGCTCTCGCAGCGGAAGTGAACCGATGGTGGGATGGGGGCGAGGCGAATTCTGGGTCAGCCTGCCGCCCGCGACCAGCCCGGAGCCAGAGACCCAACTGTCCGATCACCTGAGCCTTGACGCGCGGCGCCGGCACGGCGCACACGATCTAGGCCCCTGAAGGCAACGATAAGATGCCGCGATGCGCACCCTTCCACTTCCGTCAGGGGCTGCTCGGCCGCCCACCGGCGGCGTGGAGGCATCGGCTGTGACGCCGATGGGTGGAGGCCTGCGGCGACGCGGTGTGCTGCTGAGCATGGCGCTGCTGGCCGGCCTGCCGGGATGTGCCTGGCAGCGCGGGCAAGGGTCGACGAAACCAGGAGCCGGGATGTCGGAGATTCTTCTGTTCCACCACGCATGGGGTCAGACACCCGGGTTCTTGGCATGGGCCCACGCGCTGCGTCAGGCGGGACACACGGTGCACACGCCTGATCTGTTCGAAGGTCAGGTGTTTAGTCGGCTCGAAGACGGCGTGGCGCATGCGCAGCGCATCGGGTTTGAAGAGATTTCCGAGCGCGGGGTTCGAGCCGCGCAGAAGCTGCCGGCGTCGCTGGTGTATGTCGGCATGTCGCTCGGGGTGATGCCCGCGCAACGCCTGGCCATGACGCGGCCCGGCGCGGCGGGTGCGGTGCTGATCGAAGCCTGTGTGCCCCTCGAATACGTCGGCGGCGTCTGGCCGGCCGGCGTGCCGGTGCAAGTCCATGGACGCGACGGCGATCCGGTGTTCGGTGGCGATGGCGATCTGGAGGCCGCTCGGTCACTCGTTCGATCCACACCATCGGCCGAGCTCTTCCTCTATCCGGGGGATCAGCACCTGTTCGCCGACGCGAGCCTGCCGTCTTACGACGCCGCCTCGGCAGCACTGCTCACCCGACGGGTGCTTTCCTTCCTGGAAATGTCTTCCGCTCAGCGGCATTCAGCGTGAACCTGTCGACCACCGATCGGGCACAGCCCGTCTTGCAGAACTCTCTTACGCTTTCAGACATGAACCTGTTGCTCGCCGAAGACGATGCCATCTTGTCGGATGCCCTGTCATCCCAGCTGCGCGAGGCTGGTTTCGATGTCGAGCATGCGCCCAATGGCGCCGTGGCCGAGTACCTGCTGCTCAAGCAACCCTTCGATCTGGCCATCCTCGACCTGGGACTGCCGTTGGTCGACGGCTTGACGGTGCTCAAACGTGTGCGCGCCGCCAAGCCCGCCCTGCCCGTGCTGGTGCTCACCGCGCTGGACAGCCTGGACGACCGCGTGGCCGGCCTGAACGCCGGGGCCGACGACTATCTGACCAAACCCTTTGACTTCCCCGAGCTGGAGGCGCGGCTGCGCGCGCTGCTGCGCCGCACGCGGCCGATCGGCAGCTCTGCAGAGCTGGGCCATCTCAGCTTTGACCGCGATACCCGTCGTGCCGCCGTGCGCGGCGAGCCCCTGGATCTGAGCCCCCGCGAGTGGATGCTTCTGGACCTGCTGCTGTCGCAACGCGACAAGGTGGTCACCAAAGATCAGATCCAGCAGGCCTGGGCGCTGGACCGTACCGAAGCGGCCAGTGGCACCAACTCCATCGAGGTCTACATCCACCGCCTGCGGCGCAAGCTCGAGCAGTCTGGTCTGGCGATCCGCACGGTGCGCGGCCTGGGCTACCTGCTCGAAGCCGAAGCCGAAACCAGTGCATGAGCACCATCCACAGAGTCGGGCTGCACCCAGCGCGCGCCCCTCGGCGGGCACGAGAAGCCTGGCCAAGCCAGTTCTTCTCAGCCGCAGCCCCCAGGGCCGGGCTGCGCCCAGCCCGCCCCCCGTGGGGGGCACGAGAAGCCTGGCAAAGCCAGTTCTTCTCATGAGCCGGCTCTGGCGCCGCAGCTCGCCGCAAGGGCCTGACGATGCCGCGGTGCGCCGGGCCGCTGGCGGCCCCTCGCTGCACCGCCAGCTGCTGATGTGGCTGCTGCTGCCCCAGCTGGTGTTGTGGATCGGTGGCGCCTTCGTCACCTACAACCTCGCCGCCCGCTACGCCAACGCAGCGGTCGATGCCACGCTGTCGCAAGCCACGCGGTCGCTGGCGCGCCAGGTCAAGCCGATCGGCAACGGGCTGTTCATCGACTTTCCGCGTGCCGCGCAGGACATCCTGGAAGCCGACCCGAACGATCGGGTGCTCTACACCGTCAGCTCCCCGCCCGGCGAATTCATCCTGGGCAACCGCAACCTGCCCACGCCCAAAGACATCCCGCCGCAGCCCGCCCTCGGTGAGCCCTACTTCTACAACGGCGAGGTGCCCGCCGCCCAGGGCAGCGGCACCGAGCGGGTACGCGTGGCAGCACTCTTCCTGAGCTATGGCGACGGCTCCGAGCCGATGCAGACCATGTTGGTGCAGGTGGCGCGCAGCAGCGCCAACCGGGAAGAGCTGGCGCGCCGCATCCTCGTGGACACGGTGTTGCCGCTGTCCGCGCTGATCGTGCTGATGACCATGATCGTCTGGGCCGGCATCCGGGCCGGCTTGGCGCCGCTCGCGCGCCTGCGGGCTTTGGTGGAAGGCAAGGCACCGAATGACTTGACCGCGATCGAGCTGCACGCGGCCCCCAGCGAAGTGCGAGCCCTCGCCCAGGCCATCAATGACCTGCTTGGCGCAGTGCAGCACAACGTCGTCTCCCAAAAACGCTTCATCAGCGACGCGGCTCATCAGCTGCGCACGCCGCTGGCCGGGCTGAAAAGCCAGACCGAGCTGGCCCTGAAAGAAGCGCACGACCCGGCACTCGAGGCCCGCTTGCAGCGCGTGCACGAGAGCGCGACCCGAAGCGCCCATCTGGTCAATCAGTTGCTCACGCTGGCGCGGGCCGAGCCCGAGTCCGCCACCGTACAGGCCCGCGCGCGGGTCGACGTCGCCCGCCTGGCGCGGGAGTTGACAGCCGAGTTGGTGCCGCGTGCGCGCCAGGCTGGCATCGACCTGGGCTATGAGCCCTCCCCTGACGGCGAAGACGGCACCGAGCCGGCCGTCGAGGTGCTCGGCATCCCGCTGCTGCTGCGTGAAGCGCTCGCCAATGTGCTGGACAACGCTCTGCGGTATGCCGGCCGGGGCGCCGAAGTCACGGTGCGCGTGAGCGTTCTGCAGCACCAAGCCTGCATCGAAGTGAGTGACACTGGGCCGGGTGTCCCAGCGCAATTGCAGCCGGATCTGTTCGAGCGGTTTGTGCGCGGCACCACCGAAGGCAACGGCTGCGGCCTGGGCTTGGCGATCGTGAAAGAGATCGTCGAGCGGCACGCCGGGCACGTCGAGCTGTCGGACACGCGGCCGCAGGGGCTCACCCTGCGCATCGTGCTGCCCCTGGCAGAGCGTCCGATCAGCTTGGCCTGACGCCCCTGGCCTTGCGCCATACCTGAACAAATTATTAACATCGCGCTGCGCCGGCCCTGGCCTGGCGCCGATCGGCGCTGGCCGGCGCGGCCACGGCTCTCGGCAAATCAACGCCTTGGCGCGGTTCGGCACGCAGCAGCCGCCCCAGCTTGTCGCGTACAGGCCACAGCTTGGTGCGTGGATGCACCCAACTAAGGAAACTACCTATCAATACAACTTTAAGGTGTCTTTAATAATTGCAGCACTCGCAAGGTACATGAACGCAAGATGAACATCTGCGCCCCTGCGCCAACTCCCCGCGAGTGACCGGTCGTTCGTATCCAGGAGACACCTTGATGAAACAGAAGCTTCCTTTCACCCCCGCCGCGATCGCGCTGGCCTTGGGCCTCGGCGCCAGCGGTGCGCATGCGCTTGACTACACCGGCTACTTCCGTGCCGGCCCCGGCCTCACCTCTGAAGACGCCTCCCGCGCTTGCTACGGGCTGAACGGTGGATCCAGCGGCATGAAGTACCGCCTCGGCAACGAGTGCGACTTCTACGGCGAATTCCAGCTCGCCCAGGGCTTCTCCAAGGATGGCATTGACACCAAGGCCACCCTGATGGTGAACCACTACACCGGCGCCACCGACAACAGCAGCGAAGGCGTGAAGATCGAGCAGATGTGGGCCGAAGCCAAGGGCTTCGACATCGCTCCGACCGCCACCTTCTGGATCGGCAAGGAGCGGGGCCGCCGCGGCGACGTGCACATCGTCGACACCTTCTTCGTCGAAATGCTCGGCGTGGGCGCCGGCATGAAGGGCCTGCCCGCCGGCACCGGCAAGTTCGGCGTCGCGTTCTACAAGACCGACTCCGACGCCGTCCACCCCGGCAACCGCTTCAACGCGGAATGGGTCGACGTGGCCGCCAACACCAACGGCAAGATCAACCTCTTCGCCTCGATCACCAAAGGTGACTTCGAAGACGGCAAGAGCGGCGCTGGCCTGACCCTGCGCCACGACCAGACCGACCTGTTCGGCATGGGCGTGAACAACGTGCTGTTCCTGCAGTACGCCCAAGGCTCGGCCAACCTGAACCAGAACTTTGGTGACCTGACGGCCGATTCCGACGCCAAGGGCTGGCGGATCGTTGAAAGCGTGAACTGGCAGCGCGGCGTGTTCGGCGGCCAGGCCATGCTGCTGGGTGCCAGCCAGACCGACGGCGCCGGCGTGCGCACCACGTCGCTGTCGGCTGGTGGCCGCATCTCCTACGCCTTCACCAAGAACTTCAAGCTGGTCACCGAAGCAGGCTACTCGCAGTACAAGACCGAAGGTTCGCCCACCGCGAAGCTGGCCAAGCTGACGATCGCCCCGACGCTGGCCACCGGCCCCGAGTTCTGGAGCCGCCCCGAGTTCCGCCTGTACGTGACCACGGCCAAGTGGAATGCCCCCGCCGGCAATGTGACCGGTCAAGCCGCCTTCGCCGACAAGACCAATGGCACCAGCTATGGTGCTCAGGTCGAGTGGTGGTTCTAATACGCCGATATCTCGGAGACAAATGATGATGAAGTACAAGCAACCCCGTCGCGCCGCGCTGCGCCACGGTTTCCTGGCGGCCGCCAGCATCGCCGCGCTGTTCGCCGGCTCGGCCAACGCCGGTGAAATCGAAGTGCTGCACTGGTGGACGTCGGGCGGCGAAGCGAAGGCCGCTACCGCGCTGAAGCTGTCGCTGCAGAAGAGCGGCCACCGTTGGCGCGATTTCGCGGTCGCCGGCGGCGGCGGTGATTCGGCGATGACGGTGCTGAAGTCTCGCGTGGTGTCGGGCAACGCCCCGTCGGCCGCGCAGATCAAGGGCCCGTCGATCCAGGAGTGGGCGCGTGAAGGCGTGCTGGCCAACATCGATGATGTGGCCAAGGCCGAGAAGTGGGACGAGCTGCTCCCGCCCGTGGTCTCGGACATCATGAAGTACAAGGGCAACTACGTGGCCGTGCCGGTGAACGTTCACCGTGTCAACTGGCTGTGGACGAACCCTGCGGTGTTCGCCAAGGCCGGTGCCAAGGTGCCGACCACCTGGGACGAGTTCTTCACCGCAGCCGATGCGCTGAAGAAGGCTGGCGTCGTGCCGGTGGCCCATGGCGGCCAGAACTGGCAAGACTTCACCACCTTCGAAGCCGTGGCGCTGGGTATCGGTGGTGCCGACTTCTACAAGAAGGCACTGGTGCAGCTGGACCAAGGTTCGCTGAAGAGCCCGACGATGGAGAAGGTGCTGACCACCTTCAAGCGCATCAAGGACTACACCGACAAGAACGCCGCCGGCCGCGACTGGAACCTGGCCACCGCCATGGTGATCAAGGGTGAAGCGGGCATGCAGATCATGGGCGACTGGGCCAAGGGCGAGTTCCTCGCCGCTGGCAAGGCGCCGGGCAAGGATTTCGGCTGCACGCCGGCTCCGGGCACGGCCAAGTCGTACACCTTCAACATCGACTCGTTCGCGATGTTCCAGTTGAAGGACGACAGCAAGATCGCTGCCCAGAAGGAACTGGCCAAGCAGATCATGGCGCCCGAGTTCCAATCGGTGTTCAACCTGAACAAGGGTTCGATCCCGGTTCGCCTGGGCATGCCGATGGACCGTTTCGACGACTGCGCCAAGACCTCGGCCAAGGACTTCGTCGACACCGCCAAGTCCGGCACGCTGGTGCCCTCGATCGCTCACGGCATGGCGGTTCCGTCTGCAGCTGAAGGCGCCATCAAGGACGCCGTGAGCCAGTTCTGGAACACCGACAAGATGACGGCCCAGGAAGCGATGGACAAGATCGCCTCGGCCGCCAAGACGAAGTGATCGTTCTGTCGGATTTAATCTCTGTGAGTTGATCTCCGTTGATCCCCCGTGCTGGCCAGCTTAGACCTGGCCGGCCCGGGCTGATCCTCAAGCCGCTGACACACTCCAGCGGGCTTTTCCACCCCCGCGTCGATCTTGGCGCGGGGGCTTTTTTCCCGAACCAGCCGCCATCCATCCCATGTCCGCCCCGTCTGCGCTGCGAACGCCCTGGTTGCCCAAGCTGGTGGTCGCCCCCTCGTTCGCGCTGTCGTTCTTCTTCATCTACGGCCTGATGGCCTGGAACGGCTATCTGTCGCTCTCGGTGTCGCGGCTGCTGCCCAACTACGAATTTGCCGGCCTCGCCCAGTACGTGACCCTGTGGGAGAGCGAGCGCTGGTGGGTCGCCCTGAAGAACCTCGGCATCTTCGGCGGCCTGTTCATCGGCGGTGGCATGGCCGTGGGCCTGCTGCTGGCGATCCTGCTCGATCAGAAGGTGCGCGCCGAAGGCGTGCTGCGCACGATCTACCTCTACCCGATGGCGCTGAGCTTCATCGTCACCGGCACCGCCTGGAAGTGGATCCTGAACCCCGGCCTGGGCATCGAACACCTGATGCGCCAATGGGGCTTCGAGAACTTCGAATTCGGCTGGCTGGTTGACCCGGACAAGGCCATCTACTGCATCGTCATCGCCGGGATCTGGCAGAGCGCCGGCTTCGTGATGGCGCTGTTCCTCGCAGGTCTGCGGGGCATCGATGATTCGATCATCAAAGCGGCCCAGGTCGACGGCGCCAGCCTGCCACGCATCTATTGGCGCATTCTCATTCCTTCGCTGCGCCCGGTGTTCTTCTCGACGCTGATGGTGGTGAGCCACCTGGCGATCAAGAGTTTCGACCTCGTCATGGCGCTGACGGCCGGCGGCCCGGGCTACGCCACCGACCTGCCGGCCACCTTCATGTACACGATGGCGTTCAGCCGCGGCCAGATCGGCCTGGGTGCCGCCAGCGCCACGATCATGCTGGCCACGGTCGCTGCGATCGTCGTGCCTTACCTGTATTCCGAATTGAGGACCAAGAAGTGAACGTGAGCACTGCACGGCCGCTCCGAAAGTGCTGGCTCTCCCTCGGGGAGACGGGCCGCGCGACCACGGGGGCGCCATGAACAATCGTCTGACCTGGCACCGCCTGGCGCTCTTCGGCGCACTCGGCCTGTTCGCCTTCTTCTTTCTCACGCCGCTGTACGTGATGGTCGCGACCTCGCTGAAAAGCATGGACGAGATCCGCACCGGCACCCTGCTCTCGCTGCCGATGAGCCCCAGCTTCGCGGCCTGGGCCAAGGCCTGGTCCGAGGCCTGCACCGGCACCGATTGCGGCGGTCTCAAGCCCTTTTTCATGAACTCGGTGATGATGGTCGTGCCGGCCGTCGCCACCTCCACGCTGATCGGGGCCGTCAACGGCTATGTGCTCAGCAAATGGCGCTTCCGCGGCAGCGAGCTGATGTTCGCGATGATCCTGTTCGGCGTGTTCATGCCGATGCAGGTGGTGCTGCTGCCGATGAGCCAGGTACTGGGCTGGCTCGGCCTGGCCAGCTCGGTGTGGGGCCTGATCCTGGTGCACGTGATCGCCGGTATCCCGAGCACGACGCTGTTCTTCCGCAACTACTACGTTGGCCTGCCTGACGAGCTGGTCAAGGCCGCGATGCTGGACGGCGCCAACTTCTGGCAGATCTTCGTGCGCATCGTGCTGCCGCTGTCGACGCCCATCATGGTCGTCACGCTGATCTGGCAGTTCACCAACATCTGGAACGACTTCCTCTACGGCGTGGTGTTCTCGGGCGCCGATTCGAAGCCGATCACGGTGGGTTTGAACAACCTGGCCAACACCTCCAGCACGGTCAAGGAATACAACGTCGACATGGCGGCCGCGATGATCGCTGCCCTGCCCACACTGCTGGTCTATGTGCTGGCCGGCAAGTACTTCGTTCGCGGGCTCACGGCCGGTGCGGTGAAGGGCTGAGGCTTCAGCTGCCATGGGGATCACCCGTCGTCACTTCGCACTCTGCGGCGCTGCGGCGCTCGCCGCCGGGGCGTCCATTTCCGCCCCCGGCGGCGAGTGGACCGCACTGCAGATCGTGCCGCTGACTGGCGTGAACGGTGGTGTGGGCTGGCACCTGGCCGTGGGCGCCCAGGTGGCCTTCGCCCAGGCCAACGCCGGTGGCCCGCCGCATGGCAAAACCTTGCGCCTGGTGACGCTCGATGAGGAACCCGGCCAGGTGGTCGCCCAAGTGCGCGAGCGCCTGCGAAGCGATAACCCGGCGGCGCTGCTGTCCTGGCACGGGCGCCGCAGCGTCGGCGAACTCGCTCGAGCCCGGCTGCTCGAAGACACCGGCCTGCCGCTGCTGGGCGTGATGTCGGGCAGCCTGAGCGCACCGGGCTTCTCCTCCACCAGCCTGTTTGCCACCCGAGGCAGCGTCGCCGACGAGATCGACCAGGTCTTCCGACATGCCGAAACCACCTTCGCCAAGCGCATCGCACTGGTGACGGGCAACGACGAAGATGGCCAGGAGATCATCGCGCTGGCGCGCACTCGCGCGCCGTTGATGGGCGTGACCCTCGTCTCGGTGCAGCAGCACCTGGCCGAGACCGCCCAAGTGAGCGACGCCGTGGCCACCGTGATGAAGACGCCTCACGACGCGGTGGTGCTGGCGACCAACACCTCGGCGGTGGCCTACTTCTCAAAGCTGTATGCCGCCGCCGGTGGCCGTGGCCGCGTGGTGGTGCTGTCGTCAGCCGAAGCCACGCACCTGTCGGCCGTGGTGGGCCCGGACACGACCCGGGGCTTGCTGGTTTCGCAACTGGTGCCCCACCCACGCGACCCGAAAGTGCGGCTCATGCGCGACTTTGCCGCGGCCTACAAGCGCTTCGGCCCGAACGGCATCGCCCCTACGCTGGCCATGACCGAGTCGTACATCGCGGCCCGTGTGTTCATCGACGCGTTGCAACGCGGCAGCGCCAGTGCCAACGGCCCGGCGGTGCAACAAGTGCTGGCCTCGTCACCGAAGGCGTTCGAGCTGGCGGGCCTGCCGCTCAGCCTGAAACGCCAAGGCCCGCAGTACCACAACATGTCGGTGATCGGCCCCAACGGCCAACTGCTTTTCTGACCTGATTCACCTGGAGTTCATCCCCCCATGGGAGCCCTGTCCATCCGCAATGTGCGCAAGACCTTCGGCACCGTCGAGATCCTGAAGGGGATCGACATCGAGATCGAGAAGGGCGAGTTCCTGATCCTTGTCGGCGCCTCGGGCTGCGGCAAATCGACGCTGTTGAACATGATCGCCGGCCTGGACGTGCCGACGAGCGGCGCCATCCACATCGGTGATCGCGATGTGACCTTCGCGCCCAGCCGCGACCGCGACATCGCCATGGTGTTCCAGAGCTACGCGCTCTACCCGAACATGAACGTGGCGCAGAACATCGCCTTCGGCCTGGAAATGCGCAAGGTGCCCAAGCCCGAGCGCGACGCGGCGGTGGACCGTGTGGCCAAGATGCTGCAGATCGGGCACCTGCTCGACCGCAAGCCCGGCCAGCTCTCCGGCGGGCAGCGTCAGCGCGTGGCCATGGGCCGCGCCCTCGCCCGCGACCCCAAGCTGTTCCTTTTCGACGAGCCGCTGTCCAACCTCGACGCCAAGTTGCGCGTGGAAATGCGAGCCGAGATCAAGCGCCTGCACCAGCGCACCCAGACGACCACCGTCTACGTGACGCACGATCAGGTCGAGGCGATGACGCTCGGCGACCGCATCGCGGTGATGAAGGATGGGCGCGTCGAACAATTCGGCACCCCTGACGACATCTATGACCGCCCGGCCACCCGCTACGTGGCCGAGTTCATCGGCTCGCCGGCGATGAACATCGTGGCTGTGCAGCGCACCAACGGTAGCGTCACCGCGCAGGGTGTGGCCATGGCGCTGACCGACGCGCAAACGGCCGCGCTGCAAAACGGCAGCGCCACCTCCTTCAGCTACGGTGTTCGCCCCGAAGATGTGACGCTGGTCGAGCCCGGCACGGCGGGTGCGATGTCCGGCACCTTGGCGATGGTGGAGCCCACCGGCCCTGAAACCTACGCCATGGTCGACACGCCGATCGGCACCTGGACGGCGCGTGTGCCCGGCAAGGTCACCCAGGCCGTGGGCAAGCCCGTGGCCCTGGCGTGGAAGGCCAGCGCCGTGCACCTGTTCGGAGACGACGACCGCCGCGTGGCCTGAGAGGTTCACCCGCTGGGGAACGGCTTGCCCGAGTCGCCGCATCGGGGTATCAGCGACGCACTCGGCGTTGCCAATGCTCGCCGGGTGTCCAACCCGGCGATGCTTGGCGACTTGATGGCGCCGCTGGCCGTTGTCCCCGAACATCCGATTTCTTCGTTTCACTGGACCAGAGCGGCGTAGCATCGACTGCATGAAACACCTCCCGGACTTCCGCAGCCCCGCGTTTCTGCGCGAGCACCTGCTGCAGACCATGGCGTTCTACGACGAACGGGTGATCGACCCGTCCGGCGGCCTGTACCACTTCCTGCGCGACGACGGCACGGTGTACGACCGTCACACCCGCCACCTCGTCAGCAGCACCCGATACGTCTTCACATTCGCCAACGCGGCGCGGCACTTTCCCGAGCACCCGCAGGCCGCGAAGTGGCTGGAGACGGCGCGCCACGCTCTGGCCTTCGTCGAGAACGTCCATAAAGACCCAGCCAGCGGCGGCTACACCTGGTTGCTGCACTGGGAAGGCGGCAAGAAGCAGGTGGTCGACGCCACCCAGCACTGCTATGGCCTGGCCTTCGTTCTGTTGGCCCATGCCCATGCGCTGCAAGCCGGCATCAGCGAAGCGCGCCGCGGGCTGGATGCCACCATCGGCCTGATGGAGCAACGCTTCTGGCAGGCGGAGGCCGGCCTCTATGCCGACGAGGCCGCGCCCGACTGGCAGTTGCGCCCCTACCGCGGCCAAAACGCCAACATGCACGCCTGCGAGGCCATGCTCGCGGCCTACGAGGCCACCGGTGATGCGTTCTGCTTGAACCGTGCCACCACCCTCGCCGAATCCGTCACCCAGCGACTGGCCGCACAGGCCCACGGCCTCGTCTGGGAGCACTACCACGCCGACTGGTCGCCCGACTGGAACTACAACCGCCAGGACCGCAGCAACATCTTCCGCCCCTGGGGCTTCCAGACCGGTCACCTCACCGAGTGGGCCAAGCTGCTGCTGACGCTGGAGCGGCTGACGCCCGACGCCCCCGAAGACAGCTGGATGCTGCACCGTGCGCGCGACCTCTTCGCCGCCGCCGTCCAAAGCGGCTGGGATCGCCACCACAGCGGCCTCGTCTACGGCTTCGCCCCCGAAGGCGACCCCGCCACCGACACCCACATGAAGGTCTGCGACGGCGACAAGTACCACTGGGTACAAGCCGAGTCGATGGCGGCTGCGGCCGCACTCGCCGAACGCACACACGACGGCGGCTACTGGGACTGGTACGACCGCATCTGGCTCTACGCCTGGGAACACTTCGTCGACCACCAGCACGGCGCCTGGTTCCGCATCCTCACCCACGACAACCGCAAACTCACCGACCAGAAAAGCCCGGCCGGCAAGGTGGACTACCACAACATGGGGGCGTGCTATGAGGTGTTGGGGGCGTTGGAGCGTCTGAACGGCGGCGCAAGCATCGCGGCGTAGTCAGAGCCCCGAGCCGGCTTCCCAATCACCGGAATGCCGGCTGGGCGCGGCCCGGCTGCGCCCAGCCCCCGAGGGCTGCCCTCAGGCGGCAGAATGCGGCCGTCTCCACTGCGACGCTGCCGTTGCATGAAACGCCTCTTCAAGTTTCTCGGCCTCGGCCTGATCGCCCTGCTGACCGTCGCCATCGCCGCGCTGGCCTTGATGTGGCACGCCAGGCTGCCCCAACGTTCTGGAAGCCTCTCGCTGACAGGCTTGTCGGCTCCGGTGCAGGTGCGCTACGACGAGTCCGGCGTGCCGCACATCCGCGCGGAGAACGAAGCAGATCTGTACCGTGCGCTCGGGTACGTGCATGCACAGGACCGCTTGTTCCAGATGGAGATCCTGCGGCGTCTGGCGCGGGGCGAGCTGGCTGAGGTGTTGGGGCCGAAGCTGGTCGAGACCGATCGACTGTTCCGCACCCTGACCCTGCGCGAATACGCCGATGACTTTGCTGCCAAGATGGACCCTGCCTCGCCCACGACCCGGGCTTTGCAGGCCTACCTGGATGGCGTCAACCAGTTTCAGGACAGCCACCCAGCGCCGATCGAGTTCATGTTGCTCGGCATTCCCAAGCGCCCTTTCACCGCCGCAGACACCGCCAGCGTGGGCGGCTACCTCGCCTACAGCTTTGCCGCCGCCTTCCGGCATGAGCCGGTGCTGAGCCGCATCCGGCAGCAGTGGGGCCCCGACTATCTGGGCATCTTCGATCTGGCCTGGTATCCCGACGGCGTGAACCAGGGGCAGCCCGCTGCGGCGGCCCCGGCGGCCAGTGCCGCCGGCCCGTCGCTGCAGGCGTCTGATTGGCACACGCTTGACCGTGTGGCCGCGTTGAGCCAGAGCGCCTTCGACATCGCCGGCGTACCGCTGTACGAAGGCAGCAATGCCTGGGTGATTTCGGGGGCGCGTGCTGCAGGCGGCAAACCGCTTCTGGCGGGCGACCCGCACATCTCGTTCTCGACGCCCGCCGTCTGGTATGAGGCCCACCTGTCTGCACCAGGCATCGAGCTCTATGGCTACCACCAGGCGCTGAACCCTTTCGCACTGATCGGGCACAACGCGCAATTTGGGTGGAGCCTCACGATGTTCCAGAACGACGACATCGACCTCATCGCGGAGAAGATCAGCCCCGACAACCCGCGCCAGGTGTGGGCCCAGGGCCAGTGGTCCAACCTGGAGGAACGGCAGCAAACCATTCAGGTCAAAGGCGCAGCCGCGGTGACGATCACGCTGCGCCGTTCACCGCACGGTCCCATCATCAATGATGCGCTGGACAAGACGGCCGGGACGACGCCCATCGCCATGTGGTGGGCGCTGCTGAATACGGAGAACCCCGTCTTCGAGGCGTTCTACGAACTCGACCGGGCTGACACGCTCGATAAAGCACGTCGCGCAGCCAGCAAGATCCACGCGCCGGGCCTGAACATCGTCTGGGCCAACGCCCAGGGCGACATCGCCTGGTGGGCGGCGGCCAAAGTGCCAATGCGCCCCTATGGCGTCAACCCCGGGTTCATCCTCGACGGCGGCAGCCCGGAAGCCGATAAGACAGGCTTCCTGCCCTTCGAACAAAACCCGCACGAAGAAAACCCGGCCCGCGGCTACATCGTCTCTGCCAATCAGCAGCCGGCCGGGCCCACGCCCGTCGCCGGCTACTACAACCTGTGGGATCGTGCCCAGCGCCTGGACCAGCAACTGGCGGCACGCGCCACCGGCTGGGATGCCCCCGCGATGCAAGCCCTGCAGCTGGACACCCAGACCGGCTATGGCCCTCGCGTGCTGAAGCCTCTGCTCGACGATCTGCGCGCAGCGTCGCCGGATCCTTCCGAACGGGCGCTGGTCGAACAACTCGCCGCCTGGCAGGGTGACCACCCGATGGACAAAGTGGCGCCCACGCTGTTCAGCCAATTCATGTTCGATCTGGCGCACGAAGCCCTGGCCGACGAGCTGGGCGACGATGCCTTCCAGCTGCTGCGCCGCACGCGGGCCCTCGACCATGCACTGCCCCGGCTGGCGGCCAACGCGGCCTCCCCCTGGTGGGACCGGCAGGGCACCGCCGAGAAGGAATCGCGGGCCCAGATCGTGAACGCCGCCTGGCACCGCTCGCTGGCGCACTTGCAGGCCACCTTGGGCACCGATTCGGGCAGTTGGACCTGGGGCCGCGCGCACCGCGTGACCCACGAGCACCCCCTCGGCAAACAGGCCCCGCTGGACAAGGTTTTCAACATCGGCCCCTTCCCCGCCCCAGGGGGGCGTGAAACGCCGAACAACCTCAGTGGTCCCATCGCCCCGGTGCCGGTGCCAGTGACCTACGGCCCCTCAACCCGCCGCGTGGTCGATTTCGCCCAGCCCGCTGCGGCACGAGGCATCGTGCCCACGGGCCAGAGCGGCGTCTGGGGCGATCGACACTACCGGGACCAAGCCGAGCGGTATGCCCAGGGGCAGACGCGGCCCCAGTACCTCGACTCGGCCGACGTGGCGAGCCACACGCAAGAGACCTTGGTGCTGACACCACGGTAATGGGCAGCCGGCCCATCGGTTCGCCGGGCCCTGACGCCGACGGGCGGCCGTCCGGACGTAACCAAATATGAGCGCAAGCCCCTAATTGAAACGGCCATCCCTTCATATTAGGGATACCTGCCCCGCTCATCCAAAAAGCTTGACCGCTCGTCGGCCGTGAAACATCTCACGAAGCCGACTGAAAGAACATCCGCCGCCAGACGCCAAGAGTGTCATTTCGTCCGCGCGTGCTGTCGCCCCTTTTGCGGCACCGCCGGCGCGGGTTTCGTTGCACGTTGATCGGACTTCAAAGAGCCCGAGAGATAACTATTGTCCAAACAAATGCGTTATACAAATTTCAATTGGGCATCGATAGCAACACTCGCTTACCTTTCGGCGCACTACGCCAGCGCCGCGGAGCCAGCCCAGATTCCGCTGTCGAGCCGCGTCGCAGAACCCCCGATCCCCAACGTCGCGTTGACGATCGATGATTCGGGCTCCATGCTGGCTGATTTCATGCCAGAGGAGACCTTCAATATCAACAACAAGCCGGTCACTTTGAGCCGCACCTCCCGCAATGAATGGGTAGGCGGTTTTCCAGCCGACTGGCGCAAGCTCTGCCGAGATGGGAAAAAGGGCTGCGTCGGTGGCGAGTGGCCCACCGGAACATTCCTGACTGGCGTGGCCGCCGCACAAAAGCGAGCTGAAGACGTCTATCAGATGCAGTTCCGTTCGCCGGAAACCAATGCCATTTTCTACAACCCTGACGTTCGCTATTACCCCTGGTACAAGCCTGACGGCTCGCGGTTTCCCAATGCCGACCCGAAAGCAGCCCCGTACGACCCCATGGTCACCAACGGCACTTTCAATCTGTCAATCAACTACACGGCTGACAGTGGTATTGGCGCCAAGATCAAAACGAATTGGTTTCTGAAGGCAGACTCCACCAGCGACTCAACGCGAGAGTTCTATCCCGGCTTGGTTTATCGTCTGAAAGCCGGCGCCGATCCGACGTCGATGAGCAGCTACACCGCATATGACGTGAATGCCAAGGACGGCTCACACGCAGCGGCGACCAAACACCCGAGCCGCACAGACTGCGCCCGAAAAAGATGCACTCAAGCAGAGGAACTGCAGAACTTCGCCAACTGGTTTACCTACTACAGGATGCGCGAGACCCTGACCAAGGCGGCGGTCTCGGAATCGTTCACCAGTTTCAAGGACAAGCTCCGAGTCAGCTGGGGGCGGATCAACAACACGACCGCGGTCAGTATCGACGGCAGTAAGCGCACGTACTCGATCATCGAAAGCGAAGCCAGTGGCGGTCCCTTGCGCTTGCTGGATGCGACGCGTCTGGCGTCTGTTCTGGGCGGCGTTCAGAAATACGCTTCCTGGGGTAGCACGCCGCTGCGCACCGCCATGTATTCGGTGGGCGCGTATTTTGACCGTACTGGTGATCCCACAGGCAGCCCTTGGCTCACGGATCCGCGTCCAGGCAGCAACAACGCCGAAAAGCTGACATGCCGCCGCGCGGTCAGCCTGGTAATGACCGACGGCTACTACAACGACAGCGACTTCAATTCGGTGGGGGATGTGGATGGCGTGCAGGGCCCTGACTATGCCGACTCCAACCCCAACGGCTACAGCCCCACGCGCTATGAGCCGGTCACCCCGTTCGTCGACAGCTACTCCAAGACCTTGGCCGACGTCGCCACGAAGTACTTCGTGGCCGATTTGGACACCTCCATCGACAACAAGGTGCCGCCGCTGACCGGTGACATCGCCTTCTGGCAGCACCTGACGCAGTTCACCGTGGGTCTCGGCGTGCGCGGCACACTCGATTCTTCGACGGCAGCGGCCAAGACCGCCACGCTGAAGTCGATCCGGGAAGGAGACTTGAAATGGCCGAACCCCGCTGACGGCAACCCGCAAAAGATCGACGACATGTGGCATGCCGCCGTGAATACCGGCGGTGACTTCTACTCGGTGCGCAACGTGACCGAACTGACCGCGGCACTGAAGGATGCCTTCGGTCGCTCGGCCGGCAATGAGGCAAAAGAAGCCGGGATCGCCACCGCGTCGGGCTACATCACCGCCGACAACGTCAAGTACGTACCGAAGTACAAGTCGATCTCGTGGTGGGGCGACCTCGAAGCCTGGCCGCTGGACGTCAACGGCCGCGAAGGCGACACCATCGTCTGGAGAGCCAGCGAACACCTGCCCGCTCAAGACAAGCGCAACCTGTTCACCTGGTTTGGCACGGCGCCTGGTGAATTCCGCTGGGACTCGATGGATGGCCCGACGCAGTCCCTGGTGGGCTCCAAGGAGTTGGTCAACTACATCCGGGGCGACGATTCGCAAACCGGCTACGGCGGCGCCTATCGCTCGCGTGACAACAAGTTCCTCGGTGACTTCGTCAACTCGCCGCCAGTGCTCGTCAAAGGCTCGTTGGACCTCGGCTACAACGCCTTCGACACGACCTACAGCGAGTACGTGACCGCCAAGCGCACTCGGCTGGACGGCATCGTCTTTGCGGGCAGCAACGACGGCATGCTGCACGGGTTCCGCTCGTCGGATGGTACGGAGGTCTTCGGGTATCTCCCGCGCGAAGGCCTGTCGCGTCTGAAGATCGTGGCAGCCAAGGACTATGGCACCCCGTCCAATTACCACCGCTTCTTCGTGGATGGCCCGCTCAATGAGACGGATGCCTTCATCAAGCCGAGAGGTAGCAGCACAGCGCAGTGGACAAACCTGCTGATCGGCAGCATGGGCGCCGGTGGCAAGACCTTCTTCGCCGTGCATGTCCCCACGTCGTTTGGCGCCACGCTGGACGCTGCCGACATGCCTGCCAATTCGGTGATGTGGGAGAACAGCGGCGACACCGATCCGGACATTGGCTACATCTTCTCGGATTTCGCTGTTGGCAAGATCAAGGGAGGTGGATGGCGCGCCTTTGTGGGCAACGGCATCTATTCGAAGAACGGCAAGGCCGTGCTGCTGGTCGTCAACCTCGAAACAGGCGCCATCGAACACCGTCTGGCAGTGGGCGATGCAGACAACGGCCTGATGGGTGTGACGCTGATCAAGGACGAGATCACCCACGAAGTGGTCGGCGCGTACGCGGGGGACCTGAAGGGCAGCCTGTGGCGCTTTGATGTCCAGAGCAACGACAAGGTCGAGGTCGGGTTCTCAGGCAATGCGCTCTTCACGGCGACTTCGGCCGCAGGCGCGGCGCAGCCGATCACCATCGCACCGTCCATGGTCGCCCACCCCGAATACGGCCGTGTCGTGCTGTTCGGCACCGGACGGTTGATCGACGCAGTCGACGCGGACTCAACAGCTCAACAGACCTTCTATGGTGTGTGGGACAACGTCAAGATCGGTGAGACCTCGGTGTCGGCCACCAGCCCCTTCGCTGGCGGGGATACCGACCGCAAGCTGCTGCAAGCCCAGTACACCGACACCACGCTGGTCGACGGCAAGTACCTGACCGTGAAAACCACGCCCGTCGACTGGAAGACGCAATTTGGCTGGTACATGGACCTGCCTTTCGAGCGCCAACGCGTGCTGTACCCGTCGTTCATCCTGGCCGACAAGTACGTGCTGTTCAGCACCTCGGTGCCTGCCACGAAGGCCGAGGTCTGCTCAACCAACTCGGGGGTCGGATACAACTACCTGCTCTCCGCCGCCGATGGCAACCTGCCAACGACACCCAGCTTCGACACCAATGGCGATGGCGTGATCGATGAGAAGGACGACATCGTCGGCGGCTTCGAAACCGGCAACGACGGCCGCGATGCGGTGATCGATGCCGGCAATGGCCAAGACAGCCCGTGTGTCGACGGCTTCCGTCGCTACCAGGATTGCTCCAGCGGCAAAACTTGCGAATGGATCCAGCTTGAGTGCAAGAGCGAACCGGAAGGCATTCAGGATCGTCTGTGGAAGCACATCCTGAATCCACCGACCCCGTCGAAGTGACTCCCTTCGCCTCGAACAGGGGTTGAAAGCGCGCGGGGCCGGCTTCAGGCCCGGCGCCATACAAACAAAAGAGGCGGCCCGCGGGCCGCCTCTTTTTTCTTGCCTGACTCGATGTCGAGTCAGCCGCTCATCGCGCCGTACACGGGCTTGCCACGTCTGCCCACACGCGGGGCTCGCCGGCCACGGAGGGCGGGACGGTGCTGCGGGTCTGGCCTGCGGCAGAGGGGCACATGACGATCACGACGCCGCTCAGGCCCACCACGTACAAGCGGCCCTTGCCGTCTTCGCCGAACGAGGCCAGCGTCGTCAGGCCATTTCCGCTCAACAGCGAGGCCGTTTCTTCTCGGCGTTCCTTGGGGGTGCCGTCGGCATTGAAGGTCATCGAGAACGCCCGGTCGCTGACGCAGTCGCCGAAGAAGTAGCGGCCGTTGGCGTCGTTCACCGTCGGGCCACGGTAGACGTAGCCACCGGTCACGCAATTGCCCAGGCTGCCCTGGCTGCCCAGGTGGGGGTAGTCGAAGACGGGGTTGGTCAGACCCGGCTTGTCCCCGCCCACCCCACCTGGGGTTTTGATCATGCCTTCGCGCAGCCGCCAGCCGTAGTTGCGCCCGCCTGGATCACCAGCCGCCTCGAAATCGATCTCTTCGCGTGAATCCTGTCCCACGTCGCCCATCCAGAACGCACCGGTCTTGCGATCGAAGCTGGCGCGGAAGGTGTTGCGAAGGCCCAGGGCCCAGACCTCGGGCTTGACCGAGCTGGAGTTGACGAACGGGTTGTCGGCCGGAATCTTGTAGCCCGCCCCGGTGCCGCTCACATCGATGCGCAGCATTTTGCCCAGCAGCACCTGGCCGTTCTGGGCGTTGTTGTCGGGGTCATAGCCACTGCCGCCATCACCCATCGAGATGTAGAGGTTCTTCTTGTCGCCTGGCCGGAAGCCGATCCAGCCGCCTTTGTGGTTGTCAAAGCCGGGCTGGTTGATCGAGATGATTTCCTGGCGGGTCGACGCGTCCGCCTTGTTGGCCGTGGGCGGAGAGACGGTGAAGCGCGCGATCTTGGTGGCGCCCGACGTCACATCGGTGTAGTCGACATAAAAGCGGCCGTTCGTCGCGTAATCCGGGTCAAACGCGAGGCCCAGAAGCCCACGCTCGCCCGCGGTGCCAACCCGCGATGAGATGTCCAGGAACTTGGTGATCTTGCCGTTCTTGATCACCCGGATGACGCCGCCCTTCTCCACCACGAACAGGCGGGCATCTCCCTTGGGCGCGGTGACATACAGGGGATCGCTCAGGCCGTTGGCCACCACCCTGCCCTCCAGGGCAAGCGCGGGCCAGGCGCAGACAGCGAGGGCGCAGGCGGTCAGCCCCATGCGCCAGTGCGGCAACTTCTTCATGACTGGGTCTCCTCAGGAGCAAATCGTGGATGGGGGCACCGTGCGGGTGATACGGCACCTCGATCGGGGCCGCCGGCGTGGGCCGTTCGGCCTCCCGCGGCCGAGTCTGGCGGCATTCGGGGCCTGGTGCGAAACGAACTCGTAACGCATTGGATCGGCCCTGGCGGGACATCTGCCACGTCGTCCAAGCGCTTTTCCAGGCATCGAAGGCGGGCCGGCCGGCTCAAGATCGGCCCGTCGAGCACTCCCGGGGCTGGGGGCGTCTGCGACCCTGCCCATTCGGAGACCGCCCACATGAACCCGCTCGGCCAACAGCTACTGCACCCCGCCTCCCGCTTGATGCGCCAGCTGCGCATGCCCATCAAGATGGCGGTGATGGGCCTCATGCTGCTCGTGCCGCTGCTGCTGCTGATCGCTTACAGCACGCAACAAGCCCGCCGGGATTTGGCGACGGTGCGCTCGGAGCGGCTGGGCGCTGAATTGGTCCACCAATTGACGGGCCTCATCACCCAGGTGCAGGTGCACCGTGGGCTGACCAACCGGGTGCTGTCCAGCGAAACCTCTGCAGTCGCCGAGCGGGACGCGGTGCGCGGCCAGATCAAGACCACCGTCGCCGCGTTTGACAAGACGCTGGCGACAGGGATGCCGTTTGACATCGAGAAAGCCTGGCAAGACGTCCGGACGACCACGCTCGCGCTGGCGGAGGGCAAGCACGCCGACCGCCGCACCGAGGCCTTCCTGGAGCACAGTCAACACATCGAGCGCCTGCGCCAGCTGCTGCTTCTGGCGGGGGAACGGTCTGGGCTCATGCTGGACCCGGAAGCGGGCAGCTATTTCCTGATGGACCTGGCGGTCGAGCGCGTCATTCCGTGGATCGAAGCGCTGGGCCAGGCTCGCGGCCAAGGTGCGGCGCTGCTCTCGCGCGGCGATGCCAGCACCACCGAGCGGGCCACGCTGGTCGGACGCGCCGACTCGCTTCGCGCCGCCTTGGTGGACGTCGAATTCAGAATCGAGGCGCTCCAACGCGCCGGAGTGAATCCGCCCGCCGAATGGGAGACCGCCCGGTCCGCCACCCTGGCTTTTGAAGAGACCGCGCGCAAGACCTTCACTGCCGAGGCGATCACGGGCGAGGCCGCCCCCTACTTCGCACAGGGCAGTGACGCGATCAGCAAGGTGGTCGAATTCGATCGGCATGTGCACCAGCTGCTGGTCGAGCAGCTGACAGAGCGGGAGGAACGGCTGACCTTCCAGATGACGCTGCAGCTGGGTGTTTCCATCATCGGTGTGGGCCTGATGCTCTACCTGGGTGTCGCCTTCTATGCCAGCTTCACTGGCGCGCTGGAGGTGCTGCAACGCGGGGTCACCGCCATCGCGGCGGGCGATCTGGCACACAAGATCGAAGTGCAAGGGCGCGACGAGCTGGCGGACATCGGCACCGTGGTCGAGCGCATGAGCGAAAGGTTGTCGGTGATGGTGGCGCAGATCCGCAGCAGCGCCGTCCGGGTGGGCCTGTCGGGCCAGCAACTGGCGGCCAGCGGCGAGGCGCTGTCTCAGCGCACCGAGGCGCAGGCCGACAACCTGGAGCAGACGGTGAGCACCGTCGGCAAGTTGAGTGAGGCCGTCACGAGCAACGCGGGCGCCGCGCACGAGCTGGACGAGCTCACTGGCCGGCTCCGCGACCAGGCCGAAGCCGGCGGCACGGCGATGCGTGAAACCGTGGAGGCCATGAGTTCGCTGGAGCAAAGCTCGCGCAAGGTGAGCGAGATCGTCGGCGTGATCGATGGCATCGCCTTCCAGACCAATATCCTCGCGCTGAACGCTGCCGTCGAGGCGGCGCGTGCCGGCGAGGCGGGCCGCGGCTTCGCGGTGGTGGCCACGGAAGTGCGTCAGCTGGCGCAGCGCAGTGCGTCGGCGGCGGCAGAGATCCGGCAGCTGATCGGGCAATCCACCGAACAGGTCAGCCAGTCATCCAGCCGCATCCAGAACACCCACCACTCGCTGGACGCCCTGGTGGCGGGCGTGCGCAATGTGTCTGACAAGCTGCGTGGCATTGCGCAGGCGAGCTCTCAGCAATCGGCCAGCCTGGAAGAAGTGTCGCGCAGCGTGGCCACGCTGGACGAACTGACACGCCAGAACGCCACCATGGTGGTGGAATCGTCCAAGGCCTCGGGTGATTTGGTGACCCGCGCGGCGGTCTTGAGTGACGCGGTGGGCGCCATCCGCTTGCGCCAGGGCAGCGCCGACGAGGCCCGCGCATTGGTGGACCGCGCCGTCGAGCTCATCCAAGCCAGGGGGTTGTCCGCCGCCTCGGCCATCTTCCGCGATCCGAAAGGTGGCTTCCTCGACCGCGATCTCTACATCTTCGTCACCGATCGCGAAGGCCGCTACCACGTGCATGGCGCGAAGCCGGCCATGGAAGGCAAGTTGGTGCACGAGGTGCCGGGCATTGATGGCGACCGCTTCGCCCGCGAATCCTGGCAAGCCACCAGCGGCAGCCACTGGGTGGAGTACACCATCCTGAATCAGAAGACGGGCCAGATCCAGCCCAAGGCCAGCTATGTGGTCGCCCTCAACGACCGCCAGCTCGTCGGTTGCGGCATCTACACCCAAAGCGGGCAGACGCTCACCGCCGCCTGAGAGGCCGCCTGGGTAAGTGAAGGATTCGTCCTTCAGAAACGCCAAGGGCGGGGTTTCCCCCGCCCTGCCCTTTTCACACCCTTGGATCAGCGATCAGCCGGGGCACCCAGCGGCCCGTGGCTGGGCGTGGCCGGCACCGTGCTGGCAGCGGCCTCGTGCCGGTTCAGGAACTTGCGGCTGAACCACGACGACAGGTTGTCGAGGTAGCTGTACATCACCGGCACCACCACCAGCGTCAACAGCGTGGAGGTGATCACGCCGCCGATGATCGCCCGGCCCATCGGCGCCTGGATCTCGCCGCCATCGTTCAGCGCAATCGCCATCGGCAGCATGCCGAAGACCATCGCCGCCGTCGTCATCATGATCGGCCGCATCCGAATCTGGCCTGCCTGCAGCAGCGCATCGCGCACCGAGGCCCCGGCCTTGCGGGCGTGGTTGGCAAAGTCGACCAGCAAGATGGCGTTCTTCGTCACCAGGCCCATCAGCATCACCAGGCCGATCATCGAGAAGACATTGAGCGTCGAGCGCCACAGCAGCAGCGCCAGCATCACACCGATCAGCGACAACGGCAGCGACATCATGATCGCGATCGGCTGCAGGAAGCTGCCGAACTGGCTGGCCAGCACGATGTAGATGAAGATCACCGCCAGCGCCATCGCGCTGAGCAGGCCGCCGAAAGCCTCAGCCTGCTGCTTGCCGGCGCCATCGACCATGAAGCTCACGCCCGGGGGCAACTGGGTTTCCTTGATCAGCTTTTGCACGTCGTCGTTCACGTCGCCCGACGGCCGTCCTTCGACACCGGCAAACACCGCTTCGCGACGCTGGAGGTTCTGACGGCGGATCACCTCGGGGTTGAACACCTGCTCGATGGTGGCCACCTGGTCGAGCGCGATGGGCGAGCCATCCTTGGCAAACGCCACCGGCAGCTTGCTCATCTGGTCGATGCGTTCGCGCTGGCCTTGGGGCAGGCGCAGCAGCACCTCGACCTGGTTGCCGTCCGGCGTCGTCCAGTAGGTGGCAACGTCGCCATTGACATAGGCACGCAGCGACGAGGCCACCTGCGGGCCGGTGAGGCCCAACTCGCGGACGGCCGAATCCTTCAGGCGCACCGCGAAGGCCGGCAGGCCGGGCTTGACAGTGGTGTCCACATCGACCGCGCCCTTGATCTTCTTCAGCTTCTCCGCGAAGTCCTTGGCCACCTTGGTCAGTTGCTCGCCATCGGCGCCGAGGATGGTGATCCAGACCGGCCGGTCAAAGCCCACGCTGGCCTCCAGGCCGGGGATGCCGGCGATGTCGGCGCGGATTGCATCCTCGATTTCCTTCTGGCTGCGCTTGCGGTCCTTGCGATCGACCAGCGCGATGTTCAGCGAGGCCTGGTTGCGGCCGGTGGCCATGCCTTCACCGGTGGAGCCGATCACCGTCTGCACGGTCTTGATCTCGGGGTAGCGGCCGGCGAGGATGTTCTCGACCTGCAACACCTTGTCGTTGCCCCGGTCCAGGCTCGAAGCCACCGGGAAACGCAGGTTCAGCTGGGTGAAGCCCTGGTCGGTCTGCGGCACGAATTCGGTGCCGACGACACCGGCCAGCCCGATCGCCACCACGAAGCTGGCGAAACCACTCCAGCACACCAGACCACGCGGCGTGAGCGTGGCAAACCGCAGGCGCCGAGGCTGGGTGCGATCGCGCTGGCCCTGGGCATCGAACGGCCGGCCATACGCCGGGATCGGCGGCACGAACACCCGATAGCGGCGGCCGGAGAACGCCCAGGCGATCAGGCGGCCGTACACGGCGTGCAACCCATCCATGCCGCGGTCGGTGGCGCGGATCATGTGGCCGATCACCGGCACGTCACGCAGGCGGGCGCTGGGCGGGTCCTTCCAGACGCTGGAGAGCATCGGATCGAGCGTGAAGCTGACGAACAGCGACACGATCACCGCCACCGCCACCGTGATGCCGAAGGGGTAGAAGAACTTGCCGATCACCCCGCCCATGAAAGCCACCGGCACGAAGACCGCGCAGATCGCGAAGGTCGTCGCCATCACGGCCAACCCGATCTCGTTGGTGCCGTCGAACGAGGCGGTGTGGTGGTCTTTGCCCATGGCGACGTGGCGCACGATGTTCTCTCGCACCACGATCGCATCGTCGATCAGCAAGCCGATGCACAGGCTGAGCGCCATCATCGTCATGAAGTTCAGCGTGAAGCCGAAGGCGTACACGGCGATGAAGCTCGAGATCACCGCGATCGGCAGCGTCAGGCCGGTGATGATCGTCGAGCGCCAGCTGTGCAGGAACAGGAAGACGATCGCCACCGTCAGCAGCGCACCCTCGATCAAGGTGTGACGCAGGCCGTCCAGCGAACCCTTGACGAAGTCGCTGGAGGCGTAGATCAGGTTCAGCTCGATGTCGCTGGGCAGTTGCTTGCGCAGCTCTTCCATCGCCTCTTTCACCGCATCGCCGGTGGCCACGATGTTCGCGTCCTGCTGCTTGAAGACGGAGAAGCTGATGGCCGGCTGGCCGTTGGTGCGGGCGATCGAATCGGGCTCGCGCTCGCGCTCGACCAAGGTGCCGAGGTCGTTCAGCGTCAAGGCCAGGTTGCCCCGGTGGGCCACCACGACGTTGGCGAACTGCTTCGGGTCTTTCACCCGGCCTTCAACACGCAGGATCGCGTCAGACACCCGGTCCGACACCAGTCCGACCGGCTGGTCGGCATTGGCCGCGGCGAGGGCGGAGGAGATCTCGGCCGGCGTGACCCCATAGGCCTTCAGGCGCAGCGGGTCCAGGTCGATGCGCACTTCACGCGAGACCAGCCCGCCCACGTCCACCTTGGCCACGCCCTCGACGCGGCCCAGGCGCTTGGCGATCGTCAGCTCGCCCAGCGTCGAGAGCTCACGCGCCGAGCGGGTCTTGCTCATCAGCGCCATCACCACCACCGGTTGGGCGTTGTCGGCCTGGAAGCGGGAGATGCTGGGCTGCTTCACATCCTTCGGAAATGCCGCCTGGGCTGCCGCCACGCGGTCGCGCAGATCCTGCATGGCGCGGCTCATGTCGGTGTTCAGCGTGAACTCGACGCTGGCCTGCACCCGGCCCTCGAAGCTGCGCGACTGCACGCGGTCGACACCGGCGATCGAGTTGATCGCCTCTTCCAGCGGTTTGGCGACCTCACGCTCCACCGCCTCGGGCGACGCGCCTGGGTAGCGCACATCGATCCACGCCCCGGGCAGCGAGATGTCGGGCATCTGTTCGACGCCCAGCTTGCTGTACGAAAACAGCCCCAGCACACACAACGCCACCATGACCATGGTCGCGAAGACGGGGTTGTTGATGGCGACTCGGGTCATCCACATGGTGAACCTCTGTTCCTGTCTCGTTCGATGAATCCGGCCCGGCCGGCACCGCATTCGGGCGCTGGCCTGTCCAATGGCCGGATCAGTTGCTGGCGGTGGCGACGCTGGCCAGGGCCGACGACGGCGACGCCGCCGAGGCCGCGGTCGCCGGGGCCGGGGCAATCACCCGCGCCGCGGCGCCTTCTCGCAAGTTGTCGAAGCGCATCGCCAGCACCTGCGCCTGGGGCTGCAGGCCGTCTTTCACCTCGACCAGCCCCTTGCCATCGTCACGCCGGCCGGTGGTGATCGAGCGGCGCAGCAACTTGCCCTGCTCGATCGTCCACACATATTCCTGCCCGGATGCGGTGGCCACGGCTGCCACCGGCAGCGTCAGCCGCGGCGTCGCCTCAGGCATCACCACCTGGGCCTGGGCGTACTGGCCGGCGCGCAGCTTCTCTTTGGGGTTCGCGATGGCGATCGCGACGCCGATCGAGCGGGTGCCCGGCTCGGCCGCTGGCGCGATGCGGGCCAGGCTGCCCTTCACCGGTTCGGCCACGCCCTCGACCTGTACCGTGACCGCCATCCCCGGCTGCAGCATGCCGACTTCGTGCGTGCCCACGCTGCCCGCCACCTCCAGCTTGGTGAGATCGACGATGGTGACGATCTGCTGCTCGTTCGAGACCTTCTCACCGGGCACGACATGGCGCTTGGCGACGATGCCGGAGATCGGCGCCACCAGCCCGGCTTCGCGCAGGTTGATCTTGACGGTCTCCGTCTGAGCCTGGGCGGCGGTCAGGTTGGCCCGGGCGCTGTCGAGTGCGGCCTTGGACGACTCCAGCGCATTGGGCGAAATGAACGATTGCTCGGCCAGGCGCTGGTTGGACGCGTGGGTCCGCTCTGCTTGCACCAGTTGGGCGCGCGCCGCTTCGACTTGCGCCTGGCGTTCATTCAGGCGTGCATTCAGATCGGCCAGATCCAACGTGCCCAGCTTCTGCCCGGCGGTCACCCGGCTGCCTTCGGCCACGGTGAGGTTCAGCAGGGTGCCGGCCGCCTTGGCGCGCACCACCGCGGTATTGGGCGCCACCAGCGGGCCGGAGAACTCGATCGCGCCGGCCAGCGGCTGCGACTTGGGCAGCACCACTTCCTTGGTGGTGAAGTCGAGCACCTTGTCTTCTGGCTTGGTGTCGCTCTTCTCGCCCCCTTTGCGGGCGGAGACTGCCGCCACGGTGCCGCCGACCGCCAGCACAGCAACCACCACTCCTCCAATGACCCAGCGCTTGTTCATGCGTGCTCCTGTATAGATCGTCTTGCCTCGGTCAGGCGGAGCGGAGTGTAGGAGTGCGTGCCGGCCCGATCACCAGGGTGCCGACGAAGCGCAGTGAGGCGGCGACGAAATGCACCCGGCGCGGATGAGCCGCGCGCCAGTCGGGCGCCCCGTCACTTGTCGCCGCAACCCGCGGCGGCCGGTTCGCCGTTCGCCCGCGCGGGCTGCAATTCGTCGCAGACCATGGCGGTGGGCACCCGGTTCACGATAAGCTCGCGCGGCTTTTTCTGGCCAAAAGCCAGCCACCCACGATTCCTCGAACGATCAGGAGGTTTTCCGATGTTGCGTCGCCGTCCGTCCCTGGCCCTGCCGGCCAGCCTGCCCACTCGCTTGGCCGTGGGCGTGGCCGCCGGCATGCTGGCCGCCATGCTGGCTGCGTGCAGCAAGGGCGGCAGCGCCGGCGGCGCAGCCAAGGCCGCGTCCGCGCCGGAAGCGGCTGCCTCGTCGGCGGTGACGCTGCTGATCGCGCCGGAAGACCTTCGCACCGCCTCCACCGGCACGCACGCCATGGGCCCGGTAATCACCGGCTCGATCCAGCCCGAGCGGCGCGCCGATCTGCGCGCCGAAGTGCCGGCGGTTGTGCTGCAGGTTCTGAAAGAGAACGGCGAAGCCGTGCGCAAGGGCGATCTGCTGATGCGGCTGGACGACACCTCGATCCGCGACAGCCTGGCCTCGGCGGAAGAAGCCGTCAGGGCCGCCACCCAGTCGGCCGAGCAGGCCGAGCGCACGTTCCAGCGCCTGAAAACGCTGCAGGCCCAGGGCATGAGCTCGATGCAGGCGATGGACGACGCCGAAGTCCGCCGCAACAACGCGCAGAGCGATTTGGTCGCCGCGCGGTCGCGTGCGGTGGCCGCACGACAGCAGCTGCAGCGCACCGAAGTGCGCGCGCCGTTCGACGGCGTGGTCAGCGACCGCAAGGCCTCGGCGGGCGACACCGCGCAGGTGGGCAAGGAACTGGTCAAGGTGATCGACCCGGCCAGCATGCGATTTGACGGGTTGGTGTCGGCCGACCGGATGAACGAGCTGAAGATCGGCCAGTCGGTCAGCTTCCGGGTGATCGGCGCCACCGACGGCGATTTCACAGGCAAGGTCAAGCGGGTGGATCCATCGGCCAACGCCTCGACACGGCAGGTCGCCGTCCAGGTGTCCATCGATTCCGGTACCGTGCCCAAGGTGGCGGGCCTCTACGCCGAGGGCCAGGTGGCCACCAGCGGCGAGCAGGCGCTGATGCTGCCCGAAGGCGCATTGACCAAGGAAGGCGACAACGTCTACGTCTGGCGCGTCGAAGGCAACACCTTGAAGAAGGTCAAGGTTCAGCTGGGCGATCGCGACCTGCGCAGCGGCGAATATGTGGTGCGCGCCGGCTTGTCGGCGGGCGACCAGATCCTTCGCGCCCCCGGCGCCTCGCTGGTCGATGGCCAGCGCATCGAGCGCGCCAAGGGGGCCGCCAGCGCCCCGGCGCCCGCCGTGGCGGCTTCGGCCGCCGCTTCCGCAGGGAAGTAAGCCATGTTCCTTTCAGATTTCAGCATCAAGCGGCCGGTCGCGACGGTCGTGATCATCCTGGCGCTGATGTGCCTGGGCCTGCTCGCGCTCAACAAGCTGCGGGTCAACCAGATCCCGGATGTGCAGCAGCCGGTGCTCGTGGTGGGCATCACCTACCCCGGCGCATCGCCCGAGACGGTGGAACGAGAGATCGTCAACCGCGTCGAGAAGGCCCTGCAGAGCATCTCCGGCGTGGACGAGGTGCGCTCGACCGCCAGCGAGGGCTACGCCAACATCGTCATGATCTTCAAGTTCAGCAAGAACATGATCGAAGCGGCGGACGAGGTGCGCAACGCCATTGGCACGGTGCGCTACAAGCTGCCGGTGGAAATGCGCGAGCCGGTGTTGCAGCGGCTGGATCCGGCCGCCCAGCCCATCATGCAGATGGCGCTGTCATCGTCGAAGCAGACCCATGCCGAGATCTCCCGCCTGGCGGAAGACCAGTTGGCCGACCGGTTCCGCGGCATCCCGGGTGTGGCGGTGGTCAACGTCAATGGCGCGCTGCACCGCGAGCTGTCGGTGCTGCTCAAGGCCGAGAAGCTGCGCGAGTTCAACGTCTCGGTGGCCGAGGTGGTGAACGCCCTGCGCATCCAGAACGCCACCGCCCCGGTGGGCAAGGTGCGCGGCGAGCTCGAAGACAAGAGCATCCGGCTGGTCGGGCGGCTGGAATCGCCGGCCGAGTTCGAGCAGATCGTTGTTCAGCGCCGCGGCGAGCAGATCGTGCGGCTGGGCCAGGTGGCCTCGGTGCAAGATGCCTTCGCCGAGGTGGGCAACCTGTCGGTGCGCAACGGCCGGCCGAACGTGGGCCTGTCGGTCACCCGCTCGCGCGAATCGAGCACCGTGGGCGTGGCCGACGAGGTGCGCAAGCTGGTCGCCGAGATCAGCAAGACGCTGCCGGAAGGCACGCAGCTCGAAATCACCCAGGACGGCGGCAAGGACGCGCAGAACAGCCTGAACAACGTCGTGCACGCGCTGTTCTTCGGTGCCGGCCTGACGATCTTCGTCGTCTACGCGTTCTTGAACTCCTGGCGCTCCACCTTGATCACGGCTCTGAGCCTGCCCACGTCGGTGATCGCGGCGTTCATCGCCGTCTGGCTGTGCGGGTTCACGCTGAACTTCATGAGCCTGCTGGGCCTCTCGCTGGCCATCGGCGTGCTGATCGACGATGCGATCGTCGTTCGAGAGAACATCGTCCGGCACATGGAGGCGGGTGAAGACCGGCGCACGGCCGCCTTGAACGGCACCGCTGAGATCGGCCTGGCCGTGGCCGCCACCACCTTCTCGATCGTGGCGGTGTTCATCCCGGTGGGATTCATGCCCGGCGTGTCGGGCGAGTGGTTCCGCCCCTTCGGCCTGACGGTGGTCACCTCGGTGATGGTGAGCCTGTTCATCTCCTTCACGCTCGACCCGATGCTGTCGGCCTACTGGGGTGACCCGCCGGGGCACCACCACGCCCCGAAGCGCGGCATCTCGGCCGTGCTGGCGCGGTTCAATGTCTGGTTCGACCACCAGGCTGACCGCTACGGCCGCATCATCGCCTGGGCGCTGCACCACCGCATCTGGATGTTTGCGTTCGCCTTCCTCAGCTTCGTGGCGGCGATTGCCTTGCAGGCCACCGTGGGCGGATCGAGCTTCCTGCCGGCGTCGGACTACGGCACCCTGGCCATCGAGGTGCGTACGCCGCCCAGCAGCAGCCTGGAGTACGCCCGGCTCAAGCTGGAGAACGCGGCCCAGCTGGCGCGCGAGATGAAGGAGACCAAGGCGACCAACAGCTACGTCAACCCGACCGGTGGCCGCATCTACGTGGACATCGGCAAGAGCACGCAGCGCAAGCGCAGCGCGATCGAGGTGGCCACCGAGCTGCGCGAGCGGCTCAAGCGATTGGTGGGCGCCGAGTACGTGGTGCTGGACGACCTGAACAACGGCGCGCAGAAGCCCGTGCAGATCCGCTTCCACGGCACCGATTCGCGCAAGCTGCAGGCGATCACCAACGAGTTCATGGAGAAGCTGCGCAAGGTGCCCGGCGCGGTGGATGTGGGCCTGTCCGAGCAAGACCCGCAGAACGAGCTGAAGATCGAACTGGACCGCGGGCTGGCCAACGCGCTGGGCATCTCGGTGAACGACGCGGCCCAGGCGCTGCGGGTGGCGTTCGCGGGGGTCGAGGTAGGCGACTGGGTCGACCCGAGCGGCGAAACCCGCGACGTGGCGGTGCGCTTGGCGCCCGCCGACCGGGTGGACGCAGCCAACATCGAACGCCTGCCGATCGCCGTGAGCGGCAGCAGCACCGTGGTGCCGCTGGACCAGATCGCCACGGTGACGATGGGCAAAGGCCCGTCACAAATCCAGCACTCGGACGGCAAGCGCATGATCGCCGTGTCGGCCAACGCCCAGGGCCGCTCGGCCGGTGAAGTGACCGCCGACGCGATGAAGATCGCCAACGCGATGAGCTACCCACCTGGCTATGGGTTGGAGCTGGGCGGCGCCTCGAAAGACCAGCAGCAGGTCTTCACCGACATGGGCATCGCCCTGCTCTCGGGCATCGGCATGATGTACCTGGTGCTGGTGATGCAGTTCGGCTCGTTCACGGCGCCGCTGCCGGTGATGCTGTCGCTGCCGCTGTCGCTGATCGGCGTGGTGCTGGCGCTGCTGGCCACGGGCGGCACGATGAACCTGATGAGCCTGATCGGCGTGATCATGCTGATGGGGCTGGTGGCGAAGAACGCGATCCTGCTGCTCGACGCTGCCCGGGTGCGCGAGGCCGCAGGCGTCGACCGCGAAGAGGCCCTGATGCAGGCCGGCCGCATGCGGCTGCGCCCCATCCTGATGACCACCTTCGCGCTGATCGCGGGCATGCTGCCGGTGGCCATCGGTGTTGGCGAAGGCGGTGAGTTCTACCGCCCGATGGCGGTGGCCATCATCGGTGGCGTGATCACCTCGACCTTCCTGACGCTGCTGGTGATTCCGAGCTTCTACGACTCGATCGAGATCAAGCGCGACCACATGATCGAGAAGTTCCACGCGCGCACTGAGCGCTGGAACCCCTTCGTCGGTGGGCTGCTGACGTTCCTTGAGATCCTGGCGTTCATCACCACACTGCGCCTGTGGTGGCGCCTGGGCCGCTGGGCCGTGGGCATGACGAGGCCGGGCAGCGCGGGTGCTGCACCCCGCGTTTCGCCCTCGGAAGTCGTTTGACCGCCACGCGCTGAAACCACAACGGCCACCCTCGGGTGGCCGTTGTTCTTGGGGCGGGCTTCGGGTGCGCCGGCCGGGCTCAGCGCTGCGCCGGAATCGCTGGTGTGTCCACCCGCACGTCGCCGCACTGCGCCCGCTGCCGCAGCGCATGGTCGATCAGCACCAAGGCCAGCATCGCCTCGGCAATGGGCGTGGCGCGGATGCCAACGCACGGGTCATGGCGGCCCAAGGTTTCCACCGTCGCCGGCTGGCCCGCCAGATCGATCGACTGCCGAGGCGTGCGGATGGAGCTGGTGGGCTTGATGGCGATCGAGACCCGGATGTCCTGGCCGGTGGAGATGCCGCCCAACACCCCGCCGGCGTTGTTGCTCGCAAAGCCTTCGAGCGTCAGTTCATCGCCGTGTTCGGTGCCACGTTGGCGCACCGATTCGAAGCCGGCGCCGATCTCCACCCCTTTGACGGCGTTGATGCCCATCATCGCGTAGGCGATGTCGGCGTCGAGCTTGTCGAACAGCGGCTGGCCCCACCCGGGCGGCAGGCCGGAAGCTTCCACATACAGGCGCGCGCCGACCGAATCGCCCGACTTGCGCAGCGCATCCATGTAGTCTTCCAACTGCTGGATGTGCTGGGTGGTCGCCGCGAAGAAGGGGTTCTCGCCGACCTGGCTCCAGTCCTCGACCGGGATGTCGATCTCGCCCAGGGCCGTCATGCAGCCGCGGATGGTGACGCCGTGGTGCTCCTTCAGCCACTTCTTGGCCACCGCACCAGCGCCCACCATCGGCGCCGTCAACCGGGCCGATGATCGGCCACCGCCGCGCGGATCGCGGATGCCGTACTTGTGCCAGTAGGTGTAGTCGGCATGGCCAGGCCGGAAGGTCTGGACGATGTTGCCGTAGTCCTTGCTGCGCTGGTCGGTGTTGCGGATCAGCAGGCAGATCGGGGTGCCGGTGGTCTTGCCCTCGTACACGCCGGACAGGATCTCGACGGCATCGGGCTCGTTGCGCTGCGTGACATGGCGCGAGGTGCCGGGGCGACGACGATCGAGGTCGGGCTGGATGTCGGCTTCGCTCAACGCCAGGCCGGGGGGGCAGCCGTCGATCACGCAGCCGATGGCCGGGCCGTGGCTTTCGCCAAAGTTGGTGACAGTGAAAAGCTCGCCGAAGCTGCTGCCGGACATGAAGACCCTTGTGACGACCGGGCGCCGGCGAGCGGGCCCGGATGGTGACGGTGGTGGGAGCAGGCAGGCGCCGAGGCCAGCCCGCTTCATCAGAGGGCAGCGGCACCCGCTCCCCCTGCGCCGTCGATTTTATCGGCGCCCTCTTCCGTCGCCCTTTTTCAGACGTCGGCGTTTGAAATGGCCGGTTTTTGCCGGCCGCATCGGAAAAATACCCTTGAGGGTTTGGCGGCACAGTGATGACCTACCCTCATTGTTGCTGCCACCGTGATATCGCCTGCTGCCCCTGCCACTGCCGTACTGCCCGCCTGGCCCTGGTTCGGTGTCGCCGTGGCTGCGCTGGCCGCCGCGTTGGCGAGCCTGGCGTGGCTCGCATTTCGACGGGTCGCTCAACCCGCCGGCCCAACGGATGGCGATGCCTCGCTCGCCGAAGAGATGCTGGATCACAGCTCGACGCTCATCGGCCTGCTCACGCTGCAGGGCCAAGTGCTACGGCTGAACGACGTCGCCTACGAATGGCTGGGGACCTCCGGGCGCCATGCCCAGGGCCAGGCGCTGTGGACGTTGCCGGCATGGGTCCATGCCCCTGACGACGCCGACCGGCTGCGCCGGGCCGTCTCCCACGCGGCCGAAGGCCGGCCTCAGCACATTGAGCTGGGCGTGGCCACCGCCACGGGGGCCAGGCGTGTCGAGCTCTCGGTGCGGCCCATGCGCCGAGGCGCCGACAACGAGGGCAGCGCGACTGCGGGACATCTGCTGCTTGAGGCGCGCGACGTCACAATGCGCCGCCAAGCCGAAGACAAGATGCGACTGGCCGCTGCCGTGTTCGAGCAGGCCCGCGAAGGCATTTTGATCACCGATCCGCGCGGCGTGATCATTTCGGTGAACCAGGCGTTCAGCACCATCACCGGGTTCGAGGCGGATGACGTCGTCGGCCAATCCCCGGCGATGCTGACCGCTTCGTTCGAAGACGCGGCGCTGGCCCGTCGCATCCGCCGCAGCCTCATTCGCCTGGGCCACTGGCACGGCGAACTTCGCAGTGCTCGCAAGACCGGCGAACCCTTCACCGCCTGGGTGTCCATCAGCTATCGCCGTGACGCCAACGGGCATCTGAGCCACCTGATCGGCATCATCAATGACATCACCCGTTCGAAAGAGGCCGAGCAGAAGCTGCTGCGCCAGGCCCATTTCGATGCGCTGACCGAATTGCCCAACCGACATCAGCTGGAAGACCGGCTGGAGGTCGCGCTCGACCACGCCCAGCGGCAGAAAGAACCGCTGGCGCTGCTGTTCATCGATCTGAACCAGTTTCGGCACATCAACGACAACTTCGGGCACCGCACCGGCGACGGCGTGTTGCTGGAAATGGCCCATCGCCTGCGCGACAACCTGCGCGACACCGACTTCGTCGCCCGCATCGGCGGCGACGAATTCGCCGTGGCCCTGCCCGGCACCTGCGCGGAGGGCGCCGCGCAGGTGGCGGCCAAGCTGCTTGAACATGTGGCCCAGCCCTTCGTCGTCAGCGGCCACGAGCTCAGCCTCACGCTGTCGATCGGCGTGGCGATGTACCCCGCCGATGCCGACTCGGTGGACGTGCTCACCCGCTGCGCCGACACCGCCATGTACCGAGCCAAGCTGGAAGGCCGGGGCACTTACCAGTTCTTCACCGCCGGCATGCAGCAACGCTCGGTGCGGCAGATGCAGCTCGAAGCTGCACTGCGCCGCGCCGCCGAACGAGACGAGCTGCTGCTGCACTACCAACCGCAAGTGGATGGGCGAACCGGCGCCGTGCTGGGCGTGGAGGCGCTGGTCCGCTGGAAGCACCCCGAGTTGGGCATGGTGTCGCCGGGCGAATTCATCCCGCTGGCGGAGAGCAGCGGCCAGATCAAGGTGATCGGGGAATGGGTGATGCGCACTGCCGTGCGCCAGATCAAGGCCTGGGTGGCCGACGGCCTGGACAACCTCGTCGTGGCCGTGAACCTCTCAGCCGTCCAGTTCCGCGACCCGGCGCTGCCGGACACCGTGAAATCGATCGTCGAGGCGGCGGACGTGCCGCCTCACTGCCTGGAGCTGGAGCTGACCGAAAGCGTGGCTACCGGCAACCCCACCGCCGCCATCGCCATGATGGACAGGCTGCACGCACTGGGTGTTCGCCTGTCGATCGACGACTTCGGCACCGGCTACTCGTCGCTGAACTACCTCAAGCGCTTTCGCATCCACACGCTGAAGATCGACCAGAGCTTTGTGCGCGACATCAGCCACGATGCTGACGACCGCGCCATCGTGCAGGCCATCGTGCAGTTGGCCCACGCCATGAACCTCACCACCATCGCCGAGGGCGTGGAAACCGATGAGCAGGCGGCGTTCTTGCGGCAGCAGGGCTGCGAGGCGATGCAGGGCTACCGCTTCTGCAAGCCATTGGATGCGGCCACGGTGGCCGAGTGGATCGTCAAACGACGGGCCGCCTTGCAGGCGCTGGACGCCTGACGGCCCCTCCCGGGGCCGCAAGGCGCGTCGAGCCGCCCGCCGACCTGCCCTTCAGCTTGCCTTTCAACCTGCCGTTCAACCCGCCTTTTCGCTCGATTCGGCCGCTTCTTCAACCGGCCAATCGCGGATGTAGGCCTTGAGCATGCGGTTTTCGAAGTCCTGAGCCTCGACCACCGACTTGGCCACGTCGTAGAACGAAATCACCCCCATCAGGGTGCGGCCGTCGAGCACTGGCATGTAACGGGCGTGGCGGCCCAGCATCATGCGGCGCACCTCGTTGATGTCGGTCTCGGGCGTGCAGGTCAAGGGCGCATCGTCCATGACGCTGCGCACCGTGGTGTTGCCGATCTGCCCGCCGTTCTTCACCACCGCGCGGATCACCTCGCGGAAGGTCAGCATGCCGATCAGGTCGCCGTGGGTCATCACCACCAGCGAACCGATGTCGTGCTCGGCCATGGTCGTCACGGCACCCGCCAACGGGCTGTCCGGCCCGACGGTGAAGAGGGTGCTGCCCTTCACTCTCAGGATGTCACTGACTTTCATGCTTGGCGCTCCTTCGGCTCGAGGTTTGGCACAGGTTGTCGTCGCTCCCCACGGGGCATGGGCGGCACGGCCCACGGGGCCAACATAGCACACAATCGTGGCCCCACACAGTTGCCGTAGACCCGGTACACCCTATGCCTGGAGTTTCCGACCCCGGCTTCGACACCCTGGCGCTCCATGCGGGCGCCACGCCCGACCCGGCCACCGGCGCCCGCGCGGTGCCCATCCACCTGTCGACGTCATTTGTCTTTGAATCCAGCGAGCACGCCGCTTCGCTGTTCAACCTGGAGCGCTCCGGCCACGTCTACAGCCGGATCTCCAACCCGACCACCGCCGTGCTCGAAGAGCGGGTCGCCGCGCTGGAAGGCGGTGTCGGCTCCATCGCCACCGCCAGCGGGCAGGCGGCGTTGCACCTGGCCATTGCGACGCTGGCTGGCGCCGGCTCGCACATCGTCGCCAGTTCGGCCCTGTACGGCGGATCGCACAACCTGCTGCACTACACACTCAAGCGGTTCGGCATCGACACGACGTTCGTCAAGCCGCGCGATGTGGACGCGTGGCGCGCCGCCATCCGGCCCCACACGCGGCTGCTGTTCGGCGAAACGCTGGGCAACCCCGGGCTGGATGTGCTGGACATCCCCACCATCGGTGCCATCGCGCATGAAGCGGGCTTGCCGCTGCTGGTCGACTCGACCTTCACCACGCCCTGGCTGATGAAACCGCTCGACCATGGCGCCGACCTCGTCTACCACTCGGCCACCAAGTTCCTTTCGGGCCATGGCACGGTGATCGGCGGCCTCTTGGTGGACGGGGGGCGTTTCGATTGGACGGCCGGCACGCGCTTTCCCGAGCTGACCGAGCCCTACGAGGGCTTCCACGGCATGGTGTTCGCCGAGGAAAGCACCGATGGCGCCTTCCTGATGCGCGCCCGGCGCGAAGGGCTGCGCGATTTCGGCGCCTGCATGAGCCCGCACACCGCCTGGCTCATTCTGCAGGGCATCGAGACCCTGCCCCTGCGAATGGCGCGCCACATCGAGAACACCCGCAAGGTGGTTGCCTTTCTGGCCAGCCACCCGATGGTAGCCATGGTGGGCTACCCCGAGCTTGAATCGCATCCCGACCATGCCCTGGCCGCCAAGCTGCTGCCCCGAGGCTGCGGCTCGGTCTTCAGCTTCGACATCAAGGGCTCGCGCCGCCAAGGCCAGGCCTTTATCGAGGCGCTGAAGCTCTTCTCTCACCTGGCCAACGTGGGCGATTGCCGCTCGCTCGTCATCCACCCCGCATCGACCACCCATTTCCGGATGGACGACGCCGCGCTGGCGCAGGCGGGCATCGGCCCGGGCACGATCCGGCTGTCGATCGGGCTGGAAGACGCGGACGATCTCGTCGACGATTTGAAACGGGCGCTGAAGGCGGCAGAAAGGGCGGCGGCATGAAGCTCGTCGTTCAAGGCCGAGAGGCCTACGCCTACACCGGCGGCAAACCCTTCGACCCCAGGCTGCCCTGCGTCGTCTTCATCCATGGCGCGCTGCACGACCACTCCGTCTGGACGCTGCTGGCGCGGTGGTGCGCCCATCACGGTTTCAGCGTGCTGGCCATCGACCTGCCTGGGCACATGAAGAGCGCCGGTCCGGCGCTGGAGACCGTGGAGGCCATGGCCGACTGGGTGCTGGCGCTGCTCGACGCAGCCGGCGTCCAGCAGGCCGCGCTGGTGGGTCACAGCATGGGTTCGTTGGTGGCACTCGAAGCCGCCGGGCGCGCACCCGAACGCGCCAGCCGGCTGGTGATGGTGGGAACGGCGTACCCGATGAAGGTGTCGCCGGCGCTGCTGGAGCTGGCACGTAGTCAGCCGCTGGCGGCGATCGACCTGGTCACCACGCTGTCGTACTCTTCCATCGCCCAGAAACCGGGCTACCCCGGCCCTGGCGCCTGGGTGCGCGGAGGTGGTCGGGCCCTGTGCCGCCTGGTGCTGGCCAAGCAAGACAACCCGATGCTGTACCACCAGGATTTCGCAGCCTGCGACGCCTACCGCGGCGCACTGGACGCCGCTGCGAAGGTCACCGCACGCACCACGCTGATCCTCGGGCGGCGCGACCAGATGACACCCCCGAAAGCCGCCCATGACATCGGCGTGGCGTTGAAGGCGCACATCGAAACCGTGGACGCGGGGCACGTGCTGATGGCCGAGGCGCCCGATGCCACGCTGGCCGCGTTGCGTAGGGCCCTGGCCTGAACGCCACCCAGAGACGACACGGCCGCCATCGGAACCCACCGCCCGGTGGCCGGAGGCCATGAAGGCCCCTGCAAGCAGGCCGTGGGGTTCGAGCGGCCGGCCCACATGGTCGCGTGCGAGGGCGGGCCAACCTGCTGAAGTACGCGCGGCCAACTCGGGCAGATGACAGGCACGGGGCGGGCCCCGCATCGCCCTGGGAAGACGCCGAGCCGCGCTCGGCGAGAACAGCTTCACACTCCGCGAGGTGTACCGCTCACAGATGACGCGCTTCAGGCCGATGGGTGCGTGAGTCGTCCACCTCCATCCGTGCCCTCTCACCCCGTGCGCTTCGGCTCCTCGTATTTCGCACGTGCCGGCCAGGCGTGGCGCGACACATTTCATCTCTACCACGCAGAGGACGCAGACTCAGCGTCGATCCGGGCCCAGCACCTCGACTACGTTCTGCGGCTCACGCCGGCCATGATGGCGGCCAACCTCATCAACGCGGCCCTCGTGTCGGCGGCATTGGGGTTTGCCGGTCGGCCGCTGCTGATCGTGTGGGTGGTGCTCATCGGCCTGATCGTGGCGACCGCGCTGCGGTCCTGGTGGCGGCGGCGCAAGATGCCGCGGTCCCTCGCGTCTCGCCGGGCGATGCGGCACAGCACCTGGCATGCAGGGCTGCTGGGCCTGCTGTGGGCCGCGGTGCCGGCGATGTGGTTTGCATCGGCGCCCGCCGAAGTGCGTTTGTTGATCGCCACGCTGACGACGGGCATGCTTTCAGCGGGCGCTTTCGCGATGGGCCGCTTGCCGGGGGCGGCACTGGCTTATCTGGCGACCATCGTCAGTGGATCGCTCGTCGGGCTGTGGGCGCACGGCGGCGCGTTGGCGGCGCCCGTTTCGGGGCTGCTGCTGGTCTACGCCGCGATCTGCGCACTCGGGGCCATGGCGGCGGGCCGGCAGGCCACGGCGTTGCTGATCGCCCAGCGTGACGCCACCCGGCAGCAGGAGCTGGTGTCCATGCTGTTGCATGACTTTGAAGAGCACGCCGCCGAAGGCCTGTGGGAGACCGATGCCCAAGGGCGGCTGCGCTACGCCTCGGCCCGCACCAGCGAGTTGTTCGCCTGCGAGCCCAAGGCCTTGCACGGTCAAGTGCTGCTGCAGTTGCTGGGCGATCGCAGCCCCAGCCATCGGCAAGCCTTATCGAACGCTTTCGATCGGGGACGCCCGTTCCGCAACCTGACCATCGAGCTCACGGGCAGCGACGGCGCGGGTTGGTGGATGCTGAGTGCCAAGCCGGTGGCGCCCGTCAATGTTGGCGATGGCGGCTGGCGCGGCGTCATCGTCGATGTGACGGACGAGGTGTCTGCGCAAGACCGCATGCGCCACATGGCGCACTTCGACGCACTCACCGGCCTGGCCAACCGCGTGACGCTGCATGCTCACCTGGCCCAGGTCTTGAGCCAGGGAGAACGCGCGGCCCTGATGGCGATCGATGTCGATCACTTCAAGAGCGTCAACGACACCCATGGTCACTCGGTGGGCGACGCGCTGCTGAAGGCCGTCGCACTGCGCTTGCGTACCTGCGTGCGCCCGCAAGATCTCGTGGCCCGGCTGGGGGGCGACGAGTTCGCCGTGCTCATCCAGACCGACACCACCCGCAACGGCATCCACGCCTTGTCCCAGCGCCTCAGCGAGGCTTTTGCCCCACCCTGCGACCTGGGCGCGCTGACGCTGCAGGCGAGCGTGAGCATGGGTGTCGCGCTCACGCCCGACCACGGCCAGGCCATCGACGAACTGATGGGGAATGCCGACCTCGCGCTGTACCAGGCCAAGGCCAGCGGACGAGCCCAGGCGGCGCTTTACGATGCCCAGCTGGGTGAAACGTCGCGACGCCAGTCGGCGATCAGCGAGGCGCTGCGCACCGCGGAGGCAGAGGGCCAACTCCACCTGCACGTCCAGCCCAAGCTCGCGGTGGCCAGCGGGCGGGTGGTGGGCGTCGAGGCGCTGCTTAGATGGCAGCATCCGGTGCTGGGCTCGGTGTCGCCCGCCGAATTCGTGCCGATCGCCGAACGCACCGGCAGCATCGGCCACATCGGCGCCTGGGTACTGAGAGAGGCCTGCCGGCTGGCAGGCACCCAGCTGCAGGGGTTGACGATCGCCGTCAACGTGTCGCCCGCCCAGCTCAGATCTGCCGCTTTCGAGGACGACGTCCGGCAGGCGCTGCTCGCTTCGGGCCTGCCACCCGAGCGGCTGGAACTTGAAATCACCGAGTCGCTCTTCATCGACGACGCGGCGTCGGCCGTCCAGCGCCTCACCGCCCTTCGCCGCCTGGGCGTGCGCATCGCGCTGGACGACTTTGGCGCCGGCTACTCGTCACTGGGCTACCTGCGCCAGTTCAGCTTCGATGTGCTGAAGATCGACCGCCAGTTCATTGGCGAGTTGATGACGCGCGACGACGCCCGGGCCATCGTGGGCACGATCGTGCAACTGGCGCGGCGCCTGGGCATGCGCACCGTCGCCGAAGGCGTTGAAACGGAAGACCAGTTGCGGCTGCTGGTGAGCCTGGGCTGCGATGAGCTGCAGGGCTACCTGCTGGCGCGCCCGGCGCCCATCGCGCAGATGCGCGCCATGGTGGCCCAGGCCGAGGGCCTGCTGCTCACGCGGTGACGGCCAGCGGCGCGAGATTCACCAGCATGTCGCGCACCATGGCGCGCAGGTCGTACTCGGGCTTCCAGCCCCAGTCGGTGCGTGCCGCGGTGTCGTCGATCGAACGGGGCCATGAATCGGCGATCGCCTGGCGGAAGTCCGGCGCGTAGCCGATCTCGAAGCCTTCGATCTCTTCGGCAATGGCCGCGGCAATCTCGGCCGGCGTGAAGGTCACGCCCGCCAGGTTGTAGCCATGGCGTTCCTTGATCGATTCGGCCGGCGCATCCATCAGCTCAAGCGTGGCACGGATGGCATCGGGCATGTACATCATCGGCAACGCCGACTCAGGACCGAGGAAGCTGGTGTAGCGGCGCGACTTGAGCGCCTCATGAAAGATCTCGACCGCGTAGTCGGTGGTGCCACCACCGGGCGGCGTCTTCCAGCTGATCAGGCCCGGATAGCGGATCGAGCGCACGTCCACGCCATGCATCCGGTGGTACCAGGCGCACCAGCCCTCGCCCGCGAGCTTGGAGATGCCGTAGACGGTCGTCGGCTCCATGATCGTCTTCTGCGGCGTGTGGTCGCGCGGCGTGGTCGGCCCGAACGCAGCGATGGAGCTCGGCCAGAACACCTTGTCCAGCTTGTGGGTGCGGGCCAGCTCCAGCACGTTGAGCAGGCCCTTCATGTTGAGGTCCCACGCCCATTGCGGGTGCTGCTCGCCGCGTGCCGAAAGCGCCGCCGCCAGGTGGTAGATCTGGGTGATGCCATGGCGCTCGACCACCGCGGTGAGCGCGGCCGCGTCGGTCACGTCCAGCGATTCGTGGGCCAGCCCGGGCACGCGGCCCTTGGGCGCCAGATCGCTGGTGACCACCGCCCCCTGGCCATGGCGGCGAGCCAGTTCTTCGGCCAGCTCGGTGCCAATCTGGCCGTTGGCCCCGATGATCAGGATCTTGGGAATCGCCTTGCTCATTTCACCAACCCCAGTTCCAGCCCGGCCTGGCGGAACGCCGCCACGGCCCTTTCAAGGTCCGCCCGCACGTGGCCGGCGCTCATCTGCACGCGGATGCGGGCCTGGCCCTTGGGCACGACGGGGAAGAAGAAGCCGACCACGTAGACGCCCAGTTCCAGCACGCGTGCTGCCAACTGCTGCGCCTTGACCGCGTCGTAGACCATGATCGGCACGATCGGGTGCTCGCCGGGCTTGATCTCGAAGCCGGCCTCCTGGATGGCGCGGCGGAAGTACTGGGTGTTCGCTTCCAGCTTGTCGCGCAGCTCGGTCGAGCCTTCGAGCAAATCCAGCACCGCGATCGATGCACCGACGATGCTCGGCGCCACCGTGTTCGAGAACAGGTAGGGCCGCGAACGCTGACGCAGGATTTCGATGACCTCTTTGCGGGCCGCGGTGAAGCCGCCGGACGCTCCGCCCAGCGCCTTGCCCAAGGTGCCGGTGATGATGTCGATCTTGCCGAACACACCCCGGTGCTCGTGCGTACCCCGACCGCGCGCGCCCATGAAGCCGCTGGCATGGCATTCGTCGATGCCCAGCAGCGCACCGTGGCGATCGCAGATCTCGCGGATCTTGTCCAGCTGGGCGATGGTGCCGTCCATCGAGAAGACGCCGTCGGTGAACACGAGCTTGAAGCGAGCGCCCTTTTCGTTGGCTTCGCTGAGGCAGCGTTCCAGATCGGCGAGGTCGTTGTGCTTGTAGCGCCAGCGTTGAGCCTTGCACAGCCGAATGCCATCGATGATCGATGCGTGGTTCAACTCGTCGCTGATGATGGCATCGGCCTCGCCGAGCAAGGGCTCGAACAGGCCGCCATTGGCATCGAACGCGGCCGCGTAGAGGATGGCGTCTTCCGTGCCCAGGAACCGGGCCAGGCGCTGTTCCAGGGTCTTGTGGATGTCTTGCGTGCCGCAGATGAAACGCACCGAGCTCAAGCCATAGCCATGGGTGCGCAGCGCTTCATGCGCGGCTTCGATGACCTTCGGATGGCTGGACAGACCCAGGTAGTTGTTGGCGCACAGGTTGATCACTTCGCGGCCGTCGGTTGTGCGCACATGCGCGCCCTGCGGCGTGGCGATGATCCGCTCGGCCTTGTACAGGCCCGCAGCGCGGATGCCGTCGAGCTCGGTGCGCAGGTGGGCGAAGAAGTCTTCAGTGCTGGCCATCTTGGTGTTCCTTGGGTGGATCGTCTTCGGGCACAATCAACGTTCAATGATTTTTCCGAAGTTCGATATATCGAACTGACGTGCAGTATCGTAAACGATCCATTGCCCGTCAAGCCCCTTTGGACCTGAGCTGAGCCACCACATGAATCGTCCTGCCGCTCCCGAACCGCCGCGCGTCGGCGAAACCCTGGCGGCACTTCGACAGGATCGATCGCTGTCTCTGGACGAGCTGTCGCGCCAGGCGGGGGTGTCGAAGTCGATGCTCTCGCAGATCGAGCGCAACCAGGCCAACCCCACGGTGGCCGTGGTCTGGCGCCTGGCCAACGCCCTGGGCGTGCCCATGGCGGATCTGCTCGGCGCCGAGAAACCCAGCCTGCCCGCCATTGCCACCGTGCCATCGCACGCCACCCCGTCGCTGCGCAGCCCGGACGGACATTGCGAGCTGCGCATCCTGGGCCCGATCGAGTTGGCGGGCCAGTTCGAGTGGTACGAACTGACGGTTCAGCCCGGAGGGGCGCTCGAGTCAGAGCCGCACGAGCCCGGCTCGCGTGAACACTTGAGCGTGCTCAGTGGTGTGCTGCAGGTGCAATCCGCAGAAGCCACGACGCAATTGAAGGCCGGCGAGACGGCACGCTACGCCGTCGACCAAGCCCACGCCATCCGCAACCCGGGGCCGGGACCGGCGCAAGCGCTGCTGGTGGTGGTGCATCCGGCGTGATCGCCGGCTGGCCTCACGCCAACACCTGGGCCAGCGTCAGTTTCTCGATGCCCATTTGCGCGCGGAAGGCCTGCGTACGGGCGTCCGGATGCAGCAGCAGCGAATCGATCAGCGGCGCGACCGGGGTGGTGGCCGGATCGCACAGCAGCACGTGGCGCTGTGCGCCCTCTTCTTCCAGCCGAGCCACCCAATCACGCTGGGTGAGAGATTCCAGGATCGGCTCGATCTGAAGCGGGTCGACCCGCAGGCTGGCCGCGATCTGCTCGGCGTCGAGGCCGCGCTGCTCGGACGCGCGGGCGTCCGCCAAAGTCCTCAGCACCGACAGCGCCAAGCTGAATCGATAGCCCGGCGTGTTGCCTTGCCGCACGACGCGCATCTGCAGGCTGGGTGCGTAGGCCGCGATCACCGCCCCCAGCAGCACGATGACCCAACCGGTGTACATCCACAGCAGGAAGATCGGCACCGTGGCGAAGGCGCCGTAGACCGCGGAGAACGAGCCGACCGACCCGACATACCAGCCCAGCACCTTTTTGGCCACCTCGAACCCGATGGCGACGAACAGGCCGCCGGCCATGGCATGCCGCCAGCGCACGTGGCAATTGGGGACGTAATGGAACAGGCCCGCCATCGTGGCAGCCAACAACACGAACTCGAACAGGTCCAAGAAGAACCGAACGCCACCAGGCATGTCACCCACCAAACCGCGAGAGGCCGAGATGGCGTAGCTGGACAGGCTGAGCGACACCCCGAGCACCAGCGGCCCCAGCGTGATGGCGGCCCAGTAAACCAGCACGCGCTGGGCGATGGGCCGAGGCTTGCGCACGCGCCAGATCGAGTTGAGCGTGCGGTCGATCGTCAACATCAGGGCCAGCGCGCTGATGAACAGCGCGGCCAGGCCCGCGGTGCCCAGCTTGTGGGCCTTGTTGGAAAACTGGGTCAAGGCGCCCAGCACAGGTTTGGCGATGCTGTCGGGCACCAGGCTTTGCAGGAAGTACTTCTGCAGTGCATCCTGAAAGCTGGAGAACATCGGAAACGCGCTGAAGATCGCCAGCATCACCGTCAACAGCGGCACCAAGGCAATCAAGGTGGTGAAGGTGAGGCTGCCGGCCGTCTGGCCGAGGCTGTCTTCACGAAAGCGCAAGCGCAGGGTGCGCAGGGTGTCGAACCAGGGCCAGGTGCGAAGCGTCTGCAGCGCCTCTGCCACCATCTCGTGCCAGCCCTTTCGCAGGGCATGAGTTGAAATCATGGCGGATATCATGCCACCCATGTCTGCAACGCCCCCTTCGGTCGCGCCGGCTTCGCTCGCGCCCGACGGGCCGACGCTGGCCACGCGCGCTGCTGCCATCGCCCTCTGGCTGGCCTTGGTCATTCTGTGCATCGCGTGGGAGCTGTGGCTGGCCCCCACGGGCCGGGGCACCCTGGCGATCAAGGCCCTGCCCTTGCTGCCTGCCCTGCCAGGCCTGCTTCGCATGCGGATGTACACCTACCGCTGGCTCAGCCTGCTGGTGTGGCTCTATGCCACCGAAGGCCTGGTGAGGGTGGGCAGCGATAACGGCCGCGCCCAGTGGCTGGCCTTGGCGGAGATCGCGTTGTCGATCGGGCTCTTTGTGGCCTGCGCGGCTCACGTGCGCTGGCGCCAGAAGCGCGCCGCCGCCGAAACGAATCCCGCCACTCCCCGTGGTGAACCGATCCCGACAGCCCAGCATGAGTGACGCACTCGTCCCGATATTGCAAACCATCGTCGGTGCCGAGCAGGTGCTGCAAGGCGATGGGCTCGACAGTTACGAAGTCGACTGGCGCAAGCGCTATCGCGGCAGGGCTCTGGCCGTCGTGCGGCCAGGCCAGGCCGACGAAGTTGCCGCGGTGGTGCGAGCCTGCGCTGCCGCGGGCGTGCCAATCGTGCCGCAAGGCGGCAACACCGGCCTCGTGGGCGGCGGCGTTCCAGACGACAGCGGACGTCAAGTCTTGATGAGCCTCACCCGCCTGAACGGCATCCGCCAGATCGACGCCGACAACCTCACGATGACGGTGGAGGCCGGTTGCGTGCTGCAAGCGGTGCAGCAGGAGGCCGACGCCCATGACCTGCTGTTCCCGCTGAGTCTCGCGGCCGAAGGCAGTTGCACCATCGGCGGCAACCTCGCCAGCAATGCCGGGGGCACGCAGGTGCTGCGCTACGGCAATGCGCGAGAACTCTGTCTCGGGCTGGAGGTGGTCACGCCACAGGGCGAGCTGTGGTCAGCATTGTCGGGCTTGCGCAAGAACAACACCGGCTACGACCTGCGAGACCTGTTCATCGGCAGCGAAGGCACCCTCGGCATCATCACTGCGGCTACCTTGAAGCTGTTTCCGCGCCCTGCGTCCACAGTGACGGCACTGGCTGCGTGTGAATCTGTCGAGGCAGCGGTGCGCCTGCTGGGCCTCGCCCGCCGCCGGCTCGGCGCCGACCTCACCGGCTTCGAGTTGATGCAGCGCTTTGCGCTGTCGCTCGTCGCGCAGCACTTTCCGCAGCTGCCGCAACCGCTGCCCACCGCACCTTGGACGGTGTTGATTGAGACGGGGGGCACGGCCGCCGAGTCCGAAGAGCGTGAGCGGATGTCCGCCGTGCTCGAATCAGCGATGGAAGAAGGCGACGTGAGCGATGCCGTGGTCGCATCGAGCCTCGCCCAATCCCAGGGCCTGTGGCATCTGCGCGAATCGATTCCACTGGCCCAGAGCCAGGAAGGCTTGAACATCAAGCACGACATCTCGCTGCCCGTGTCGGACATCGCCGGCTTCGTTGAGCGCATGGCCGCAACGCTGGCGCAGGCCGCCCCTGGGTCGCGCATCGTGTGCTTCGGTCACCTGGGCGACGGCAACCTGCACTACAACCTGCAGGCACCCGCCGGAGCTGCCGCAGCCGATTTCCTGGCTCGGCACGAATCCCGCATCAATCAACTGGTCTACGACGAAGTGCAGCGACTGGGCGGCTCGTTCTCTGCCGAACATGGCATCGGCGCCCTGAAGCGAGACGAATTGGCCCGGCGAGGCTCGGCGGTCGGCGTGCGGATGATGCGGGCCATCAAAGACGCTCTGGACCCGACGGGCATCATGAACCCCGGCCGCGTCGTCTGACGAATCTGCAGCCTGCGGTCTTCCGCCTGTGACGCGAGATCAGTGCGCCGGGCCTTTGAGCGATGGCGGAACGGGCAGCGTCACCACGTCGATGCCTTCGTCGGCCAACTCGGCGCGCTGCTCAGGCGTGGCCTGACCGCGGATGCCGCGTGATTCGGCTTCCCCGTAGTGCATCTTGCGAGCCTCTTCCGGGAATCGCTCGCCCACGTCCTCGGTGCGCTCCATGACGTGCTTCACGGCCTCGACCCACATGTTCTGAAGCGTGACCGCTTCGGGACTGGGCTGCGGCGGGTTGGCCGTCCGCCGCTCCTCTGCCGGCGCCGTCGCGCCCAGGTTCAGGCGCGGCGCACTCGGCAAACGATGAACCGATTTGTCGCCACAGAGTGGGCATTCGACCAATCCCCGTTCCTGCTGATGGGCATAGTCGTCCTCGGAGGCAAACCAGCCTTCGAAGCCGTGCCCGTGCGCACATCGCAGATCGAGAACCTTCATGGCGCGGATTATCGGCAGCGCGACCAGTCTTCTGCAGAGCGCCAGTTGAGAGCCCATTCGCCAGCGCGCCACTTTTGCAGCCACATCAGCGAAATCAAGGTCTTGGCGTCGGTCAGCGCGCCTTCACGGGCCAGTCGGTCCAATTCGCCCTCGGACATGGCCACCACGTCGATCAACTCGCCGTGGTCGAGGTGCCGTTCACCCAGGCTCAGCCCGCGGGCGAACCAGATTTCGATGAACTCGGTCGAGTAGGCCGGTGCGTTGTGCATCCTCGCGGCGTAAGCCCACTCTTGGGCGCGATACCCCGTCTCCTCGGCCAATTCGCGCTCCGCGCAACGGCAGGTGGATTCACCGGGATCGATCTTTCCGGCGGGAAATTCCAGCAACACCTGGGACAACGGGTAGCGGTACTGGCGCTCCAGCACGAGTCGGCCATCATCAAGAAAGGGCACCACCACCACCGCACCAGGGTGAACGATGTATTCGCGGCTCGCGAGATCGCCGTCCGGCAACCGGATCGTGTCGCCTCGCACATCAAGGAAGTTGCCTCGCAGCAGCTGACGCCGCTCGTGGGGTTCCTCGATCAGGTGGGCGTCGGCCTCACTCAAGGCACCTCGCCCCCCGCCACTTCATCATGGGTGCGCCGACGGAGGTAGCGCCAGACGAAGCCAGGCGACGCCAGGGTGATGAAAAGGCACGCCCCCGCCGCGTAGAACTCCCAGCCTTGGGTCGCGCGCTGCCCGATCGAGGACTCCAGACCCACACCCAGGCCCCAGGTAATCATCGCGAAGACCACCAACTCCACCAGGCGCCAACCGAAGGGCTTCTGAGGACGCCTCGGGCCCACGGCGAAAAGCCGTTCGTTCATGAACGGCAGGTTGGCCGCGACGATCGCCGCAACCAACACCAGCCAGACCGACGCGGCCTGAGACATTTACTTCAGCCCCGGTTATGGTCGGAAAGCCAAATCAGCCGGCCAAGGCGCGGACGACCACGTCGCGGCAAAGAGCCATCAGGCCGTCAGGCAGCACGCCCAGCAGCAGTGCAGCGGCACCGTTGCAGGCCAGCAAGGCGCCTGCACCGCCGCGAGACTCGACGCGCGGGGAGCCGACCGCAGGCTCATCAAAGTACATGACCTTGACCAGACGCAGGTAGTAGTAGGCGCCGATCAGCGACAGCAGCACGGCGACGACAGCCAGGGTGATGTAGCCGGGATCGTTGGTCACCACCAAGGCCTGCAGCACGGCGAACTTCGCGTAGAAACCCACCATCGGCGGCACGCCGGCCAGCGAGAACATGAAGATCGTCATGACGCCAGCCAGCCAGGGGCTGCGCTTGGCCAACCCGGCCAGATCCGAGATCTCTTCGCTCTCGAAGCCAGCGCGAGACAGGTACATCACCAGGCCGAAGGTGCCGAGCGTGGTCAGCACATAGGTGACCACATAGAACATCGCCGAGCTGTAGCCGTTGGCGGCCGCGGCCGTGTTCGCGTCGATCACGGTTGGCGTCAGGCCCAGCAGCATGAAGCCGAGCTGGGCGATGGCCGAGAAGGCCAGCAGCCGCTTCAAGTTGGTCTGCGCGATCGCAGCAAGGTTGCCGATCACCATCGACAAGACCGACAGCACGATCAGCATCTGCTGCCAATCGTGGGCGACGCCAGCAAGGCCTTCGACCAGCAGACGAATCGCGATGGCGAACGCCGCGAGCTTGGGCGCGCCGGCAATCATCAGCGTGATGGCAGTGGGGGCCCCTTGGTAGACGTCGGGCACCCACATGTGGAACGGCACGACGCCCAGCTTGAAGCCCAGGCCGGCGACGATGAAGACCACCCCCAGCGTCAACACCGTCGGGTTGATCTGCCCCTTGGCGATGGTCGACAACACAGTCGCCAGATCCAGCGAACCGGTGGCGCCGTACATCATCGACATGCCATACAGCAGGAAGCCACTGGCCAGCGCACCGAGGACGAAATACTTCATCGCCGCTTCCGTCGCCAAGCCATGGTCACGGCGCAGGGCCACCAAGGCGTAGAGCGACAAGCTCATCAACTCCAGGCCGACGTAGATCACCAGGAAGTTGGTGGCCGAAATCATCACCGAGATCCCGAGCAGCACGAACATCGACAGGGTGAAGAACTCGCCCTTGAGCAGATCGCGTTCGCCGACATAGGGGGCGGCGTACGCCAGCGTGACCATCATCGTCAACGCCGCACACAGCGCCAGCATGTGGCCCATCGGGTCGGAGACGACGAGACCCTGCATGCCATAGACAGATGCTGCAGCGCCCTCCGCGCTCAGGCCCGTGTTCAGGGCAAGGCCATGCATCACCGCCACGGCAGCCAAGGACAGTTGGGTCAGCCAGAAGGTGACGCGGCGTTTCGGGTCGGTAACGGTGAGGTCCACCAGGGCCACCACACAGGCGGCCACCAGCAGCAGGATCTCGGGATAGGCGACGAGCCAGTTCATTTGTGTCATGGGAAGCACTCCGGCGGCGGCCTCAGGGCAGCTTGGGCAGTTTGGAGTTGGCCACGTGCTGCAGCAGCTCGTTCACGGACACGTGCATCACATCGGTGAAGGGCTTCGGGTACAGGCCCATGGCCAGCACCGCGACGGCCAGGACCGCCATCATGAAGAATTCGCGAGCGTTGATGTCTTGCAGCGCCTTGACGTCGTCGTTGGCCACGTCGCCGAAATACACGCGCTTGTACATCCACAAGGTATAGGCCGCGCCGAAGATCAACGCCGTGGCAGCGAGCGCGCCCAGCCAGAAGTTCACCTTCACGGTGCCCAAAATCACCATCCATTCGCCGATGAAGCCGGCGGTGCCCGGCAAGCCGCAGTTGGCCATCGCAAACAGCAAGGCGAACGCCGCGAACTTGGGCATGGTGTTGACCACGCCGCCATAGGCCGCGATTTCACGCGAGTGGACGCGGTCGTACAACACACCGATGCACAGGAACATCGCACCTGAGACAAAACCGTGCGAGATCATCTGCACCAGGCCACCGGAGACGCCCAGCTCGTTGAAGACAAAGAAGCCGAGCGTCACGAAACCCATGTGGGCGATCGACGAATACGCGACCAGCTTCTTCATGTCCTGCTGGACCATCGCCACCAGGCCGATGTAGATCACCGCAATCAAGCTGAGCGCAATGATGAACCAGGCGTATTCACGGCTGGCATCCGGAGCGATCGGCATCGAAAAACGCAGGAACCCGTAGGCACCGAGCTTCAGCATGATCGCCGCCAGCACCACCGAGCCACCGGTGGGGGCTTCGACGTGCGCATCCGGCAACCAGGTATGCACCGGCCACATCGGCACCTTGACGGAGAAGGCCGCGAAGAAGGCGAAGAACAGCAACGCCTGTGCGCCCATCGTCAACGGCAGTTTGTGCCATTCGAGGATTTCGAAGCTGCCGCCCGACTTGAAGTACAGGTACACCAAGGCCACCAGCATCAGCAGTGACCCCAGGAGGGTGTAGAGGAAGAACTTGAACGCTGCATACACCCGGCGCGGCCCACCCCAGATGCCGATGATGATGTACATCGGAATCAGCGTGGCTTCGAAGAAGACGTAGAACAGCAGCCCGTCGACGGCCGAGAACACGCCCACCATCAAGCCCGACAGGATCAGGAACGCGCCCATGTATTGGTGCGCACGCTCGGTGATCACCTCCCACCCCGCGATCACCACAATCACGGTGATAAACGCCGTCAGCAGAACGAACCAGACCGAAATGCCATCCACACCCAGGTGGTAGCGCACATTGAAGCGCTCGATCCACGCCAGATTCTCCTGGAACTGCATGGCAGCCGTACCCGCATCGAATCCGGAGATCAGCGGTAAGGTGACCAGGAAGCTCAGCACAGCGCCGATCAGCGCCAGCCAACGGGTGGCGCCACGGTTGCTGTCCCGCCCGAACGCCAGCAGCACCGCGCCGAAGGCGATCGGCAGCCAGATGGCAACGCTCAAAAGACCCATTCTTATTCTCCGCTCTTGTTCGTCAGTGAGCGATCAGGCCCATCAGATAGGGCCACAGTTGCCATGTCATCAACCCGAACACACCGAGCACCATGACCAGCGCGTACCAAGACAGATGGCCCGTCTGCACCGTGCGCACGACGCGGGAGAAGGCACCCACCGTGCTGGCTGAACCGTTGACGATGCCGTCAATGATGGCCACGTCACCACCCTTCCACAGGCCCCGGCCCAAAGCACGGGCGGCCGCCGCGAGGATGTTTTCGTTGATCCAGTCCATGTAGTACTTGTTTTCGAGGATCTTCACGATCGGCGACAGCGCCCGAGCGATGGCCGCCGGGATACCAGGCTTGATCATGTAGAACACGTAGGCCACCACCACGCCGGCCAGCGCAAGCCAGAAAGGCAGCGTCGACAGCGCATGCAAGGCCATTGCTGCGGCGCCGTGGAACTCCTCAGCCAACTCAGCCATGGCATGGTGATGCTCCCCATGCACCGTGATGGCATCCTTGAAGAATTCGCCGTAGAGCATCGGCTGGATCGTCAGGAAACCGATCACGACCGACGGGATCGCCAGCAGCAGCAACGGCACCGTGACGACCCAAGGCGACTCATGCGGATCGTGATGCTCGCCATGATCGTCGTGGTGATCGTGCTCGCCCGGGAAGGGCTTGTGGTGGAAGCGTTCCTTGCCATGGAAGACCAGGAAATACATGCGGAACGAATAGAACGCCGTCACGAAGACGCCCGCCACCACGGCGAAATACGCAAACCCGGCACCAGGCAAATGGCTGGCGTGCACCGCCTCGATGATCGAATCCTTGGAGTAGAAGCCTGCGAAGAAAGGGGTACCGATCAGCGCGAGCGAACCCAGCAGCGAGGTGATCCAGGTGATGGGCATGTACTTGCGCAGGCCGCCCATGTTGCGGATGTCCTGGTCATGGTGCATGCCGATGATCACCGAGCCCGCGCCCAGGAACAGCAGTGCCTTGAAGAACGCGTGGGTCATCAGGTGGAACACCGCCACCGAGTACGCCGAGGCGCCCAGCGCCACCGTCATGTAGCCGAGCTGCGACAGCGTCGAATACGCGACCACCCGCTTGATGTCGTTCTGGATGATGCCCAGGAAACCCATGAACAACGCCGTGATGGCACCGATCACCATCACGAAATTCAGCGCGGTGTCCGACAACTCGAACAAAGGCGACATGCGGGTGACCATGAAGATGCCTGCCGTCACCATCGTGGCGGCGTGGATCAGCGCCGAAATGGGGGTCGGGCCCTCCATCGAATCAGGCAGCCAGACATGCAACGGGAACTGGGCGCTCTTGCCCATCGCGCCGATGAACAGGCAGATGCAGGTCACCGTCACCAGCATCCACTCGCCGCCGAACAGCGGCAGCGGGAACGGAATCTTCGAAAACTCTTCTGCCTTGCCGAAGACTTCTGCGTAGTTCAGCGTGCCGGTATACGCCAGCACCAGGCCGATGCCCAGGATGAAGCCGAAGTCGCCCACGCGGTTGACGAGGAACGCCTTCATATTGGCGAATATTGCCGTCGGCTTCTTGTACCAGAAGCCAATCAGCAGGTACGACACCAAGCCCACCGCTTCCCAGCCGAAGAACAGCTGCAGGAAGTTGTTGCTCATGACCAGCATGAGCATCGAGAAGGTGAACAGAGAGATGTACGAGAAGAAGCGCTGGTAGCCCGGATCTTCCTCCATGTAGCCGATGGTGTAGATGTGCACCATCAGGGACACGAAGGTCACCACGCACATCATCATGGCGGTGAGGCCGTCGATGAGGAAGCCCACCTCCATCTTCAGGCCGCCCAGGTTCATCCACTCGTAAATCGTGGCATTGAAACGGGCGCCGTCCATGGCGACCGACTTCAACACCATCGCCGAGACGATGAACGAAACCAGGACGCCGAGGATGGTGATCAGGTGAGCGCCGCGCCGACCCACCGCCTTGCCGAACAAACCGGCGATCACGGAGCCGGCCAGCGGCGCCAGCGGCACCGTCAGGAGCAGGTTCTGAGAGAGTTGTGCAGACATGTTCTTCTGTGGGCGTTGGGTGCTTCAGGCCATCAGCCCTTGAGGGAGTCCAGCTCGTCGACCGCAATCGTTGCGCGATTGCGGAACAACACGACGAGGATGGCCAGGCCGATCGCCGACTCGGCCGCTGCCACGGTGAGGATGAAGAACACGAACACCTGGCCGTCCATGTCGCCCAGATAGTGCGAGAAGGCGACGAAGTTCATGTTGACAGCCAGCAGCATCAGTTCGATCGCCATCAGCAGGACGATCAGGTTGCGCCGGTTCATGAAGATGCCGACCACCGAGAGGGCGAACAGAATACCGCCCAATGACAGGTAGTGGCCGAGGGTGATGCCAGCGGCGGTCATGCCTGGCCTCCTTGCTGGGTGGCAGATGCGGCCGGCTTCTCGACCACGGCATCCATCTTGACCAGGCGCACCCGGTCAGCCTTCTTGGCCCGCACTTGTTGCGACGGGTCCTGATAGCGGCTGTCCTTGCGCTTGCGCAGGGTCAGCGCAATGGCGGCGATGATGGCCACCAGCAGCAGCACCGCAGCGACCTGCAACGGATACAGATACTGGGTGTAGATCATCTTGCCCAGCGCCCGGGTGTTGCCCAGCTCCGCATAGGCCGGCTCCAGCGGCTTCACTTCGCGGACGCTGAAACCCGTCTTCAAGACAAGTGCCATTTCAAGGGCGATCAGTACCCCGATGAAAGCGGCCAATGGAAAGTGCGTCCAGAAACCCTCTCGCATGCTGTCTGTGTTGATGTCGAGCATCATCACGACGAAGAGGAAGAGCACCATGACGGCGCCAACGTAGACCAGCACCAGGGTGATGGCCAGGAACTCGGCCTTCAACAGCATCCAGATGCAGGCAGCGTTGAAGAACGCCAGCACCAGGAACAGTGCCGCGTGGACAGTGCTGCGCGCCGTGACGACGCGGAACGCCGAAACCAACAGGATGGCCGAAAACAGGTAGAAGAGAGCGGAGGTCGTGTTCATCGTGATCTCGCGCGGTGACCGCGTCAGCGGTACTTCGCGTCAGCCTCCTTGTTGGCAGCGATTTCTTTTTCGTAGCGATCGCCTACCGCCAGCAACATGTCCTTGGTGAAGTACAAGTCGCCGCGCTTCTCGCCGTGGTATTCAAAGATGTGCGTCTCGACGATGGAATCGACCGGGCAGCTTTCTTCGCAGAAGCCGCAGAAGATGCACTTGGTCAAGTCGATGTCGTATCGGGTGGTACGCCGCGAGCCATCGGCGCGAACATCCGACTCGATCGTGATCGCCATGGCCGGGCACACCGCTTCGCAAAGCTTGCAGGCGATGCAGCGCTCTTCGCCATTTTCATAACGGCGCAGAGCGTGCAGACCACGGAACCGCGGCGACAACGGCGTTTTTTCTTCCGGGAACTGCACCGTGATGGTGGGCGACAGGAAGTGGCGACCGGTGAGCATCAGGCCTTTCCACAGCTCCGACAGCAGGAAGCTGGAAAAGACGTCTTTCAGGGAAGCGACAGCAGACATTTGGGTTTCGACCTCGCCTTACTGCCAGATGTTGAATGGCGACTGGATCCACAGACCCACGACAACCAGCCACACCAGCGTGACGGGGATGAAGATCTTCCAGCCCAGACGCATGATCTGGTCGTACCGGAAGCGGGGGAACGTGGCACGAACCCACAAGAACATCGTGACGACCACGAAGACCTTGATGGCCAGCCAGATCCAGCCAGGAATGAAGCTCAGGAACGCGAACGGGCTCAACCAACCGCCCAGGAACATCAGCACGCACAGCGTGGAGACCAGGATCATGTTGGCGTACTCGGCCAGGAAGAACATCGCGAACGACATCCCCGAGTACTCGATCATGTGGCCTGCCACGATCTCGGACTCACCTTCCACCACGTCGAACGGGTGACGGTTGGTTTCAGCCAGGCCCGAGATGAAGTAGACAACGAACACCGGCAGCAGCGGCAGCCAGTTCCACGACAGCATGCCCAGTCCCATGTCGGCCATGCGCCCCTTGCCTTGGCCCATGACGATGTCCGTCATGTTCAAGCTGCCCGACACCATCAGGACGACGACCAGCGCAAAGCCCATCGCGATCTCATAGGAGACCATCTGCGCCGATGCACGCAGCGCCCCGAGGAAGGCGTACTTCGAGTTCGAAGCCCAGCCGGCGATGATCACGCCATAGACCTCCATCGAGGTGATCGCCATCAGGAACAGCAGGCCCGCGTTGACATTGGCGAGGGCCACTTCAGGGCCAAAGGGCACCACCGCCCAAGCCGCCAGCGCCGGCATGATGGTCATCACCGGGCCCAGGAAAAACAGGCCCTTGTTGGCTGCTGTCGGGCGGATGATCTCTTTGAAGACCAGCTTGACCGCATCGGCGATTGGCGTGAGCAGCCCGAACGGGCCAACCCGGTTGGGGCCGGGGCGAATCTGCGACCAGCCGATGGCCTTGCGCTCCCAGAGCGTCAGATAGGCCACGCAGCCCATCAAGGGCGCGACGACGACGACGATCTTGATCAGTGACCAGACCACTGGCCACAGCACGCCGCCCATCAGCTCGAGGCCGGCTTGGTTGAAGCTATCGATCATGAGGATTCCTGCGTCCTGCTCGGCCTCAGGCCACTTCGACGGTGATTGGGCCGAACATCGCCCCCAGCGCCGCTGTGTCGGGGTGACCAGCCGGCACACGCACCACGCTGGCCGCCTGATTGGTGTCCAGCACGGCCTGCAACACGACGCTGCCCTGCCCTTGAGACACGCGGACTCGACCGCCTTCCTTCAACCCCAGCTGATCCCACACTGCCTTGGGCAGGTGCGCCACCGGGGCCTTGGCGTCAGCCGTCAGTTGGAGCGACGTCGCCCGGCGCACGAGACCGTCGGTCGAGTAGATGGGCACATCTGCCAGGCGTTGCAGCCCCTGCGGCGACGCTGCGGGTTGCAAACCGGCCTTGCTGACGTTCGAGAGGCGTTGCGGGATGCCGGCAACGTCACCCAACGCTTCAGCACGCACTTCTTCGACCGACTCATGGCCGAAGCCGGGCAGGCCCAGCAGATTGCCCAGAACGCGCAGCACCTTCCAGGCAGGACGGCTGTCGCCCAGCGCACGGACGACGCCATGGAACGCCTGCACACGCCCTTCTGCGTTCACGAAACAGCCGCCGGTTTCGGTGAACGGCGCGATCGGCAGCAGTACGTCGGCGTTGTCGACCGCGGCGTCCTTGAATGACGTGAGAGCGACCACCAGCCCGGAACCTTGGAGCGCAGCGCGAGCCGCAGCGGCATCGGCCGCATCGAGCGTAGGCTCGACATTCAGCAGCAGCAGCCCCTTCATGGGCTTGCTCAGCATCTGGCCCGCATTCAGGCCGCCGCTCTTCGGCTGCGCGCCCACCAGTTGGGCACCGACGCGGTTCGCACCGTCGGTGAGGAAGCCGACGGTCGCGCCCGTTTGTTCACCAATCCAGTTGGCCAGCGCGAGCAGCGTGGAAGCTTGCGGATGCTGTGCGGCCGCATTGCCCAGAAGAATGGCCTTGCGCTCACCCGACAGCAGCGCGTTGGCCACCACCTCGGCCTGCGGCGACACCATCGCCTGGACCGGCGCCTGGATGCCACGGGCGCTGGCGATGTAGCCAGCGATATCGGCCAGGGCCTGTGCCCAGTAACCCGGAGCCGCGGTGATCTGTGCAGCCACTGGCATCGCCCAATCGTCGTGGGCGGCATTCAGGCTGAGCACCTTGGCGCCATGGCGGGCCGCTTGGCGGATCCGCTGGGCGAACAGGGGGTGATCCTTGCGCAGGAACGAGCCCACGACCAACACCCGCTCGAGCTTCGAGAGCGACGCGATCGATGTGCCGAGCCACTGAACGCCCTCGCCCGCCGTGAAGTCGGCATGGCGCAGACGGTGGTCCACGCTGTCACTGCCCAGGCCACGAACGAGCTTGGCGAGCAGGTGGAGTTCCTCGACGGTACTGTGCACGCTGCCGAGTGCACCGATCGATTCGGCGCCGAACTCGACCTTCACACGCTTCAGGCCGTCTGCGACATAGCCCAGCGCCGTGTTCCAGTCCACGGCCTGCCACTGCCCGCCCTGCTTGATCATGGGCTGCGTCAAGCGCTGAGGGCTGTTGACCGCCTCGTAGCTGAAGCGGTCGCGATCCGCGATCCAGCATTCGTTGACATCTTCGTTCTCAAGCGGAACGACACGCAACACCTGGTGATTCTTGACCTGAACGATCAGGTTCGCGCCGGTCGAATCATGAGGGCTCACGCTCTTGCGCCGCGACAGTTCCCAAGTACGGGCCGAGTAGCGGAACGGCTTGCTGGTCAAGGCTCCGACCGGGCAGATGTCGATCATGTTGCCCGACAACTCGGAATCCACTGTCTCGCCGACCACCGTGGTGATCTCCGAATGCTCGCCGCGGTGGATCATGCCCAGCTCCATCACGCCGGCCACTTCCTGGCCAAAGCGCACGCAACGGGTGCAATGGATGCAACGCGTCATCTCCTCCATCGAGATCAGCGGGCCGACGTTCTTGTGGAACACGACGCGCTTTTCTTCCTGGTAGCGAGACGAGGACCCACCGTAACCCACGGCCAGGTCCTGCAACTGACACTCGCCGCCTTGATCGCAGATCGGGCAATCCAACGGGTGATTGATGAGCAGAAACTCCATCACCGACTTCTGGGCCTTGATCGCCTTGTCGCTCTTGGTGCGAACGATCATGCCCTGCGTCACCGGCGTGGCGCAGGCCGGCATCGGCTTCGGCGCCTTCTCGACTTCCACCAGGCACATACGGCAGTTGGCGGCGATCGAGAGCTTCTTGTGATAGCAGAAATGCGGGATGTAGGTGCCAGCGGCGTCTGCAGCATGCATCACCATGCTGCCTTCGGCGACGCTGACCTTCTTACCGTCGAGTTCGATTTCAACCATGTTGTTTCGCGTCGTCAGGCCGTGGCGTGGGCGCGAGCTTGGGCAGGCGCGTGCCCGCCGCCGACCATGCAGGTCTTGTGCTCGACGTGGTAGGCAAACTCGTCGCGGAAGTGCTTGAGCATGCCCCGCACCGGCATCGCCGCTGCGTCACCCAATGCGCAGATGGTGCGCCCCATGATGTTCTCGGCCACGTTGTCCAGCAACGCCAGGTCGTCAGCCCGGCCTTCGCCGTGCTCGATGCGATTGACGAGGCGCCACAGCCAGCCAGTACCTTCGCGGCACGGCGTGCACTGACCGCAGGATTCGTGGGTGTAGAAATAGGACAGACGCAACAAGCTCTTCACCATGCAGCGGGTGTCGTTCATCACGATCACCGCGCCAGAACCCAGCATTGAGCCCGCCTTGGCGATGGAGTCATAGTCCATCGTGCAATCCATCATCACCCCGGCCGGCAGCACGGGCGCAGACGAACCACCGGGGATCACGGCTTTGAGCTTGCCACCCTTCACACCACCCGCGAGTTCCAGAAGCTTCGAGAACGGCGTTCCCATCGGGATCTCGTAATTGCCCGGGCGTTCGACGTCACCGACCATCGAGAAGATCTTGGTGCCGCCGTTGTTCGGCTTGCCGCACTCCAGGTAGGCTTGGCCGCCGTTGCGGATGATCCATGGCACCGCAGCGAACGTCTCGGTGTTGTTGATCGTCGTCGGCTTGCCATACAGGCCGAAACTCGCCGGGAACGGCGGCTTGAAGCGAGGCTGCCCCTTCTTGCCTTCCAGCGATTCCAGCAGTGCGGTCTCTTCACCGCAGATGTAAGCGCCAAAACCGTGGTGGGCATGCAGCTGGAAGCTGAAGCCACTGCCCATGATCTTGTCGCCGAGGAACCCTGCTGCGCGTGCTTCACGCAGTGCCTCTTCGAAGCGCTCGTAGACCTCGAAGATCTCGCCGTGGATGTAGTTGTAGCCCACGGAGATGCCCATCGCGTAGGCGGCGATGGCCATGCCTTCGATCACGATGTGCGGGTTGAAGCGAAGGATGTCTCGATCCTTGCAGGTGCCCGGTTCCCCTTCGTCCGAATTGCAGACCAAGTACTTCTGGCCCGGGAATGCGCGCGGCATGAAGCTCCACTTGAGCCCCGTCGGGAACCCGGCACCGCCTCGGCCCCGAAGCCCGGAACCCTTGACCTCGGCAATCACCTGGTCGGGCGTCATCGGTTCGCCGCCGTCAAGACCCAGGATCTTGCGAAGCGCCTGATAGCCGCCACGCGCCTGGTAGTCAGCCAGACGCCAGTTGCTGCCGTTCAAGCCGGCGTAGATCTGCGCGCCGATATGGCGGTCATGGAAGCAGGTTTCGAGGCCGGTGGCCTGGAAGCGGGAGAGATCGAGAGCCATGGCGTCAGGCGGCCTTTCCTTCAGCTGAGCGGATCACCGCCACCAGCTCGTCAAGCTTGTCGGCCTGCATGTAGCTCAGCATCTGACGGTCGTTGACCAGCATCACCGGCGCGTCCGCACAAGCACCAAGGCATTCGCACTTGGCCACGGTGAACAGGCCGTCGGCGGTGGTGCCACCGTCTTCGATGCCCAGCTTGCCGCACAGGTGTTCCAGCGCGGTCTGCCCGTTACGCAGTTGGCAAGGCAGATTGGTGCAGACGTTCAGCTTGTACTTGCCGACCGGCTGCTGGTTGTACATGTTGTAGAAGGTCGTGACCTCATGCACCGCGATCTGGGGCATGCCCAGGTACTCGGCGATGGCGGCCTCGGATTCCACCGACACCCAGCCCTGTTCCTGCTGAACGATCGACAGGCAGGCCATCACAGCCGACTGTTTCTGCTCGGCGGGGTACTTCGCCACTTCCTGGGCGAAGCGTTGCTTCGTGGCTTCTGAGAGAGTCATCGATCGATCTCGCCAAACACGATGTCCATGGTGCCGATCACCGCCACGGCGTCGGCGATCATGTGGCCGCGGGCCATCTCATCCAACGCGGCCAGATGAGCGAAACCCGGAGCGCGGATCTTCAAGCGATACGGCTTGTTGGCACCATCGCTGACCAGGTAAATACCGAACTCGCCCTTCGGGTGCTCGACGGCCGCGTACGCCTCGCCCTCCGGCACATGGAAGCCTTCGGTGAAGAGCTTGAAGTGGTGGATCAGCTCTTCCATGCTGGACTTCATGTCCACACGCGAAGGCGGCGCCACTTTGTGGTTGTCGGTGATGACCGGGCCGGGGTTCTTGCGCAACCAATCTACGCACTGCTTGACGATGCGGTTGGACTGGCGCAGCTCTTCGACACGAACCAGGTAGCGATCGTAGGTGTCGCCATTCACGCCCACCGGCACATCGAAGTCCATCTTGTCGTAGACGTCATACGGCTGGGTCTTGCGCAGGTCCCAGGCAATGCCCGAGCCCCGAAGCATCGCGCCGGTGAAGCCCAGGTTCAGCGCGCGCTCAGGCGACACCACACCGATGCCGACGGTACGCTGCTTCCAGATCCGGTTGTCGGTCAGGAGCGTCTCGTAGTCGTCGACGTTCTTGGGGAATCGGGCGCAGAAATCGTCGATGAAGTCGAGCAGAGAGCCTTGACGATTCTCGTTGAGCTTGCCGATGGCACGCTCGTTCTTGATCTTGCTGACCTTGTACTGCGGCATCGCATCAGGCAGATCGCGGTAAACGCCGCCCGGACGGAAGTAGGCCGCGTGCATGCGCGCGCCGGACACCGCCTCGTACATGTCGAACAGATCTTCCCGCTCGCGGAAGCAGTAGATCAGGATGTTCATCGCACCGCAGTCCAACCCGTGGCAGCCCAGCCAAAGCAGGTGGTTCAGCAGGCGGGTGATTTCCGCGAACATCACGCGGATGTACTGCGCGCGCAGCGGCACCTCAAGGCCCAGCAGCTTCTCGATGGCCAGGCAGTAGGCGTGCTCGTTGGACATCATCGACACGTAGTCGAGACGGTCCATGTACGGCAGCGACTGAATGAAAGTCTTGCTCTCGGCCAGCTTCTCAGTGGCGCGATGCAGCAGGCCGATGTGAGGGTCGGCGCGCTGGATGACTTCGCCATCGAGCTCGAGCACCAGGCGCAGCACGCCGTGGGCGGCCGGGTGCTGCGGGCCGAAGTTGAGGGTGTAGTTCTTGATCTCTGCCATGACGATATCGGATCAGTGCAGGCCGCCGTAGTTGTCTTCGCGGATCACGCGGGGCGTGATCTCGCGCGGCTCGATGGTCACCGGCTGGTAGATGACGCGCTTGGACTCCGCGTCGTAGCGCATTTCGACATGCCCAGTGACCGGGAAATCCTTGCGCATCGGGTGACCGATGAAACCGTAGTCGGTGAGGATTCGCCGCAGGTCCTGGTGACCTTCGAACAGGATGCCGTAGAGGTCGAAGGCTTCACGCTCGAACCAGTTGGCCGACGTCCAGATCGGCGTGACCGCCGGCACCATCGGCAGGTCGTCATCCGGAGCAAACACCTTCACGCGAAGGCGCCAGTTCAGGCTGACCGACAGCAGGTGCGAGACCACGCAGTAGCGCGGGCCGTCGTTCGGCTCGTCGCGGTAGGCCGACATGTCCATGCCACACAGGTCGACCAGTTGCTCGAAGCGCAGGCGAGCATCGTCGCGCAACTGCTTCGCGACGTCGAACCAATCCGCGGCAGCCACCGTGATGGTGATCTCACCACGGTCTCGCTTGAAGGTCTTGATGCGACCGCCGAGCACGGATTCGAGCGCGGCCTGCAGGTTGTCCAGTTTCTGGGTCATGCGATTCTCAGCGAGCGATCGTGTTTTCGCGACGGATCTTGGCCTGCAGCTGCAAGATGCCGTAGAGCAACGCTTCTGCGGTGGGCGGACAGCCCGGCACGTAGACATCCACCGGAACGATGCGGTCGCAACCACGCACGACCGAATAGCTGTAGTGGTAGTAGCCGCCGCCGTTGGCGCACGAGCCCATCGACAACACCCAGCGCGGTTCGGCCATCTGGTCGTACACCTTGCGCAGAGCCGGGGCCATCTTGTTGCACAGCGTGCCGGCGACGATCATCAGGTCGCTCTGCCGGGGGCTGGGACGGAACAGCATGCCGAACCGGTCGATGTCATAGCGCGCCGCACCGGCGTGCATCATCTCGACGGCGCAGCACGCCAGGCCAAACGTCATCGGCCACAACGACCCCGTCTTGGACCAATTCACCAGCTTGTCCACCGAGGTGGTGACAAAGCCTTCTTTCAGAACGCCTTCGATACCCATCTTTGTTCCAGTACATCGAAGCGGAGCAAGCCGCACGGCGGGCTGCTCCTGGGACGACCGGCGCCTATGCGAGACACCGGCCGACGGGCCCACCGAACCTGAAGCCCCACTACTCCCAGTCGAGAGCGCCCTTCTTCCATTCGTAGATGAAGCCGACCACCAGGATGGTCAGGAAAACCATCATGGCCCAGAAACCGGGCGCACCGATGTCTTTCAGTGAGACCGCCCACGGAAAGAGGAAGGCTATTTCGAGATCGAAGAGGATGAAGAGGATGGCGACCAGGTAATACCGGACGTCGAACTTCATGCGCGCGTCTTCAAAGGCTTCGAAGCCGCATTCGTAGGGAGAGTTCTTTTCCGCGTCGGGCCGGTTCGGGCCGAACACAAAGCCGATGATCTGGGGCAGCACACCGACCGCCGCACCGACCAGGATGAAGAGGATGACGGGGAGATAAGGTTGCAGGTCCATGGTCGGGTGTCCAGCAGTCGTCAGTTGTCACATCCGGCCACGAGAAAGGCGCGCCGTCCGATGAACGAAGGCTTTGAAAACCCCCGCTCGACGAACTCAGCGCGCCCAGCTCATTCCCTGTTCGATTCAGGGCGCCCGACCAGGCACCGGATGAGGACCTGATCGATAGAACTTTGGTGCCGACGGCGAGACTCGAACTCGCACAGCTTTCGCCACTACCCCCTCAAGATAGCGTGTCTACCAATTTCACCACGTCGGCACGTGCACTCTCTGCATGGGCCGCGACACGAACCACTTGGCTCTCATCACTTCAGGCCCTTGCATGAGCCGTTCAGCTTGCGTGAGGGTTGCTTACTGAACAGCCTCAAATTCTAGCCTGATTGTCAGGCCCTTCCCAGGGTTTTGCCGAAGAAACACAAGAGACTTATGCGTTCCTGATACAGCGCCCCGGGAGCGAAGGTCACTGCGTGGGGATCGCGGGGCCCGACGAAGCGGCAGCCGCAGGCGCCGACGCGGCGCCAGAGGCCGCACCTGAGGCAACTTCAGCAGCCGGCGCAGCACGATCGAGCACACTGCCGCTGGATTCCTCGCGCGCGGCACCACTGTTCGAAGCGAACGCCAGGCCCAAGGTGGCCAAGAAGAAAACCGACGCACAGACCGCCGTCGAGCGCGACAGGAAGTTCGCACTGCCCGTGGCGCCGAAGAGGCTGCCCGATGCACCGCTGCCGAAGGAAGCCCCCATGTCGGCACCTTTGCCGTGCTGCACCAGCACGAGGCCGATCATCGCGATGGCGGCCAGCATTTGCACCACCAACAGCAGGTTCAACCAGATATGCATGTTCGAAAGACTCCGAGAAACCAGATTCGAGAGGACGCGGGCCGGTTCAACCAGCTGCGCGACAAATGGCGACGAAATCCGCCGCCTTCAGGGATGCGCCACCGATGAGCCCGCCATCGATGTCAGGCTGCGCAAACAGCGTGGCAGCGTTGTCGGGCTTGACGCTGCCGCCGTAGAGGATGGGCATGGCATCGGCGTGGGCCGTTGCGGCACGCAGTTGCGCACGCAGCAGGGCATGGACGGCCTGCGCCTGCTCCGGCGTGGCCGTCTTGCCCGTTCCGATGGCCCACACCGGTTCGTAGGCCACCACCATTTCGCCGACACAGTGGCCGAGCGTGTGGATCACTGCGGACAACTGACGCTTGACGACCGCATCCGTTTCGCCGGCCTCACGCTGCGCGAGGGTCTCACCCACACAGACGATCGGCACGATGCCACGAGCCAACGCCGCCTTGGCCTTGTCGGCCACCAGTTGATCGCTTTCGGCGTGATAGGCGCGACGTTCAGAGTGGCCCACGATCGCATAGCGGCAGCCGAACTCGTGCAGCATCCCGGCCGACACCTCACCCGTGTAGGCACCCTGCTCATGGGCCGAGCAATCCTGCGCGCCCCAGCGAACGTCGCTGCCGGCCAGGGCCACCGCCGTCTCCGACAAGTAGGGAAACGGCACGCACACGGCCACGTCACAGACAAAGGGCCGCGCCGCGACGATGCCGGCCAACAACTCGGCATTGGCCGAGTGATTGCCGTGCATCTTCCAGTTGCCAGCCACCAGTTTGCGTCTCATTTTTCTTGACTCTTCCGTAGATTGATCAAGCAGATTCCCATCGCAGCACGATCTTGCCCACATGCTGGCTGGACTCCATCAGCGCATGGGCCATCGCCGCGTCAGCGGCATTGAACACTCGATCGATGACGGGCCTGATGCGCCCAGCTTCCAACAGAGGCCAGACCTTCTCACGCAGCGAACGAGCGATCGCCGCCTTGAAGGCGACGGGCCGCGGCCGAAGTGTCGACCCCGTGATCGTCAGCCGGCGACGCAGCACGTCTCCTGCATTGAACTCGGATTTGGTGCCACCTTGGACGGCAATGATGACCAGGCGGCCGTCGTCCGCGAGGCAGCTCAGCTCCCGCGACACATAGTCGCCCGCCACCATGTCCAGAATGACGTGGACGCCTCGGCCTGCGGTCAATCGCTTCACCTGCGCCACGAAATCGCCGGTGCGGTAGTTGATCGCGTGATCGGCCCCAAGATCGACGCATGCCGCGCACTTGGCATCGCTGCCCGCGGTGACGATCACGTGGGCGCCCATGGCTTTGGCGAGCTGGATGGCCGTGACACCAATGCCAGACGACCCGCCCTGCACCAGCAGGGTCTCGCCGGCCCGGAGCGCCCCACGGTCGAAGACGTTCGACCAGACCGTGAAGAACGTTTCCGGAAGCGTGGCCGCCTCCACGTCCGACCAACCGGAAGGCACAGGCAGGCACTGGGCAATGGGTGCGATGCACTTCTCGGCATAGCCGCCACCCGCCACCAGCGCACAAATGCGATCACCGAGGCGAAAGCCAGCTGCCTCCAGCTCGCCCGCATCGCCCCCGACGATCTCACCCGCCACTTCCAGACCCGGCAAGTCCGACGCTCCCGCGGGGGGCGCATAAGCCCCCTTGCGCTGAAGTACATCGGGCCGGTTCACACCGGACGCCGCCACGCGGATCAGCAATTCGCCGGCGGCCGGCTGCGGGTCGGGCCGCTCGGCCTCGACCAGCACCTCCGGGGCGCCGAATTCGCGAATGGTGATGGCTCGCATGGTGGCGTTGGTGTCCGGCGAATGCCGACTTACTGCTGCTGTTGTTGCGCCTGGCCTTCGTCGGACGGCACTTCAGCCGCCGTGCCTTCCGGGCGCTGCTCCGCACGCTCGCGACGAGGACGGTCGCCACGGTCACCACGATCACCGCGGTCACGGCCGCCGCGCTCGCCACGGTCGCCACCTTCACGACGGGGACGTTCGAAGCGAGGCTCTTCCTCCATGCCTTCGGGGCGATCCATCAAGGCCTTCATCGACAACTTGATGCGGCCCTTCTCGTCCGTCTCCAGCACCTTCACCTTGACGACCTGGCCTTCCTTGAGGAAGTCCTCGACCTTCTCGACGCGCTGGTGGGCGATCTGGCTGATGTGCAGCAGGCCATCCTTGCCGGGCAGGATGTTGACCAGCGCGCCGAAGTCCAGAATCTTGGTCACCGGGCCTTCGTAGACCTTGCCCACTTCCGCTTCGGCGGTGATTTCCTCGATGCGCTTCTTGGCGTAGGCCGCCTTGTCGCCGTCCGTCGAGGCAATCGTGATGGTGCCGTCTTCAGCGATGTCGATCGTGGTGCCCGTTTCTTCCGTCAGCGCGCGGATGGTGGCGCCGCCCTTGCCGATCACGTCACGGATCTTCTCCGGATTGATCTTCATGGTGTACAGACGCGGCGCAAACTGGCTGACCTCGGTCTTCGCCTCACCCATGGCCTCGACCATCTTGCCCAGGATGTGCATGCGTGCTTCCTTGGCCTGAGCCAAAGCCACCTGCATGATCTCCTTGGTGATGCCCTGGATCTTGATGTCCATCTGGAGGGCGGTGATACCGGTCGTGGTGCCGGCCACCTTGAAATCCATGTCGCCCAGGTGATCTTCGTCACCCAGGATGTCGGTCAGCACCGCAAAGCGGGCGCCTTCCTTGATCAGGCCCATGGCGATGCCCGCCACGTGGGCCTTCATCGGCACGCCCGCATCCATCAGCGCCAGGCAGCCACCACACACGGACGCCATCGACGACGAACCGTTCGACTCGGTGATTTCCGAGACGATTCGAATCGTGTAGGGGAAGTCTTCCTTGCTCGGCAGCGCGGCGACCAGCGCACGCTTGGCAAGACGGCCATGGCCGATTTCACGGCGCTTCGGGCTGCCCACGCGACCGGTTTCGCCGGTGGCGAACGGAGGCATGTTGTAGTGCAGCATGAAGCGCTCGTCGTACGTCCCTGCCAGGGCGTCGATCATCTGCGCGTCACGCTCCGTGCCCAGCGTGGCCGCGACCAAGGCCTGGGTCTCGCCACGGGTGAAGATCGCCGAACCATGAACACGCGGCAGCACGCTGTTGCGGATTTCAATGGCGCGCACGGTGCGGGTGTCGCGGCCATCGATACGCGGCTCGCCGGCCAGGATCTGGCCGCGGACGATGCGGGCTTCGATTTCGAACAGCAGGCCCTCAACCGCCACGCTGTCGAATTCGACGCCTTCGGCCTTGAGCGACGCCATCACGTTGGCGGTGACTTCGCGACAAGCCTGGGTGCGAGCCTGCTTCGAACGGATTTGGTAGGCGGCGCGCAGCGGGCCTTCGGCCAGCGCGGTGACCTTGGCGATGAAGGACTCATCCTTCGCCGGGGCTTGCCACTCCCACACCGGCTTGCCGGCGTCGCGCACCAGATCGTGGATCGCGTTGATCGCGATCTTGCCCTGGTCGTGGCCAAAGACGACCGCGCCCAGCATCACGTCTTCCGGCAGTTGGTCAGCCTCGGACTCGACCATCAGGACGGCGGCCTCGGTGCCAGCAACGACCAGATCCATTTTCGAATCGGCCAGCTGGGTCTTGCCCGGGTTCAGCACGTATTCGCCATTGATGTAGCCCACGCGGGCGGCACCGATAGGGCCGTTGAACGGAATGCCTGACACCGCCAGGGCGGCACTCGAGGCAATCATCGCGGCGATGTCGGCCTGAACCTCGGGGTTCAAGCTCAGCACATGCACGACCACCTGCACTTCGTTGAAGAAGCCGTCCGGGAACAGCGGGCGGATCGGACGATCGATCAGCCGGCTGGTCAGGGTTTCGAGCTCGCTCGGACGCCCTTCACGCTTGAAGAAGCTGCCCGGGATCTTGCCGGCAGCGTAGGTCTTTTCGATGTAGTCGACGGTCAGCGGGAAGAAGTCCTGGCCGGGCTTGGCTTCCTTGCGCGCCACGACCGTGGCCAACACGACCGTGTCTTCAATGTTGACCAGCACGGCGCCGGTCGATTGGCGGGCGATTTCGCCGGTTTCCATGACGACCTGATGCGGCCCCCATTGGAAGGTCTTGGTCACCTTGTTGAACATGCTCATGGGTAGTCTCCGATGATGTGGAGGCGCGCTCTCGGTGGCGCCCGGAAAGACCGGGAGCATGACGGCGGCGGGTCGTATGCCATTCCAACAGGCAGCAAGACTGCCTCCTGGAATGACACAGCAACAACCGTGGCAGCCTGCTCCAGCGAACTCAAAAACAAAAAGCCTGCGCCGGGACGATGCCCAGCCAGGCTTTTGGCCGACCACCCGGCCAACCCATGCGATACGAGCTCTCGCGAGAGAGCGGCAGCATGGGTGACGGCCGGACGGCGGTCGGGGTCATTCGGTGATGATTACTTGCGCAGGCCCAGCTTCTGGATCAGCGCGGTGTAGCGATCGGCGTCCTTGTCCTTCAGGTAGGACAGCAGGCGCTTGCGCTGGTTGACCATCTTCAGCAGGCCACGGCGACCATGGTGGTCCTTCAGGTGGGCCTTGAAGTGCGGGGTCAGTTCGTTGATACGGGCGGTCAGCAGGGCAACCTGGACTTCCGGAGAACCGGTGTCGGCCGCGCCGCGAGCGTGCGTCTTGACGATGTCGGCCTTGTTGATGTCAGCCACGGACATGGCGATTTCCTTTTTGAGTGTGGAAGCCGCCGACGGCCTGAAGATGGTCAGACTGGGCCGAACGGTTTCCGGTTTTCACTTGCGATCACGGGTGAAACCGACCCGTGTCGTGCCTGTCTGGCCATCCAAGGCGTGAACCATGGGCAGCGCAAAACCTGCGGAGTATAGCCCAAACCAGCTTACCGCCCCCTGCCCCAAGGCCCCGCCGCACCCATGACCAGCTTCGTAGCGAGCCGGATGTTCGAAAGCGCCGAATCCAAAGGAGGGCCGGGACGCGCGGCGGGCGGGCCGAGGAAACACCCATCCACTGAAAATCATAAAGCTTCAAGAAGCGCCCCGAAAACGCACCAACCAGGGGCCAACCGCCTTGATCGCCCTGAATGCCCCCCCGATACTGCCCCGGCAGCAAGCCCCAAGAGGAGCGAGGCCGGCACCCGGCCTTCGAGAAGAGGCCTGCTCAACTTTGCATTCAACAAGTCATCAAAGGACATTCATGAAGTTCAAGACCACCGCCCTGCTGGCCGCCGTCGCCGCATTGGCCGCCGCCAACCTGGCCTTTGCCGCCAAGGACGACGTCCTGAGCCACCGCTGCTACACGGTCGCTCCGGAAGCCAGCGAGCGGGCCCGCATCGACGAGAACCTCACCGCCTTCTTGCGCATGAAGACCGCCCGCGGCGTCGACACGCAGCGCGCGCCTGGCAGCGTCACCATCCCGGTGTGGTTCCACGTCATCAACAAGGGCACCGGCCTGTCGAACGGCGACATCCCCCAGTCGCAGATCGACGACCAGATCGCCGTGCTGAACGCTGCATACGCCAGCACCCCCTTCAAGTTCTCGCTGGCCGGCGTCGACCGCACGACCAACTCCAGCTGGTACACGATGTCGCCCGGCTCGTCGGCTGAAAAGGCTGCCAAGACCGCCCTGCGCAAGGGCGGCGCCGATGCACTGAACCTGTACTCCGCCAACCCGGGCGGCGGTCTGCTGGGCTGGGCCACTTTCCCGAGCGACTACGCCGGCAGCCCGAAGAACGACGGCGTCGTCGTGCTGTTCTCCAGCGTCCCGGGCGGCACCGCGGCCCCGTACAACGAAGGTGACACCGGCACCCACGAAGTGGGCCACTGGCTGGGCCTGTATCACACCTTCCAAGGTGGCTGCAAGAACCCGGGCGACTCGGTGAAGGACACCCCGGCTGAGAAGTCGGCCGCCTTTGGCTGCCCGACCGGCCGTGACAGCTGCAGCGGCAAGGCGGGCCTGGACCCGATCACCAACTTCATGGACTACACGGACGACAGCTGCATGAACCAGTTCACGACCGCCCAGTCCACCCGCATGGACCAGATGCACCAGCAATATCGCCAGCCCTGATGGCGAGGTTTCCGGTCATGGCCGGATGACGCAAGAGCCGGCCCGCGTGGCCGGCTTTTTTCTGGGCGGACGTCAGGCCCTCAAGCCACGCCCGCCTCCGCCAGATCCCACCGGGGCTTGACGCCGAAGCGATGCTCGTTGCTCAACACCGCCAACCCAGCCTGGCACCGCATGGCAGCCGCCATGGCGATCATGGCGCCGTTGTCCGTGCACAGGTGCAGCTCTGGGTAGTGCACTTTGACGCCCATCCGCGTGCAGGCCTGCCCCAGCTCGTGGCGCAGCGCGGCATTGGCACCCACGCCCCCCGCCACCACGAGGCGCCGCAAGCCTGTCTGTCGGATGGCCCGCATCGACTTGCGCACCAGCACCTCGACGATGGCCGCCTGGGTGCTGGCCGCGAGATCGGCACGCTGCGCATCGTTCACATCGGGCCCGAGCCGGTTCAAGGTGGTCATCACCGCGGTTTTCAGGCCCGCGAAAGAAAAATCGAGGTTGGGCTGATGCAGCAGCGGGCGCGGCAATTCAAAGGCCAGGCCGTTGCCCTGTGTGGCCAGGCGAGCCAAGGCCGGCCCACCGGGGTAGCCCAGCCCCAACAGCTTGGCCGATTTGTCGAAGGCCTCGCCGGCCGCATCGTCGATGGTTTCACCCAGCAGCTCGTAGTGCCCCACGCCATCGACCCGCATCAACTGGGTGTGGCCACCGGACACCAGCAACGCAACGAAGGGAAACTCGGGCGGATCGGCCGAGAGAAAGGGCGACAGCAAGTGCCCTTCGAGATGGTGCACACCGAGCGTGGGTCGACACAGCGCTGCCGCAAGGCCGCACGCCACGCCGGCCCCCACCAGCAAGGCGCCCGCCAGCCCGGGGCCTCGGGTGAATGCCACCAGGTCGATGTCGTGCACCCCGAGGCCGGCCTCGGCCAGTGCAGCTTCGGCCAGCGGCAAGGCACGACGCACATGATCGCGAGACGCCAGCTCGGGCACGACGCCGCCGTAGGCCTCATGCATCTGGACCTGGCTGTGCAAGGCCTGGCCCAACAGACGCGGCGCCTCCTGGCCTTCAAAAGCCACGACGGCAACGCCGGTTTCGTCGCACGACGACTCAAAGCCGAGGATGTTCATGAATGTTTCATACTGGAACGCGGCTTGCTACACGACTCGCCACGCTTTGCCAACCCGGGTTTGAACAGGAGCCATGACAATGTCATTCGCGCAGAATAGCGTGCTAGCGTGGCCAAAAGCCTCGCAACAGCGAGCCATGTCTCCGATCAATCGTTGGGTATGAAGGAATACAAGCTGCTTTCGTGGCCGGATCTGCCGGCCGAGTTTCGGCGTACCGGGTACCGCCGTCTGTTGAGCGACCTGTCTCAGCGTCACATCAGCGAAGCTTTGTTGATGAAGAGGGACGGCCTGAAGGCGTCAGAAGTTCGCGCGCTGCTGCAGTTTCTCGCATCCCGCAAGGTACTGGATGTTCGCGAGGCCGAGCCTCGCAGCAGCCGGTGGAGGCCAGATTTTGGAAGCTGGATCCGCCGTCTGACGGCCTGACGGCACCTCACACCGTCACTTTTCACCTTTCGAGCCAGGCACCGCCTGGCTCGATTGTTTTGGCGACCCGGTTCGGCAGGCAGGCTCGAGCGCCTGCATCCCGATCGAACCGGTGGTTCGCCTGGCGTCGGACCACCAAGCCTCGCGGCGACCGTTCAGTGGTTTTCGCGAGCGTGGTTGATCGTGTACTTGGGCAGTTCGATCGTGAGGTCCTCATCGCTCACGATCGCCTGGCAGGACAGGCGCGACGTGGGCGTGAGGCCCCACGCCTTGTCGAGCAGATCCTCTTCGATCTCGTCGATCTCGCCGAGCGAATCGAAGCCTCGCTTGACCACGACATGACAGGTGGTGCAAGCGCAGCTCATTTCGCACGCATGCTCGATTTCGATGCCGTTTTCGAGCAGCGCCTCGCAGACCGAAACGCCGGGCTCGGCTTGAAACTCGTCGCCCGCCGGGCACAGCTGGGCATGGGGAAGGATCTTGATGACAGGCATGGGTTGGCGATGGCTCAGATGTCGTCGAGGCCGCGTCCGGTGAGGGCTGTGCGGATGCCCCGGTTCATGCGGGATGCCGCAAATGACTCGGTGCCGGCGGCCAGGGCCTCGACAGCCTGGGTGATGGCTTCCGGATCGGCACCACTGGCGGCGGCACGCACCTGCACGAGCAGGGCCGCGATCGCCGCACGCTCGTCGTCGTCCAGCAGATCGCCATCGGCCGCCAAGGCGGCCTGGGTGGCCAGGTCCATGCGCTCCGCTTCGACGCGCGCCTCGCGCAGCGCCCTCGCCTGCATGTCCTGCTCGGCGCTGGAAAAGCCCTCTTTGAGCATGCGCGCGATGTCGTCATCGGCCAAGCCATAACTGGGCTTGACCTGCACCGCGGCCTCGACCCCCGACGTCAGTTCGCGTGCGGACACACTGAGCAAGCCGTCGGCGTCGACTTGGAAGGTCACGCGGATGCGCGCTGCTCCGGCCACCATTGGCGGGATACCACGCAGTTCAAACCGCGCCAGAGACCGGCAATCCGCCACCAACTCGCGCTCGCCTTGCACCACGTGGATCGCCATGGCGGTCTGGCCGTCCTTGAAGGTGGTGAAGTCTTGGGCCTTCGCCACCGGGATGGTGGTATTGCGCTCGATCAGGCGCTCAACCAGACCACCCATCGTCTCCAGCCCCAGCGACAGCGGGATCACATCCAGCAGCAGCAACTCGCCATCCTTGGCGTTGCCGGCCAGCGCATTGGCCTGGATGGCGGCCCCGACCGCCACCACCTCGTCCGGATTCAGGTTGGTCAATGGATCGCGGCCGAACAGATCGCCCACGGCACGACGGACGGAGGGCATCCGCGTGGAGCCCCCCACCAGCACGACACCTCGCACGTCGTCTTTCTTGACCTTGGCGTCTCGCAACACCTTGCGCACCGCCGACAACGTGCGCTGCAGCAGCGCTTCGGTCAGGGTGTCGAACTGCTCACGCGTGACGGGCTGCACCACGTCGCGCCCACCCAGCTGGCAGCGCAGCGTGGCCTCAGCGGCGGCTGTCAATGCTTCTTTGGCGGCCCGGGCCGCCACCAGCACGGCGCGGCGCTCATGCGGTGTGGCGGGCTCCACGCCGGCCTGGGCGATCGCCCACTCGGCCAATGCATGGTCGAAGTCGTCGCCGCCCAGTGACGAATCGCCCCCGGTGGCCACGACCTCGAACACCCCTTGCTGCAGGCGCAACAGTGAGATGTCGAACGTGCCACCACCCAGGTCGTAGACGGCGTAGAGACCTTCGCTGTCGTTCTCCAGCCCGTAGGCGACGGCGGCGGCGGTCGGCTCGTTGATCAAGCGCAGGACATTCAGCCCCGCGAGCTGGGCCGCATCCTTGGTGGCCTGGCGCTGGGCGTCGTCAAAGTAGGCCGGCACCGTGATGACGGCACCGTACAGCTCGTCATCGAAGCTGTCCTCGGCCCGCTGGCGAAGCGTCGCAAGAATCTCGGCCGAGACCTCGACCGGCGTCTTCTCGCCCGCCCTTGTTTGAATCGCCACCATGCCGGGACGGTCGACGAAGCGATAAGGCAACTGGCCACGCCCCAACACATCCGAGTAGCCTCGCCCCATCAGGCGCTTGACCGACACGATGGTGTTTTCAGGGTCTTCGGCCTGCGCCTGCGCAGCCTCGTAGCCAATGTGTCGCCCACCGCCTTCGAGGTAACGGACGATCGACGGCAGCATCGTGCGGCCGAGCGAATCCGGCAGGCACTCGACCACCCCATGGCGAACCGACGCCACCAGCGAATTGGTGGTTCCCAGATCAATGCCGACGGCGATCCGCCGCTGGTGAGGATCCGGCGATTGGCCCGGCTCGGAAATCTGCAGCAATGCCATGGGTCAGGTATCGAATTGTTCAAGGCGGCGATCGACGTCTGCCCTGAAGCGTTGAACGAACATCAGCGCCCGCACCTTCTCGGCGGCCACATGGGCGTCGCCGTCCTGGTCAAGCGCGCGGCCCACGTCGCCCAGGAGTTGGGTTTCGCGCTCGGCCACCTCGTCGTCCAGTGCCTGTATCGCCGATGGGTCACCGGCTTCGTCCAGCGCTTCGCGCCACTGCATCTGCTGCATCAGGAAACTCGGCGGCATGGCCGTGTTGCGCTCGGCGTCGACGGGCGCGCCGCGCAGCTCGCACAGGTAAGCAGCCCGAGCGACCGGGTCTTTCAAGCGCTGGTGCGCCTGGTTGACGCGGACGGCCCACTGCATCGCCAAGCGCTGAGCGGCGGCGCCTTCGGCACTGAATCGATCCGGGTGCACCTGCGCTTGCAACTCCTTCCAGCGCCGGTCGATGTCGCTGCGCTCCTGGGCAAAGCGCGGGGCCAGCCCGAACAGCGTGAAGTCGTCATCGTCCAGCTTCATGGCAGCGGCGGTACTCACAGACGCTTCTCGTAGAACACCGACAGGCCGTTGTCAGGGTAGCCGCCAAATGCCGCCCGCTTGATGTACCCACTGCGCTCGTACAGACGCACCGCTTCGTGTTGATCCACGCCGGTCTCCAGCAAGGCCAGGGAAACATCCCGCGACTTCAGCCGTTGCTCCAGTTGACCGAGCAGTTGGACGGCGATTCGTTGGCCGCGCGCCGCCGGCGATACAAACATGCGCTTGATCTCGCCATAGGCCTGCCCACCGGTCTCGGGCTCGCCGGGCATCTGCCGCGTCGCCCCGCAACCCACCAATCCGCCCGGCCCCTCGGCCACCAGGAAATCAATCTCCGGGGCCAGCAGGGCCTGAACGTCGAGGATGTAGTTGTCCTCGGGGTCGTAGAGCGACGCGAGGTACTCGTCGAGCTCAGCCAGCATGGCCACCACGTCAGGATGGTCGGGCCGTTCGGGGCGAATGAGGATGCCGCTGGTGGACATGGTCAGACAACACAACAAAAAAGGCGCGGCGAACTGAAGCGCCGCGCCTGGGCAGACTTCTGGATGCGATCGACGAGTCTTTCGCAGTGCCTCAGAGGCTGACAGTTTTTCGGCCGTGCCCGATAGGGGCCTCCAGGAGACCCGGATCCAGGCGCAACGCACAGCCATAGCGCGGGCGATGGCGAGCCATTGCAACGAAGAGCCAGGGCGCCTGGGGGGTCAAGGCGGGCATGGGTGAATCGCTCTCGGTCTCTCAGACGCGGAACGACTCGCCGCAGCCGCACCGATCCTTCTCGCGCGGGTTGTGGAACTTGAAGCCTTCGTTCAGGCCCTCGCGGACAAAGTCCAGCTCGGTGCCATCGATGTAAGGCAGGCTCTTCGGATCGACCAGCACCTTCACGCCGTGGCGCTCGAACACCACGTCTTCCGGCGCCACGTCGTCCGCGTACTCCAACTTGTAGGCGAGGCCCGAGCAGCCCGTGGTCTTCACCCCCAGGCGCACACCCACGCCCTTGCCGCGACGGCTCAAGTAACGCGTCACGTGGCGGGCCGCCGCTTCGGTCAATGTGACAGCCATCAGATCAGCTCGCCTGCTCGCTGGTGGCCGTCGCCTCGACATGGCGGGAACGGTAGTCGTCCACCGCCGCCTTGATGGCGTCTTCCGCGAGGATCGAGCAGTGGATCTTCACCGGCGGCAACGCCAGCTCCTCGGCGATGTGGGTGTTCTTGATCGTCAACGCCTGATCGAGCGTCTTGCCCTTGACCCACTCGGTGACCAGCGAGCTCGACGCGATGGCCGAGCCGCAGCCGTAGGTCTTGAAGCGGGCGTCCTCGATCAGCCCGGTGGCGGGGTTGACCTTGATCTGCAACTTCATCACGTCGCCGCAGGCGGGCGCGCCCACCATGCCGGTGCCGACGGTGTCATCACCCTTGTCGAAGTTGCCGACGTTGCGCGGGTTCTCGTAGTGGTCGATAACCTTCTGGCTGTAAGACATCTTGCTACTCCTGGAATCTCGGTGCTCTCAAGAAACGACGGACCGGGCCCATGCTTCTGAATGCGAGCGGCCGGCGCTTTCCCTCAATGCGCCGCCCATTGAATGGTCGACAGATCGATTCCGTCGCGATACATGTCCCACAGCGGGGACAGCTCGCGCAGCTTGGCGACGCGCTCTTTCAGCGTCGACACCGCGTAATCGATTTCTTCTTCGGTCGTGAAACGGCCGATCGTGATGCGCAAGCTCGAGTGCGCCAGCTCATCGCTGCGGCCGAGGGCACGCAACACGTAGCTGGGCTCGAGGCTGGCCGAGGTGCAGGCCGAGCCTGACGACACCGCGATGCCCTTGACACCCATGATCAGCGACTCGCCCTCCACATAGTTGAACGAGATGTTCAAGTTGTGGGGGACGCGCTTTTCGAGGTGGCCGTTGATGAAGGTCTGTTCGATGCCGGACAGGCCATCGAGCAGACGCTGGTGCAACGCACGGATGCGCGGCAGTTCGGTGGCCATCTCTTCGCGTGCGATGCGGAACGCCTCGCCCATGCCAACGATCTGGTGCGTGGGCAAGGTGCCCGAGCGCAGGCCACGCTCGTGGCCGCCGCCGTGCATCTGCGCCTCCAGCCGCACACGGGGCTTGCGGCGCACGTACAGCGCGCCGATGCCCTTCGGGCCATAGCTCTTGTGCGACGCCAGGCTCATCAGGTCGATGGGCAGCTGGGTCATGTCGATCTCGACCTTGCCGGTGGCCTGCGCCGCGTCGACATGGAAGATCACGCCCTTTTCGCGGCACAGGTTGCCCAGCGCCACCACGTCCTGAATGACACCGATCTCGTTGTTGACGAACATCACCGAAGCCAGCACCGTGTCCGGGCGGATCGCGGCCTTGAACGCCTCGAGATCGAGCAAACCATCCGGCTGCACGTCGAGATAGGTCGCCTCGTAGCCCTGTCGCTCAAGCTCACGAACGGTGTCAAGCACAGCCTTGTGCTCGGTCTTCACCGTGATGATGTGCTTGCCCTTGGTGCCCGAGTAAAAGTGCGCCGCGCCCTTGATGGCGAGGTTGTTCGACTCGGTGGCGCCCGAGGTCCAGACGATTTCGCGCGGGTCGGCGTTGATGAGGGCCGCCACCTCGCCGCGCGCCTTCTCGACCGCTTCCTCAGCCTCCCAACCCCAGGCGTGGCTGCGGGATGCCGGGTTGCCGAAATGCTCGCGCAACCAAGGCACCATCGCGTCCACCACGCGGTCGTCGACCGGCGTGGTGGCACCGTAGTCCATGTAGATCGGGAAATGCGGCGTCATGTCCATGGCAAAGGCTTCGGAAACGGGTGCGAGTTACTTCGAGAAGGCGTTGCCCAGGGCGAACACGGAGTTGGGAGCGGTGATCTTGATGGGCTTGACCACCGGCTGGCTGGAAATCGCCCGCTTGATCGGCGCTTCTTCGATCGACACGCCTTTGGCCAACTGGTCGTCGACCAGCTTGCGCAGCGTGATCGAGTCGAGAAACTCGATCATCTTGGTGTTCAGGCTGGCCCACAGCTCATGTGTCATGCAGCGGCCGGCGTCGTCACCCATGCAGTTTTCCTTGCCCGCGCAACCGGTCGCATCGATAGGCTCATCCACCGCAACGATGATGTCGGCCACGCTGATCTCCTCAGCCTTGCGGCCCAGCGAATAGCCGCCGCCAGGACCGCGGGTGCTCTCCACCAGCTCATGGCGGCGCAACTTGCCGAACAGCTGCTCCAGATAGGACAGCGAGATCTGCTGACGCTGGCTGATCGCCGCCAGCGCCACCGGCCCGTTGTTCGAGCGCAGTGCCAGATCAATCATGGCGGTGACCGCGAAGCGGCCTTTGGTGGTCAATCGCATAGGGTTCTCCTGTGAGAGCTTTCCGACCCGCCTCCCTCGCGCGACGACTTTCAAGCTCGTGAAGGCCCAAAGGCCCGTGGTGCGGGACCTGGGCCGCGGGTTAACCCGCGGCAGAGTCCGACTGTTTTAATCGATTATAGCCGAAACCGAGTCTTTTTGTCGAGTATCGATTTGCAAACTCGCCACGCGCCATACGTCAAAGCGCGCTTGGCGGCAGAACGCCACCTGAAGACTTCATTTGGGGGCAATTGACTGCTTGATCAAGGCGTCCAGAAAGCCTTCGCAGCCCGCCTCGATCAGATCCAGGACCTTTTCGAAGTCTGCCGGGCCTCCATAGTACGGGTCTGGCACTTCGGCGCCAGCCCTTCCGGCAAATTCCATGAGCAAACGCAGGGTTCCGTGTCGCGACGGCGCACAACGGCGCTTCATCGCCGCCAGATGCCAGCGGTCCATCGCCAGCAGCCAATCGACGCTGCCGTCAAAGTCACTGGCCGCCACCTGCCGGGCGCGCAAGGCCCCCAGTTCGTAGCCACGGCGGCGCGCATGGTCTTGAGAGCGGACGTCCGGCGGCGCCCCGACGTGGTAGGCCTCGATGCCGGCCGAGTCGATGACCAGCCGATCGCCCAACCCACGCTGCTCGGCCTGTGCCCTGAGCACCGCCTCGGCGGTGGGCGATCGACAGATATTGCCCGTGCACACCATCAAGACCCGGATGGGTCGGTTGGACTCGCTCTTCATCATCCACTCCTGTCCCTCGTTGTTTTCGAACCGCGCCATGTCACCACCCCGTCCGGGTCATTGCACGCCCGCCGGGATAGCCGCGCCCTACACTCACCGGGCCTCTGAGGCTCGTCGCCCTCGGGTCATCTCCGCCGCCGCTCACGATGCGCTTGCTCGCCTGCCTGCTGCTCCTGGTGTCATGTGCTGTGTGCTCCGCCGCAGCACGGTTGGAGGCCGTCACCACCGACGCGCCCCCTTTCAACATGCTCGATGGCGCGGCGCCGTCGGGTTTCGCCACCGACATCCTTCGTGAAATGTCCGAGGCGGCCGGCTTGGAGCTGCAGATCCAGTTCCTGCCGTGGCCTCGGGCGCTGTTGTACGCCAAACAGAACCCGAACATACTCATCTACACGATCGCGCGCACGCCCGAGCGCGAGGCGCAGTATGAATGGATCGGGCCCTTCGCCCGGCACCAGAGCTTCTTCTGGAAGCTGGCCAGCCGCAAGGATGTGCGGGTGGACACGCTGTCTGACGTGAGGCGCTACCGGGTCGCCACCGTCCGCGGCGACGCACAGACCGATCTGATGCTCAAGCTGGACATCGTCGACCCGGCGCTGCTGCAACTGGTGAGCGACGGCGACACCCCCATGCGGATGCTGCTCGCCGGCCGGATCGACCTCGTCATCGCCAATGAGATCGGCATCGCCTGGCGAATGAAGCAGCACGGCATGAGCGGCACCGATGTGGAACGCACCGCCATGTTGATGGACGGCGCAGGCTACTACTTCGCCTTGGGCAAGGGCACCGATCCTGCGCTCCTCGCCCGGCTGAGAAAGGCCTTCACCGAGGTCAATGAGCGCGGATCACCGCAGCGCCTGCTCGAACGCTACCTGCCTGGCTGCAAGGCCTGGGCCAATGGCTGCCCGCAACTGCTCAACCTTTCGCTGAACGGGCGCTGACCAGGGACACCACGTTCGAGTCGTGGGCGGCGCCGCCGCCAAAGGCCTGTTCGCGCAGCAGCGCCAGTTGGTCTCGCACGCGCGCAGCCTTCTCGAACTCGAGGTTCTTCGCGAACTCCAGCATCTGCTTCTCGAGCGCCTTGATGCGCTTGCTCAGGTCCTTCTCGCTGAGCGCCTCGACCTCGGCCGCCTGCTGCGCCAAGCGCAGGTCGTCCTTGCCTGACTTCTCGGCCACCACGCCGTCGATGAGTTCCCTGACCTCCTTGCGGATGCCGCGCGGCACGATGCCGTGGGCCTCGTTGAACGCCGTCTGCTTGACGCGCCGCCGCTCGGTCTCGTCGATGGCCCTGCGCATGGAATCGGTGATGCGATCGGCATAAAGAATGGCGCGGCCGTTCACATTGCGCGCCGCTCGGCCGATGGTCTGCACCAGGCTGCGCTCGGCCCGCAGAAAGCCCTCCTTGTCGGCATCGAGGATGGCCACGAGGCTGACCTCGGGAATATCGAGGCCTTCGCGCAGCAGGTTGATGCCCACCAAGACATCGAACGTGCCCAGCCGCAGGTCTCGCAAGATCTCCACCCGCTCGACGGTGTCCACGTCCGAGTGCAGGTAGCGCACCTTCACGCCGTTGTCCGAAAGATAGTCGGTCAGTTGCTCGGCCATGCGCTTGGTCAGCGTCGTGATCAGCACCCGCTCGCCGTTGTCGACGGTTTGGCGAATCTCCTGCAGCACGTCGTCCACCTGGTGGGTGGCAGGCCGCACCTCGACGATCGGATCGACCAGGCCAGTGGGGCGCACCAATTGCTCGACCACCTGCCCGGCATGCGTCTTCTCGTAGTCGGCCGGCGTGGCCGTGACGAAGATCGCCTGCCGCATCTTGCGCTCGAATTCCTCGAACTTCAGCGGCCGGTTGTCCAGTGCGCTGGGCAGCCGGAAGCCGTAGTCCACCAGCACCGTCTTGCGGGCCCGGTCGCCGTTGAACATGCCGCCCAACTGGCCGATCAGCACGTGGCTCTCGTCGAGGAACATCAGCGCGTCAGGCGGCATGTAATCCACCATCGTCGGAGGCGGATCACCAGGCGCGGCGCCAGACAGGTGCCGCGTGTAGTTCTCGATGCCCTTGCAATGGCCCACCTCCTGCAGCATTTCGAGATCGAATCGGGTGCGCTGCTCGATGCGCTGCGCCTCGACGAGCTTGCCCTCTTTCACGAAGAAGTCCAGACGCTCGCGCAGTTCGGCCTTGATCGTCTCGATGGCGGCCAGCACGCGATCGCGCGGCGTCACATAGTGGCTCGATGGGTAGATCGTGAAACGGGGCACTTTCTGCCGGATGCGGCCGGTGAGAGGGTCCAGCAAGCTCAGGCTCTCCACCTCGTCGTCAAACAGCTCGAGCCGCACGGCCAGCTCGGAGTGCTCGGCCGGGAAGACATCGATCGTGTCACCGCGCACGCGGAAAGTGCCGCGCGAAAAGTCGGTTTCGTTGCGGGTGTACTGCATGCGGATCAGCTGCGCGATCACGTCGCGCTGGCCGATCTTGTCGCCCACCCGCACGATGAAGCGCATCTGCGTGTAGTCCTCGGGCTTGCCGATACCGTAGATGGCGCTCACCGAGGCCACGATGATGGTGTCGCGCCGTTCCAGCACGCTCTTCGTGGCCGACAACCGCATCTGCTCGATGTGCTCGTTGATGGACGAGTCTTTTTCGATGAACAGGTCGCGCTGAGGCACGTAGGCCTCAGGCTGGTAGTAGTCGTAGTAGCTGACGAAATACTCCACCGCGTTCTTCGGGAAGAACTCGCGGAACTCGCTGTACAGCTGCGCCGCCAGCGTCTTGTTCGGCGCGAAGACGATAGCCGGCCGGCCCAGCCTCGCAATCACGTTGGCCATGGTGAAGGTCTTGCCCGAGCCCGTCACCCCCAGCAGCGTCTGGTAAGCCAGGCCATCGTTCACGCCCTCGACCAGTTGGGCGATGGCAGTGGGCTGGTCGCCGGCGGGTGGATAGGGCTGGAAGAGCTGGAACGGCGAGTCGGGGAAGCTCACGAACTCGCCCTTCGGCGAATCGGGCGCCGGTGTGGACGGCATCACTTCAGAAGTTTCCGGCATGGGGTATTCCCTGGATCCACCTTTAAAATCGCCCGGCTGCAAGCAGGCTGGCCGAGCGGGTCGAACCTTGCAGCGTAGCGCAGCTGAGCGGTCTTTGCCCGAATGACGCGCGCCCCCTACTGACACCGTCCCTTCAGGAAGCTTTGCGATGTCCCTGTTTGCCGCCGTCGAAATGGCCCCCCGTGATCCCATCCTGGGCCTGAACGAGCAGTTCAATGCCGACCCCAACCCCGCCAAGGTGAATCTGGGCGTTGGCGTGTACACCGACGAAAACGGCAAGCTGCCGCTGCTGGCCTGCGTGAAAGCCGCAGAAGCCCAGTTGGTGGAAGCGGCCCGCGCCCGCGGCTACCTGCCCATCGACGGTATCGCCGCCTACGACAAGGCCGTGCAAGGCTTGGTGTTTGGCGAGGGCAGCGACATCCTCGCCGCCGGCCGCGTGGCCACGGTGCAGGCCCTGGGCGGCACGGGTGGTCTGAAGGTCGGCGCCGATTTCCTCAAGAAGGTCAATCCCGGCGCCAAAGTGCTGATCAGCGACCCGAGCTGGGAAAACCACCGCGCGCTGTTCACCAACGCCGGGTTCACCGTTGAAACCTACCCGTACTACGACGCCAGCCGCCAGGGCGTGAACTTCGATGCGATGCTGGCTGCGCTCAACGGCGCCGCCGCCGGCACCATCGTCGTGCTGCACGCCTGCTGCCACAACCCGACCGGATACGACATTTCCACCGCACAGTGGGATGCCGTCATCGAGGCCGTGAAGGCTCGCAAGCTGGTGGCATTCCTCGACATGGCCTATCAAGGCTTCGGCGACGGTATCGCCGAAGACGGCGCGGTGATCGGCCGCTTCGTCCAGGCCGGGATCGACTTCTTCGTCTCCACCTCGTTCTCGAAGAGCTTTTCCCTGTACGGCGAGCGTGTCGGCGCCCTGTCGGTCGTCTGCGAAAACAAGGAAGAAGCGGCCCGCGTGCTGTCGCAGCTGAAGATCGTCATCCGCACCAACTACTCGAATCCGCCCACGCATGGCGCCCAGGTGGTCGCCACCGTGCTGACCACCCCTGCGCTTCGCCAGCAGTGGGAGCAGGAACTCGCAGGCATGCGCAATCGCATCAAGGCCATGCGCACGGCCCTGGTCGAACGGCTCAAGGCGGCCGGCGTGAAGCAAGACCTCTCGTTCATCACCACTCAGCGCGGCATGTTCAGCTATTCAGGCCTGACCAAGCCGCAGATGGAACGCCTGCGCGGCGAGTTCGGTGTGTACGGTGTTGATTCGGGCCGCATCTGCGTGGCGGCGCTGAACGAGAAGAACATCGGCTACGTGGCCGAGTCGATCGCCAAGGTGATCTGAGCTGGCATCGAGTTCCGCAGAGGGCCGCAAGGCCCTTTTCGTTGTGCAGTTTATAAACTGTTTGTTTTTAATTTTAGAGTGATGCGGCATGATGGCTTCACGTCGAACCCACGCAAATCGCCATGCCCGCCCACCTTCGCATCGCCCGTCCTGTCTCGCAACTGGCTCGCACCATCGAGATGTACCGCCGCGGCCTCGGCCTCACCTGGCTGGGCGGGTTTGAAGACCATGAAGGGTTCGATGGCGCGATGCTCGGTGAGCCCGGTGGCGCCTATCACTTCGAGTTCACCCACTCGCGGCAGCATCCGGTGCCTCCGACGCCAACGCCAGAAGACCTGATCGTGCTTTACCTGCCCGAGGCGGCCGAGTGGCAGGCCGCCTGCGAGCGGCTGTTGAACGCAGGCTTCCTGCCCGTGGTGTCGTTCAACCCCTATTGGGACCAACGGGGCCGCAGCTTCGCCGACCCCGATGGCTACCGCATCGTGCTTCAGAACGCGGGCTGGACGAACGCCCAGCCCGCCTGACAGCGTTCGCCGCGGCTCACCAGCCGGGCATCTCGTCCAGGGTCGTCACGTTGGGCGCGGCGTACAGATCCGCGATCATGTGGTCGTTGTCGTAGATGAAGTCAGACCACTGCATCACCCAAGTCCACTTGGGCTGCTGGCGCAGCTTGTCGGCGCTGGGCATGTACTGCACTTCACCCACGGCGATGGGCTTGCCCTTGGCGTAGTTGACCATCGTGTCGTAGTAGTCCTGACGGAAGCCGCTTTCGTAGATGTCGAGCGTCAGCACGTCGTAGTAGGCCGACCCCGGGTCGTAGCGGCTCAAGTCATTGGGCATGCTGGAGAAATCCTGGATGTTCCAGGCCCAGACGATGTTGGTCAGCCCCTTGGTGTTCGTCAGGTAGTCATGGGTGATGCGGTACAGCTGCGCACTGCCGTTGGCCCCGGTGTGGCAGGCCCACCAGAACACGCACTGGTTCATCTCGTGCAGCGGCCGGAACACCACTGCCACCCCGGCGTCCTTCAATTCCTGGAAGAAGCCGGCCAGCGTGTTCAGGCGCCCGATCCAGTTGTTGTAAAGCGTCGTGCCCGGCGTGGTGAGCTGGCGGAACTCCTCGTCCGAAAGCTGGGCGTGGTTGCTGCCGCCGATGTCGTCCCAGCTGCAGTATTCGTCGCGCTTGGGCGAGCAGGCGTGGTAGGTCAACGCCACCAATGCACCCTTGGCGTATTGGGCCTTGGCTTCGTTGATCATGCGGCTGCGGTACTGCACTTGGTCGCCAAAGAGGAAGTCGCCTCCCCACAGCGCCGAAGGCCGTCCGGCGATGGCGTCGTTCTCGTCGGTGTAGCTGTGGGGCGTGCTCGAGTACTTGTTGTGCATGCCCACCACCGTGGCCACGCCCGAGGTGTTCTTCAAGAAGCTCAACAGCTTCTCGCGCCCGTCGCCCCCTCCGGATCCGCCCTTCTTGATCTTGATCCAGTTGAAGTTGCCGACATCGCCATTGCTGTCAGCCCCCGGGGTGTCTTCGTGCAGCTGCAGTACATGGCGGCCCGCCGGCAATTGGATCGTCGTGCTCAAGGTGACCCAGTTTTGCCAGCCGCCCGTGTCGGGGATGGCCTGAGCTGCGGTGGCGTCCACAAAGTCGAGCTTGTAGTGGAACGTGCCGCCCTTGCCCACGCAGGCCACGCGTGTGTAGATCGTGTAGGTGCCCGCCTTGTCGACCTTGATGGTGTAGTTCAGCCAGTCACCCGCGCGGGCCCAGCCAATGTTGTAGCCACCGCCGGTGTCGGTGCTCTTTTCCAGGCTCACCCCCTCATCCGGCCGGTACTGCGCGAAATGGTTGATGTTGTCCTTGGTGTGGTAGCCGACGTTGTCACCCCCCAGGTCGAAGTTCTCGGCCTGGATGATTCCGGGGATGGCAACGGGCTTGCCGCCATACGGCATGGATTTGGCCTGTACGGCCGTGACGAGCAGGCTGCTGAGGCACACAGCGGCCAGCTCGAAGACGATTCGGCGAGATGTCATGGGGCTCTCTCCTTTCAATACCAGTTGGGTGCCAGCTGTGTACACCCGAGTGGCTTGGCGCGTACCCCGCCGATACCGCCCGTCACACCCGTTTCCCAGGCGTGGGGCCGTTTTCGACAAACCCAGAAACGCGCATTCAGTGCACCAAGTTGCGACACTCTCCTCGACACAACTGGTATGCAAGCGGTTTCAAAACCAACACTTTCCGATCCCGCCTTCAAGTCCCTGTCAGCATCGTCATTTAATAAACTGTTTGTTTATTAAATGAGGGTCTTGGGCGACAATCGCGTCACCTCACGACACCTCGAACCGCCATGTCCAGCCCCACCGACCTGCCAGCCGAGGACGGCAATTCATCGCTGCATCAGGCCTTGACCGCCTCGCTCGCGTATGCCGCCAGCTACCCCGTGCGGCGCATGCTGCTGTCCAATCACCTGCCCATGGTGATGACAGCCCTTCACCGCCTGAAGGCGCCCGTCGCGACGATGTGGACGCAGTTCGAGCGGATCGCGCCGCGCCTCGCACCGCTCGCCCCCGACAGCCCCGAGGCCGACACCGCGCGCCGACATGCGCAAGCGCTGGCCGAAGATGGCCGGTCCGCCGTGTTGGCGCGTTATCTGCCGGCGCTTCTGCTGGCGAGTGAGAGTTCGAGCTTTCATGGGCTCATCCGTGTGGCCTATGCGATCGACGCCGGCCACCCTGGCGAGCTGGCGCATGCCCTGGCGGGGTGGACATACCGCCTCGAATTCCTGGGCCCGCCACTCTCCGACGCGGTCCCGGTTGGCCTGCCAACCATCGCCGCCGCGTTGGGCGAAGCGATGAACGTCGAGGCCTTCGACTTCAGCGCGCCGCCGGAATCCACGATCACCGACGACATGCAGGCTTGCGCGGCAATGCCCGGTTTCGACGAGTTCGTCATCGGCGCCCGCGCACCGAGTGACGCGGCGCTCACCCTCGACGCATTCGCCGAGGCCTCACTGGCTGCCTACCTGGCCAGCCGCGATTTCGTTGCGCTTCACCTGGTGACCGCGTGCCACGCGCTTCGGCTCGTGCTGCCCCACGCCCGGCTGAGCCCGGAACAAACGCGCACCGTGATGCGCGGTTTCTGGCGTGCCTGGCTCGCCGCGTGGGTGAGCTGCGGCCGTCCCGCGCCCGACTGGGTGGCCGTGCGCCTGGGGCCTGCAGCGGTCGAGGCCCACTGGGCCGATGCGCTGCCCACCCTCACGGCGCAAGGCGATGATCACCAGATCAAGCTCGCCTGGACTGCGCTGGCCGAATGGCGCTTCAGAGGCTGGCCCGGCTATGCCCGCGTGCTGCCTGCATCGCCAGCGGTGGCAGCCAACCCGAGGCCCCAACCGTGAGCCCGGATCGCGCCTCTTGGCGGCTGCTGGTGGCCGTGTGTGCCGTGACCTTCTTGTGCACGGTGGGCATGGCCATGCCCTACCCGATCCTGGCGCCGATCTTCGTCGAGGGCCCGGCCGACAATTTCACCCATTTCGCCGGCATGCCGCCCGAGTGGCTGCTGGGCGTGGCGCTGGCCGCCAACCCCGCGGGCATCCTGCTGGGCAGCCTGGTCTTGGGCCCGCTGTCCGACCGCCTGGGGCGGCGCAAGGTGCTGGTCGTCAGCCTGCTGGCGTGCGCGTTGTTCAATCTCCTGACCGCCGGGGCGCTCGAAGAACGCTGGTACCTGCTTTTCGTCTTGGCGCGCTTTGCCACCGGCCTCACGGAAGGCGTGGTCGCGATCGCACGCGCCCTGCTGGCCGATCACCATGGTGAATCGACCCGCGTCAAGGCGTTCGCCTGGCTCAATGCTTTCCAGTACGGCGGCTGGATCGTCGGCCCGCTGTTCGGCGGCCTGCTGCTGCGTTGGGGCGATGCCGTGCCCTTTGCCGTGGCCGCGGCAGCCATGGCCGGCTGCATCGGGCTGGTGATGACGGGCGTGCCGGGTGGGAGGTCGATGGCAGCGGGCGACAACACACGGGCGGCACCCGCCCCGGCTGGTGCGATGGCCGGCTCCACCTTGGCGCCGCTGGTTCACGATCCCGACCTGCGACGGCTCTTCCTGCTGCAGCTGGTCTACATGTGCGGCGTCACGGCTTTGTACGAGTACGCGCCGCTTTGGTGTGTCACGGAAGCCGGCTTCACCAGCACGGGCATCGCCTGGATCACCGCCGCCCAAAGCGGCTCGATGTTGCTGGGCACCTGGCTGGCCGGTCGCATCCCCTCGGCCGATCACCCGATGCGCATCACCGCCATCGCCGCCCTGTGCGGCGCCACCGGGCTGGCGCTGCTGGTGGTGTTGCCGGGCACGCCGGGGCTGCTGGTGATCGGGCTGCTGGGCACACCGCTGGCCGTCTACAACGCCTTCATGCCGGCCTGGGTGTCTGCCCGCTTCGCGCGGCACGGCCAAGGGCGCGTGATGGGCCTGTTGACGACCATCTTCTGCTTCTCGAACGTGGCGGTGGCGCTGGCTGGCGGCGCTTTGTCGCTGTGGCATGTGCGCGCGGTGATGGCCATGGGCGCCCTGTGCGCCGGCTGCGCCGCCTGGGCCTTGTGGCGCTGGGCCCACCATGAAGCCCGGCGCGAGCGTTCGGCGGCATCATCGGTGGCCGCGTAAGAAGCCCAAACATCCCGTCGCATCGCCTGCACCGCCCCCTATCGCCCCCCCCCCGATGGCCGCACAAACCACCGATCGCCTGCTGTTCCAACTCAAAAGCCGTGGCCCGCAGACCGCCGCCACCCTCGCCGCAGCCTGCGCCATCACGCCGATGGGCGCACACAAGCAGTTGCAGGCCTTGGCCACACAGGGCCTGGTGGACTTCCACGACGAGCCCCAGGGTGTGGGCCGGCCTCGCCGCATCTGGCGCCTGACCCACGCCGGACATGGGCGCTTCCCCGACCGCCACGGCGACCTCACCGTGCAGTTGCTGCGACACGCGGCGGAACACTTCGGCCCGCAGGCGCTGGACACCCTCATCGCCGCGCGCGAGGCCGAGTCCGAGCAGGTCTATCGCCGCCAGCTCGAAGGCCTGGACAACGTGGGCGAACGGGTACAAGGCCTTGCCCGCGTGCGCAGCGAGGAAGGCTACATGGCGCACGCCACGGCAGATGAACAAGGGTGGTTGCTCGTCGAAGACCACTGCCCGATTTGCGCCGCGGCCACCCAGTGCCAGGGCTTCTGCCGCTCTGAGCTGGCGCTGTTCCAGCGATGTCTCGGGCCGTCGGCCACGGTCGAGCGTGTCGAGCACGTGCTGGCCGGGGGCCGCCGCTGCGCCTACCGCATTCGCCCAGAGGCGCCCGCCGCCAAGTGACCGGGCCGGGGCGACTCGCCGCCTCGCGCCCTGGCGGCCGCCACGGCGGGCGCGCCCGGGGGCGCTGCCGGCCGCGCGCGTGATCCAATCCGCACCATGCCGATCGCCAGCCTGCCGCCGCGCCCAGCGCATCCGCCCGCCCCCAAAGCCCACCGCCTCATCTACCGCCCGCCGGTACTGGGCAAGGAATACTGGGTTCTCGACGACGTCCTGCCCGACCCGATGGCCGTGCGCGAGCGGCTGCTGGCCCGCCAAGACTGGGTCGAAGGCGCCCCCAAGCGCCCTGAAAGCTGGCCCGGCCGCCGCGCCCAGCCCGCCCTGACACCCGAGGAACTGGCCCCGATCGAGGCCTGGGCCAAGGCCCAGACGGGCCAAAAGCGCCTGTTCGCCGTCTCGGCGGCAGCTGGCACGGGCAACATGCTGAACCACAACTGCGTGCAACTGGTCGGGGCCAACGATGCCGGCCCCCGCCCCCACACCGACGCGCGCCGCCTGTGCCGATTCGCCGCGGTGCTCTACCTCCACCCGAATGTGCCGGATCACTGCGGCACCGGCTTCTACCGGGTTCGCTTGCCCGATGGGCAACTCGGCGGCAACACCATCCCCGCCCGGTTCGACAACCTCGTCGAGGCGCTGGACACGCGTTTCGTGCCCCCGAACCTGTTCGTGCTCGACCAGGCGGTCGACCACCGGTTCAACCGCCTGCTGCTGTACCGCGCCGACCTCATCCACAGCGCCACCGCCTACTGGGGCGGCGACGATCCTGCGGACCAGCGCATGGCAGTGGTGCTGTTCTGGATGAGCTGATCGGACAAGGGGCCATCCCACCGTGCAGCCCCCGTCCGCCCACAGGTCTTTCAGCGCCGGGGCGGCAGGCCGCGGCACGGCTGTGGGAAGCGCCCCACGGAAACTGGCCGGGCTGGCGTGCGCTTTTCCACGGATGCTGCGGACGCACATCGCATCCAATCAGGGTGAATGCCCATCGTGAATCCACGCATGCACGCGGTCATGTTGCGTTGCACAATACGTGAAAACGTTTGTCAAAGCGAGGCTGGTTTTGCGCTTGCAAGGTTCGCCTCGATCTGCGACTGACGCCCTGAAGCCCCGCCGGAGCCCCGCTCATGCTGTATCAGCTTTATGAAACCCAACGCGCGCTGCTGGCGCCGTTCTCTGAATTCGCCAGCGCGTCGGCCAAGCTGTACAGCCACCCTCTGTCGCCCTTCACGCACCTGCCGATGTCGCAGCGCGTGGCAGCCGGGCTCGACCTGATGCACCGCCTGGCCAAGGACTACGAAAAGCCCGAATTCGAGATCAAGACAGTGCGCGTCGATGATGTCGATGTCGCCGTGCAAGAGCAGGTGGCGGTCGAGAAGCCGTTTTGCCGCCTGATCCGCTTCAAGCGCTTCACCGACGACCCCACTGCGCTGGTCGACATGAAGTCGCAGCCGACGGTCCTGGTGGTCGCGCCCTTGTCGGGCCACCACTCGACGCTGCTGCGCGACACCGTGAAGAGCCTGTTGCAAGACCACAAGGTCTACATCACCGACTGGACCGACGCCCGCATGGTGCCCACCGAGGCGGGCCCGTTCCACCTCGACGATTACGTCGCCTACGTGCAAGAGTTCATCCGCCACATCGGCCCCGAGGTGCATGTGATCTCGGTGTGCCAGCCCACGGTGCCGGTGCTGGCGGCCGTGTCGCTGCTGGCCAGTGCCGGTGAATTCACACCGCGCACGCTGACGATGATGGGCGGACCCATCGACGCCCGCAAGTCGCCGACGGCGGTGAACAACCTGGCGATGAACAAGAGCTACAGCTGGTTCGAAAACAACGTCATCTACCGGGTGCCGCCGCACTTCCCGGGCTCGGGCCGCCGCGTGTACCCGGGCTTCCTGCAGCACACCGGCTTCGTGGCGATGAACCCGGACCGCCACCTCAGCTCGCACTACGACTACTTCCTGGACCTGGTGCGCGGCGACGACGACAGCGCCGATTCGCACCGCAAGTTCTACGACGAGTACAACGCCGTGCTCGACATGCCCGCCGAGTACTACCTGGACACCATCAAGACGGTGTTCCAGGACTTCGCACTGGTCAACGGCACGTGGCAGGTCGATGGCCATTTGGTGCGCCCGCAGGACATCACCACCAGCGCGCTGCTGACGGTCGAGGGTGAGCTGGACGACATCTCTGGTGCCGGCCAGACCAAGGCCGCCCACGAGCTTTGCACGGGCATCCCCAAGGCGCGGCAGTTCCATTACGACGTGGTCGGTGCCGGCCACTACGGCATCTTCTCCGGCCGCCGCTGGCGGGAGAAGGTCTATCCCGAAGTGCGCAGCTTCATCCAGCGCTACAACGAGCCGACGGAAGTCGCCCTCCCCGCCCCCAAGGCCGCGGCGTCACGCAAAGCGGCCTCCAAGCGCAGCGCCAAGGCGGGCTGATCGCCGCCGGGCCGTGAACGCCACGGCCCCTCAATTTTCGGCTGTCCCTGCCGATACCTGACGCATGCCTGGCCTCTCGTGGCCAGGCAGCGTCGGCTCGATGGGAGGCTGGCGCCCATAACAAAGGTCGCCTGCCTCCGATGAGCCGCCCTCCTCTGCTTGTAACGCCTTGCGCCTGGCCCACACGCCGTGCCGCCATGGCATGGGCCTGGGCCGGCCTCGCGCTCACCAGCCGGGCCCCGGCTCGAGCCGCCGGCGTCGAGCTGCGCGTCGTCACCGAAGAGCTCCCTCCGTACAACATGACGCAGGGTGGCCAGATCACCGGCATGAGCACCGAGGTGGTCCAGGCGGTGATGAAGGAAGTTGGCATCCAGGCCCCCATCAAGAGCATGCCCTGGGCCCGTGCGTACGACATCGCACGCAATGAAGAGAACGTGCTGATCTACTCGATCACGCGCACCACCCAGCGAGAGAAGCTGTTCAAGTGGGTGGGCGTGATCTCGCCGACCCAGTGGTACCTGTTCGCCCTGCCTGGTCGCCATCTGGGCATCCGGCAACTCGACGACGCGCGCCGCTACCAAACCGCCACCGTCAATGAAGACGCCGGCGAGCAGTACCTCATCGGCAAAGGTTTCGAGATCGGCAAGAACCTGCAGTCGAGCAACAAGTACGAATTCAACTACCAGAAGCTCAAGCTGGGCCGCGTCGACCTGTGGATCGCGGCGGAGCTGAACGCCCACTATCTCAGCCGACAGGCGGGCGACAACCCCGAGACCGCGCTGGTCCGTGTCCTGCCGCTGCCAGATCTGGCCCCCGAGGAAGGGCTGAGCATGGCCTTCAGCCTGAAGACCTCGGACGCGGTCGTCGAACGCTTTCGAAAGGGCCTCGACGTGGTCCGCCGAAACGGCACCTACGATGCCATCCGCCGCAAATGGCAGTCCTGACGCTGCCCTGGGGTTGACCGTGCCGCCGCCGCTCGACGCCGACACCGGCACGCCCGACATGCACGGCACACCCGCGCCGACTGGCCCGGTGCGCAACGGCTCGCTCGGGCGCAGGCTGGTGTTGGCCACCCTGGTGTTCGGCCTGATCTTCACCGGCATGGCGGCCGCCGTGCGCACCTGGCAGGCCTGGCGTGCGCACCTGGCCTCCATGACCGCCGAGCTGACGCTGATCGACCAGGTCTTCCAGCGCACCTTGTCCAAGGCCATCTGGGAGATGGACCGCGACGCCCTGCGCACCCAGCTCGACAGCGCCGCCCAGGTGGCCTCGGTGGGCCGCATCGAACTGCGCATCCAGCAGATGGGCCGCACGCCCGAGGTGATGGAAGCGCATCGCGACGGACAGGCCGTCTCGCCGATGACGCCGCAGATCACCCGCGAGCTCACCTACGAGCCTTACCCTGGCGGCCGCGAGGTGGTGGGCGAGTTGCACCTCGTGGGCGATGAGCGGGTGCTGCGCGAGCGTTTGCAGGCCGATGTGCTGGGCATCGTGCTCACCCAGTTGGTCCAATCGTTGTTGCTGGCCGGCGTGATCATGTGGCTGTTCAACAGCCTCGTGACCGTGCACGTGCGGGTGATCGCGCGACACCTCGAAGAGCTGACCCCTGCCACGCTCGGACGCGCGTTGCGCCTGAATCGGCGCCCACGCGGCGGTGACGAGTTGGCCCTGCTGGAGGTCGGCGTCAACGATCTGCAGCACAAACTCTCCACCTACCTTGAACGCCAGAAGCAAGACGAGCGCGACCTCGCCGCCCACCGCGACCGGCTGGCCGAGCTGGTCGATGAGCAGACCGCCGAATTGCGTGCCGCCAACCGCCGTCTCGAAGAGTTGTCGCGGGTGGACCCGCTGACGGGCCTGGCCAACCGCCGCCATTTCGACGAGATCAAAGATGTGGAGTTCCGCCGCGCGCAGCGCCTGGGCCAGCCTCTGAGCGTGCTGATGTGCGATGTGGATTTCTTCAAACGCTACAACGACGCCTACGGCCACGCCCAGGGTGACCGCTGTCTGCAGCAGGTGGCCGAGGCCCTTCGCGACAACTTTGCCCGCGCCGGCGAAATCGTCGCCCGCATGGGCGGCGAAGAGTTCGCCGTGCTGCTGCCGAGCATGAACATCCAGTTCGCCCGCACCGCGGCCGAGCGCCTGCGCCGACGCATGGCCATGTTGGCCGTGCCACACCGCGATTCGCCCGTGGCCCCGGTGCTCACGCTGAGCATCGGCCTGGCGGAGTACGACCCCGCCACGATGGACCAGTTCGACCAACTGCTGCACCAGGCCGACCAGGCGCTCTACCGCGCCAAGAGCCAGGGCCGCGACCGGATTTCCGAGTGACGACACGACCACACGAGGTGCCCATGCCGTACCCCCTGTCACCCCAACACCCCCGCTTCGCCTTGTCGCGCCGGCTCTGGGCTTCGGCGATGGCGCTGCTGATGTCGGTTTTCGCGCTCGGCGCCCCCCACGCCGAGCCCATCCGCATCGTCACCGAAGACTCGTCGTACACCTACTTGCGCAACGGCAAGGTGACCGGCCCGGCCACCGACATCGTTGAAGCCACCATGAAGCGGGCGCAGTTGAACGACTACAAGATCGCGCTCTACCCCTGGGCCCGCGCCTACGACCTGGCGCTGCAGGAACCGAACGTGCTGATCTTCCTGATCGCCCGCACCCAGGCGCGCGAAGACCAGTTCAAGTGGGCCGGCGAATTCATGCGCATCGAGTACCACCTGTACAAGCTGCGCGGCCGTGACGACGTGACCGTGCGAAATCTGCAGGACGCCAAGGCCTACAGCGTGGGCGTGATGCGCGACGACGTGCGCCAGCAGTACCTGCAGTCGCGCGGGTTCGAAAAGCTGGTGGTCTCCGCCCGCAATGCCGACAGCCTGCGCATGCTGCTGGACCGCAAGGTGCAGCTGCTGCCCCTGCCCGACAACGACGTGCTGCGCTTTTGCAAGGAGGCCAATGTCGACCCCGCCGCCCTCGAAAAAGTGCTCACGCTCAGCGAGATGACGACCGGCATCTACATGGCCTACAGCCGTCAGACGCCCGACGAGGTCGTCCAGCGCACGCGCGAGGCCTTCGAACAGGTGAAGGCCGAGGGCATGGTCTCGCGGCTGATGGTCGGTGGCGTCAAGAAATGAACGAGCCCGGCTGGGGATAATCTGCGGGTGATCCATCCCGCGCCGACGAATCTCACCCCCGCCCAGGCCAGCCTGGCCGAGCGCCTCAACGCCGCACTGCCGCAAACGCAGTGCACCCGCTGCAGTTATCCCGATTGCCACGGCTACGCGGCTGCCATCGCCGTGGGCGAGGCGCCGATCAACCAATGCCCGCCCGGCGGCGCGGAAGGTATCGCCCGGTTGGCGGCGCTCACCGGCCGGGCCGTGCTGCCGCTGAACCCTGCGCACGGCCACGAGGGCGCCCGTGGCGTGGCGGTGATCGACGAGAACTGGTGCATCGGCTGCACCCTCTGCATCAAGGCCTGCCCGGTGGATTGCATCGTGGGTGCCGCGAAGAAGATGCACACGGTGATCGAATCGCAATGCACCGGCTGTGAGCTGTGCATCCCCGCCTGTCCGGTCGACTGCATCGTGATGGAGCCGGTCAGCGGCGGCGCCACCGGCTGGGCCGCCTGGAGCGAGTCGCTCGCCAACGAGGCGCGCCAGCGCTACGAGTTCCGCCAGATGCGGGTGGCGCGCGACAAGCGCGAGAACGACGAACGCCTGGCTGCCAAGGCCGCCAACAAACTGGCCGACCTCGTCAACCAGACCCAGCACACCGACCCGGTCGTCATCGACCGCAAGCGCGCCATCATCGAAGCCGCCCTGGCCCGCGCCCGGGCACAGCGGCAGGCCACCGACGCGCCATCGCCCCCTAACCCCAACAACGCCTCCCCCGACGACGCCACCTCCGCATGACGCCGGCTCACATCGAAAGCTTCTTCGCCACGCTCAAGGCCGCCAACCCGCAGCCCGAAACCGAGCTGGAGTTCACCAACGTCTTCGAGCTGCTGGCTGCGGTCTTGCTCTCGGCCCAGGCCACCGACGTGAGCGTGAACAAGGCCAGCCGCGCGCTGTTCGCTGCGGCCCCCACGCCGGCCAAGATGCTGGCATTGGAGGTGGAAGGCGTCGAGCGTCACATCAAGACCATCGGCCTGTACCGCACCAAGGCGCGCCACCTCATCGAAACCTGCCGCATCCTGGTGGAGCAGCATGGCGGGCAGGTGCCAGCGCAACGCGAAGCCCTGGAAGCCCTGCCTGGCGTGGGCCGCAAGACGGCCAACGTGGTGCTCAACGTGGCCTTCGGCGAACCGACGATGGCGGTGGACACGCACATCTTCCGGGTCAGCAACCGCACCGGCCTGGCGCCCGGCAAGAACCCGCTGGAGGTCGAGCAGAAGCTGCTGAGGCGTGTGCCCGAGGCCTACCGCGTCGACGCGCACCACTGGCTCATCCTGCATGGGCGCTATGTCTGCCAGGCGCGCCTGCCGCGCTGCGCGGCCTGCCAGGTGCGCGCCTGGTGCGACTTCGAGCCCAAGTCAGCGGCGGTCTGATGCGTCGCCTTGGCCTGTCACTGGCCCTGCTGTGGTGCCACGCGGTCCACGGCCAGGCCGTCAGCGTCGTCGACGACAGCGGCCACACGATCCGGCTGGACAAGCCGCCCCAGCGGGTGATTGCACTCGGCCCTCACCTGACCGAGCAGCTGTTCGCCATCGGCGCCGGGCCACAGGTGGTGGGCGTGAGCCGCTACAGCGACTACCCAGCGGCCGCCCAGGCCTTGCCGATCGTCGGCGACGCCGTGGCCGTGCAGCACGAAGCCATCGCCAAGCTCAAACCCGATCTGGTGCTGGTGTGGCGCACCGGCTTTCCCGAACGTGCCCGCGCGCCACTACAAGCGCTGGGCATTCCGGTGTACGAGAGCGAGATCCGTTCCGTCGCCGGATTGGCGCAGAGCCTGCGCTCGCTGGGCCGCCTGATGGGCCGCTCCGAAGCCGGTAACGAGCAGGCGCGGCGCGTGGAAAGCCAATGGGCCCAACTGCAGGCCGAGTACGCCCGACGCTCGCCCGTGAGGGTCTTCTACCAGCTGTGGCACCAGCCGCTGATGACGATCAACCGCGAGCACCTGATCCACCAGGCGATCACCGCGTGCGGTGGCACCAACCTGTTCGCCGAATTGCCCAGCCTCACGCCCACCGTGAGCTGGGAAACCGCCGTTCAACGCAATCCTCAGGTCATCGCCATGGCGGGCGCGCCCAGCGATCGACCCGAGCTGGCTCAATGGCCTCGATTTGCCGACGTGGATGCGGTCAAGCACCAGCGCTTCGCCATGATCGACGGTGACCTCATCGGCCGGATGGGGCCACGCTTCGTGCAAGGCGCGCGGCAACTGTGCGAGGCCATCGACAAGGCAAGGCCTTGAACGGCCTTGCAGGGGCGCAGCGCGGGCCGCATCGACTTCGTCCGCACGTCGAGGCGGCGGGCCAGGCCCCAGCCTGACGACCGGCCGCCCGAGCTGCCGACAGAGCGGCCGACATAGCTGCCGGGAGCGTGGCACGGCGAAGCGCGCCAAACCCCGGAGTCTGCGGCTGAAGCCTCGTCCCAGCGCACAGATTTGTCCGAAGTTCGCGTTCCACAAATGCTGCTTTTTTAGAAGCTTGGCGCCAGCCACATTCCATCTGTTCCTCAACCGATGGAGATCGTTGGTGCAAGTGCTCTTCAAGTCCCGCCATCCGAAAGCCCATGACCTGCGCGACCTGGCCGAACGCCGCGTGCGCTTCGTGCTGCGACGAATGGGCTGGTTGGTGCCCCGTGCCGAGGTGCAGATGTCCGATGTGAACGGCCCACGCGGCGGCGTCGACAAACGCTGCCAGGTGGAGCTGCGAACCGACGGCGCCGGATCGGTGGTCGTCACCTCGGTGGCCGCCGACTGGCGGACGGCGCTGGACCAGGCGCTGGCACGTGCTGCGCGCTTCCTGATGCGCCTGTGGCGCCGCAGCAGCGACTCGCGCCGCATGCGCCAACGACTCATCAGCCCAGAAAGCTGAACCCGCGACCGACAGCCCCCAAGGAGAGCCCCCTCATGCGCAGCTATCCCACGAACAGCCCCCAAGCCGCCGCCCGCATCGTCGCCTTGACCGTGGTGGCCGATGGCGACATCGGCGACACCGAGATCGACTTGCTCGGCCGTCTGGCCGTGCACGAACAGCTGGGCATGGGGCGCGATGAGTTGCACGCGCTGCTGGACACCTTCTGCGAAGACTTGCTGTCGAGCGGGCAGCTGCAATGGTCCGATACCTGCCCGGTGGACGAGCGCACGTTGGCCGACCTGATGGCCGAGATTCAGAACCCTGAGCTGCGGTTGACCTTGTTGCGTCTGTGTGTCGAATTGGCAGAAGTCGACGCGCACGTCCACGAGGGCGAGTCGACCGTGCTGACCGCCGCGGTCGAACACTGGGGTCTGCACCGCGAGATGTTTCGGCCGACCTCCCGAAACTGACGGGCTCGCAGAGGGCGGCCAGCCAGCACGGGCTCAAGGCGGCCCAGGGCGGCGCAGGTCGGGTCGCTGATGTCAGCGGCCCGCCCTGCGCGATGTGCCCGGTCTGGGCATTGAGTTCGCTGAAGCTCAGCGCTGTGCGACGGCCGTGGCCGGAACCGAATTGCTCGGCACGCGCAGGTCGGTTTCGGTGTCGAACACGTTGCGCTCGCCGCTGGCGCGGGCCCCGGCCAGTTCGGCACGCACGGCATCGCGGCTCAGGCCGGCAGACGACGCCGCCGGCTGGCGGCTGAACAGCGCGGCGATGGCCTGGCTCGAATCGTTGTTCTGCGCGAAGTAGGCGGCTTCCGGGTTGAAGCTGGCGATGTTGCTGGCTGCGCGCTTGGCGATGTACTGGGCCTGCACGGCGTCGCGGGTCAGGCCTTCGGCCGACGCGGC
>NZ_JBBUTG010000014.1:0-171473 GCF_038066555.1 Ideonella lacteola | reverse complement strand
CAGAGCTCGGGCATTGGCCAGGTGAGCGGGGCGGTGAGCCAGCTCGACCAGATGACGCAGCAGAACGCGGCCCTGGTGGAGCAATCGGCCGCGGCGGCCGAAAGCTTGAAGGGCCAGGCGTCCCGCCTGGCCGAGCTGGTGAGCGTGTTCCGCCTGCAACGCGACGCAAACTACGTCCATTGAGCCGCTGAAAGCGGTTGAGAGCTCAGCTTCCGCGCCTTCGCTCAGCGCATCGGAAGTGAACGCCCGCCGCACATCCCCGGGATGTGCCTGGCAAAAAAAACGACCCAGCCCGTGAGGGCTGGGTCGGTGCAAGTCCTCAGAGAGGACGTCGTTGGGCCGTTCGCCTGATGCACCACAAGATGCATTCAGGGCATGAGTGGCACTCTAGGTGGGCAATGTCGGGTGAGCTATCCCCTGATTGGGGGATGCTTTACCCCCAGCCGTCGCGTTGTGCACAAAAGGTGCAAGCCAGTGCACAGTGGCGGTGATCCCCGCGCACCGACAGGTTGATGCGCCGCGGCGGCCAACGGGCGCGACAATCGCCGGATGGCCGCACCTGCACCCGAATCTTCTCCCGCACTGACCGACGCCGAGTTCGCCGCGCTGGAGCGCTGGCTGGACCGCATTCCCGCGCCGGCCGAGCCACTGGACGTGATGATGCTCGACGGTTTCCTCTGCGGGGTGCTGCTGCAGCCCAAGGCGGTGCCTGAGTCGCAGTGGTGGCGCCATGTGGTGGATGTGGACGGTCGTTCGATTCCGCTGGGCTTCGACGACGAACCCTTGCGCGCGCTGGTGCGTCGGCGTCATGCGGAACTGGATGCCGCCATCCGGGACCGTCAGTGGTTCGATCCCTGGGTCTTCGAGCTGGACGATGACGAAGAAGACCCGCTCGAGACGGTGATGCCGTGGGTGGCCGGTTTTGCCACTGCGATGGAATTCTTTCCGGCGTTGATGCGAAGCGATTCGCCGGAGGTCGCCGAGCCGCTGGCGGTGCTCTACCGCAGCTTCGACCCCGACGACCTGGAAGACGCCGATGACCTCCTCGCGCTGATCGAGGAGTTGGAGCCACCAGCCGATCTGGCCGAGGCCGTCGAGGGCCTGGTCAACAGCGTGCTGCTGCTGGCCGATGTGACGCGGCCGCTGCCCAGCACCCGGCCCGCGCGACCGGCATCGCACCGGCCGCGCCGTCCCGGCGGCGCAGGCCCGCGCGGTGGTGGGGCCGGCTCCGGCCAGCGCGGGCCGCGCTCGTCAGGCGGCGGTTCCAGACGGTGAAGTGCGCGGCCTGATCAGGCGAACACCCGCTGGGCGTGCAGGCCCAGACCCTGTGCCACGCTGGCGAGCCGGTCGCCTCGCACCGTGCGGGCCCGGCTGAATGGGGCCGCGATGCGCAGTGCCAACGGTGCCAGGCCCGTCGACCCTCCGGTGAGATAGACCGCGTCGACTTGCTCTGGCGCCACGCCGGCCATGCGGGCGGTCTCGACGCCCGCTTGGACGATGCTCTCCAGGTCTGATTCGATGGCGGCCATGGCCTGGGTTTCGGCCAGCTCGGCTTGCAGCCCGTATTCGAGATCATCGAGATCGATGGCCACGACATCGCCCTCGCGGCCATCGGCCACGGCGATCTTGGCGGCTTCAGCCTTGCCCATCAGCGCATGGCCCAGGCGCTGGTCGACGATCGCCATCAGCCGCGCGTGCAGTTGCGCATCGGCATAGAAGCTGCGCATGCGCCGCAACTCCATGGTGCGGGCGGGCGTGTAGACCGTGTTGATCAGGTGCCAGGTGGCGAGGTCGAAGTAGACCTTGCTCGGCACTTCGCGTTCAGCGGGGGCCGGGCCGCGGGCCTTGTAGCCGGCCAGCGGCAGGATCGCCGCCAGTTCGACATGGCGGTCGAAGTCGGTGCCGGCGATGTGGACGCCGTGGTTGGCCAGGATGTCGTCGACGCGATCGACACGGCGCGCACGCTCCGGGCTCACTCGCACCAGCGAGAAGTCGGACGTGCCACCACCGATGTCGGCCACCAGCACCAGTTGCTCGCGGTCGACGGTGGCTTCGAAATCCAGTGCCGCCGCGATCGGCTCGTACTGGAAGCTGATCTCTTCGAACCCGACTTGGCGGGCCGCCTCTTCGAGGGCCGCCTGCGCCTGCGCATCGCGCTCGGGTTCGCCATCGACGAAGTACACCGGGCGCCCCAGCACCGCGCGCACCAACGGCGCACCGGCCTGGGCTTCGGCGAGTGACTTGAGGTGCCGAAGGTAGCCCGAGATCACATCGAGGAACCGCACCGAGCGCCCGCCGCCGACATCCGTGCCCTGGTCGATCAAGGACGAGCCCAGCACACTCTTCATGGATCGCATCAGCCGGCCATCGTGGCCCTCGACATAGGCGGCGAGCGCCTGCCGGCCATACAGCCGCTTCGGGTCTTCGTGGGGCGCCGTGCCCTCGAGTGTGTAGAACACCGCGGTCGGCATGGTGCGTTGACCCGGCTCGACTTCGACCAGCGCGACGCGGTCGTCGTGGTCGGGCAGCGCGATGGCGGAATTGGAGGTGCCGAAGTCGATGGCGCAGTAGGCGTGGTGCATGGCGACTCGGGCGCAGGCGAATGAAAAGGGGCGCGGACTGTATCACCCTTCGCTGGTGGCCCTCGGCACAGGCCTCGCCTCGAACAAAAAGGGCCGGCAAAGGCCGGCCCGATGGGTGTTCGTGTGGCCTTGGGAGGCCGGATGCTCAGCGGGCTGAAGGCGCCAGCGCCACCTGGGGCCGGCGCTGGGGCAGCTCCGGGCCGCAGAAGCCGAAGTTCAATTGCGGACGCTTGCCGCTCATCAGCTCGGCCAGGGCGCGGCCGGAGCCGGCGCCATGCGTCCAGCCCAGCGTGCCGTGGCCGGCGTTGAGCCACAGGTTGGCGAGCTTGCTGCGGCCGATGTAGGGGATGTTGGTCGGCGTGCTGGGGCGCAGGCCGGCCCAGTAGTTCGGCTCGGACAGGTCGGCCACGCCGGGGAACAGCTCTTCATAGCGCTTGACCAGGGCCGCGCAGCGCACCTTGGCGGTGGCGCCGTCCAGGCCGGTGTCATAGCCCGCCATTTCGGCCGTGCCGGCGATGCGGATGTGGTCGCCCAGGCGCGAGATGGCGATCTTTCGCGTATCGTCCAGCAGGCTGACGACACTGGCCGCCTCGGGCTTCTTCAAGCGCAAGGTGGCCGAGTAGCCCTTGGCGGGGTAGATGTCGAGATCGACGCCGATCGGGCGCAGCAGCGGCGCCGTGAATGAGCCCATCGCGGCCACGAACTGGTGGCCGCGAACCGTGCTGCGGGCGCCGGTGCGCTGGCATCCGACGTGCACGCCGGCGATCTCGCCACCGGCCAGATCGAAGCCGAGGATGTCGTGCTCGTACATGAACTTCACGCCACGCTCGCGGCACTTCTCGGCCAGCTTCTGTGTGAAGACCTTCGCATCGCCCGATTCGTCGCTGGGCGTGTAGGTGCCGCCGTGGATGTTCGGGCCGAATGCCGACAGCGACGGTTCGACCTTCAGCACGTCTTCGCGGCTCAGCACGCGGCGGTCCACGCCGTGCTGTCGCATCAGCTCGGCACCGGCAGCGCCGGCTTCGAAGTCTTTCGCCGAGGAGAAGAAGTGCAGGATGCCGCGTTCGAGGCGGTTGTATTCGATGCCCGTCTTGTCGACCAGGCCCTTCAGCGACTCATGGCTGTAGGCGCCCAGCGCGACCAGCTGTTGCACGTTGCGCGCGAAGGCGGCGTCGCTGCACTGCAGCAGGAACTTCACACCCCAGCGCCACTGGTACGGGTCCAGCCGGGGGCGGAACAACAGCGGGGAATCATCGCGCAGCAGCCACTTCATCACCTTCAGCGGGGCGCCGGCGTTGGCCCAAGGCTCGCAGAAGCTGACAGAGATCTGTGCGCCGTTGGCAAAGCTGGTTTCCAGCGCCGCGTCGGGCTGACGGTCGATCACCGTGACGTCATGGCCCTCTTCGGTGAGGTACCAAGCGGTGGAAATGCCGACGATACCGGCGCCGAGAACGATGACCTTCATGTCGTGGGGACTGCGTGGATGCGGGATGGACGCGATTCTCGGCAGTCAGCCACTCAAAATGAAGCTGTACTCATGAAATTCACGCTTCATTAGTCTTGCTGATGAATATCGGGCCGGCTGCGAGCGTGCGTTTCGATGGCCTAACTATCAAAGTCAGTGGCTCGTCGGCGTCGTTCGTGAGGCCTTGCCATGAAGTAGTTCCACCCCTCGTGGCGCAGGCGAAACGGCCCGAAGAAGGCGCGTGCAAATGCCGCAACTGCACCCCTTTACCCCCTGAAATGGAGGTAACGAAATTCTTCAACGCGTCGAAACTGAGAGCAACAACACCGGAGGCCTCGATGTCCAAAGCCGCTCAACCCAGCCTGCTGCGCCGCCTGATCGGTCGTCGTACGGCGTCTGTGCCGGACGTGGACCCGGCCGACATGGGCACGGCGATGGGGCTCGATTTCTGCCTCGACGAACCGCCGGCCGATGTGGTGGCCGCCACCACCTTGGCCCAATCGGGCCGGGCCAGTCTGGCCCAGGTGGGCTGGTTGCGGCGCCTGGGCGCCAGCTGACAGCGCTTCAGCAACAGCGCCGCGTCAGCGCGGCGCGCGAGGTGGGCCTCAACGCACGAGCAGCACCGGCGTCTCGCAGTGCGCCATGACCTTGGTGGTCACCGAGCCCATCACCAGCTTGCCCAGCGAGCCGTGCCCGTGTGAGCCCATCACCAGCAGGTCGAACTTGCCCTTGTTGGCCACGGCGGCGATGTTGTCTGCTGCATGGCCGATCTTCGCCACGAAGTTGGCGTTCAGCTTTTGCTTCGCGAAGAACTGGCGGATCGGCTTGAATACCTTCTCGGCCTCGGCCTCGTAGTAGGCGGTCAGCACCGCCTTGTCAACCGCCGACGCAGCGCGCGGCGGCACGGCCATCACTGAGTGCACGACGGTGTAGTCGTGATGATCTCCCAGCCATTCGTCGTGCGCGGCCAGGTAGGCCAGCATGCGCTTGGTGTAGGGGCTGCCATCCACGGCGACCAGGATCTTCATGCCTTGCTCCTCATAGTCTGGCTCGCAGTGTCGCACTCGCCTGCGTGGCAGGCTTGCGTTGCATCAATCGGGCCGGGGCAGGTCGATCGCGAACAGGGGGTCGAATCCCTCTTGCTCACCCTTGCTGAAGTAGCCGCGCGGGTTGGCGAACACTTCGCAGCGCTGTTCGCGGCCGGCCAGGTATCGGCTGGGGCAGTGCAGGTGGCCGTGCAGCCACACATCGGCGTGGTCGAACAGTTCGTCCAGCGCGTTGCAGAAGCCGGCCGTGCCGGGCGTCAAGCCGTAGCGCGGGTCGGCGCTGGCGAGGCTGGGGGCGTAGTGGGTGACGACCACGGTGGTGCCATTGAAGGCTTGGGCCAACGCACCACGCAGCCATTGCTGGCATTCGAGCGCCACCTGCCGCCACTGCTCGGCCAGCATCGGCTCGCCGAATTGCGTGGCGGTGAAGTGCTTCAGGTAAAAGTTCGCGGCGCGGTAGGCCTTCTCTCGCGCTTGCAGTTGCTGGGTGACCGTGCCTTTGCTGGCCGCCAGTGCATCGAAGTCGCTCCACAGCGTCGTGCCGACGAAGCGGATGCCGTCGATCACACGCACCTCACGTTCCAGCCAGATGATGCCCAGCCGCTCGCAGGTCTCGCGCAGCCGCGCGTGCGCATCCGCGAAGTCCAGCCCGTCGTACTCATGGTTGCCCGGCAGGTAGATGACCTGCTTCCATGGGGCGTCGGGCTGGCCCGGCGCAAAGCGGCCGAGGCCAAAGTCGGTGTCGGTCAGGCGAGAGCTGGCCTGGTACGAGCCGATGTCGCCGGCCAGCACCAGGGTGTCGGCCCCGGGGGCGGCAGGCAGCATGAAATCGGGATACCGCTCGAGGTGCAGATCAGAGGCAAGTTGCAGACGCATAGCCCCTGATGATCCCAAATCACGCGGGCGGGGTGTGGTGGCGACGCGTCAGAGGCTGAGAGTTTTCGGCGGTGCCGAAAGGGGGTTGGGGGATTCAAGACGGGCATGGGCGAAAGACTCCCAGCCTCTCAGCCCGCCTCGCGCAGAAAGGGCAAGGCGAGCGACAACATGGCCTCGGGAGCCTCTTCGGGGATGTAGTGGCCGCTGTCGATCGCCTGGCCGCGCACGTCAGCGGCGACCTGCCGCCATTCGGCCAGCGGATCGAAGCAACGCTGGACGATGCCGCGCGCGCCCCACAGCACCATCATGGGCATCGGCAGGCGCAGACCGCGGTCTCGGTCGGCCTGGTCGTGTTCAAGGTCGATGGTGGCCGCAGCGCGGTAGTCTTCGCACAAGGCATGCGCCGCCCCGGGCTGCTGCAGGCAGCGGGTGTATTCGTCGAGGGCACGCGGGTCGAACGGGGTTGCGATCCCTGCGGAGGCCGGGGTGGCAGACGCCGCCTGCTGCTCACCCGCGCGGCGCGCACCCATCAGCTCGCGCACATAGGCGCCAGGGTCGGCCTCGATCAGGCGTTCGGGCATCGGTGCGCGCTGGATCAGGAAGAACCAGTGCCAGTAAGCGCGCGCGAAGGCCTCGGTGGTCTGGCGGTACATCGCCAGCGTCGGTGCAATGTCGAGCAGCACCAGCCGCCGAACCGCCTGGGGGTGGTCTGCCGCCAGCCGGTGCGTGACACGGGCGCCACGGTCATGGGCCAGAACCGAAAACCGGTCGAAGCCCAGCGCCTGCATCACCCGCAGCATGTCCAGCGCCATCGCGCGCTTGCTGTAGTTCGCATGGTCTGCATCGCCTGGTGGCTTGGACGAATCGCCGTAGCCGCGCAAGTCCGCCAGCACCACGGTGAAGTGCTCGGCGAGCCGCCCTGCCGCGCGGTGCCAGATCACCTGCGTTTGCGGGTGGCCGTGCAGCACCAGCAGCGGTGGTCCTTCGCCGCCGATCCGCGTGTGGATCTCGATGCCTTCGGCGGTGTGGATTCGCTGGGCGCGAAAGCCGGGGAAGAAGTCGCTGCTGCTCATCCGCGGTGCCTTTCATCGTGCGGTGGCGAAGTCGCCGATGCTACGACGGGCCGTGCGGAAAGGTCTTCCGCGGCGCACGGCAGACGTGCCGGCGGCGCAGGCCTACACTGCACGCTGGCGGCATTTCGGTGCCGCCAGCGTTCTCAGGGCGGGGTGGAATTCCCCACCGGCGGTGATGGCGGGGCAACCCGCACGAGCCCGCGAGCGCCTGGGCACCTCCCGGTGTCCAGGGTCAGCAGACCTCGGTGAGATCCCGGGGCCGACGGTCACAGTCCGGATGAAAGAGAACTGCTGCGGCCGACACCGCCTGCTGCCATGCAGGGCCACGGTGTCGGCCGCGCGTTCGTGCGCCCTGATTCTGGCCAACGTCTATGCAAGGACTCACCATGAATCAGCTCATTGCCTCTTCCAAGCTCCAAGCGCTGAGCCGCCCGATGCGGCCGGCGGCGCGCATTGCCACGATCAGTGCGTCGTGGCACCGCGACATCGTTCAACGTGCACGAGATGCCTTCACCGCCGAGCTGGCGCGCGAGGGTTGGCCGCCGGGCGGCGTCGAGACCTTCGATGTCCCCGGTGTGTTCGAGATACCGCTGCTGGCCCGGCGCCTGGCGCAGACCGGCCGCTACGAGGCCATCGCCGCATTTGGCTTTGTCGTCAACGGTGGCATCTACCGGCACGACTTCGTGTCGACGGCGGTGATCGATGGGCTCATGCGCGTGCAACTCGACACCGGCGTGCCGGTGCTTTCAGCGGTGCTGACGCCGCACCACTTCCATGAGCACGAAGAGCATCGGCGCTACTTCAGCGAGCACTTCGTCGTCAAAGGCACCGAAGCGGCCCAGGCGGCGTTGAAGATCGTCGCGCTGCATCGAGACCTGGACACGCTCGAACGCGTCGACGCGCTCGTCTGATCCAGCCTCGATCCCCGGGGCGCCTAGCCGCCTCGGGCCTGTCAGGCCGCGCGCAGGCAATCGACGATCTTCATCCGTGACGCGCGCCACGCCGGGATGAAGCCGCCGACAAATCCCATGAACAGCGAGAAGGCCAGCGTCTGCGCCACGATGCCGGGTGTGAGCTGGAACTGGAAGGCCAACTCGGCGAAGGTCTGAAAATTGGTGGTCGAGATGCGGAACACCTGCATCGCGCTCGCCGCCGCGAGGCCGAGCACGCCGCCCACCACGCTCAGTAGCAGACTTTCCGTGAGGAAGGCGATCAGCACGGCGCTGCGGCGAAAGCCCAACGCGCGCAAGGTGCCGATCTCGCCGGTCCGCTGCGCGACCGCCGCGAACATCGTGATCATCGCGCCCACGATCGCGCCGATCGAGAAGATCACCGACAGCACGGTGCCGAGGATGCGAATGAATTTCGCCAGGCCCTCGCTCTGTTCCTCATAGAAACGGATCTCCGGCTTCGCGTCCACCTGCAGCCGCGGATCGGCTGCGATGGCGGCCTGCGTGCGTTCGAAACTGCTGGCGTCGGCCAGCCTGAACACCACGGTGGAATAGGCGCTGCGGCGGAACGACTGCATCATCAGGTCGGCATCGCCCCAGATCTCGGAATCGAATGCGGTGCGGGCCGCATCGAAGCTGCCAACGATCAGCCAGTCGCGCCCTCCAAAGCGCAGCGTCTGGCCCACCTGGCAGCCCTCGAAGCCCGTGGCCACCGACCGGCCCACCACCACCTCGGCCGTACCGGGGCGAAACCAGCGCCCCTCGGCCAAGCGCACCTGAGGCCGCAGCGACGGCCCGGCGGTGCCCATGCCGCGCATCGTGATGTTGCTCGGCTTGCCGGTACCCGCCTTCGGCAGCGAGTTGAGCACCACGGTTTCTTTCGACAGCAGGCGTTCACCGCTGCGGCCGGTGGCGATGCCGGGCAGCGATTCGAGGATGCCCGCCTGCAGGCGATCGACCCCGCTGTTGATCTCTGCGCCAGCGCCCTTGCGCAGCACCAGCACGTTGTCGGGCTGGCCGGTGGCCACCAGCGTAGCGCGGATGCCTTCGCTCATCATCAGCACGGTGGCGAAGGTGTAGACGACCAGCGCCATGCCGGCGGCGGTGAGGAAGGTCGTCACCCGGCGCACCCAGAGGTTGCGGGCGATGTAGTGGAGCGGCACCACGGTCATCATCGCGGCCTCATCCGATGTGCCTCAGGCCCTGGACGATGTCGATGCGGCTCATGCGCCAGGCGGGCCACGCGGCCGCCACCAGCCCCACAAAGGCCGCTGCGCCGGCTTGCATGGCCACCGTCGACGCCTGCACCTGGAACACCGGCAGGAACGAGCCCAACGCACCGGCGATGGCCCCCACCGCGGGGAAGGTGGCGGCCAGGCCGAGGCCGCCGCCGATCAGTGCGATGAGCAGACTCTCGCCGAACAGCAGGCGCACCACGAAGCCGGGCGAGAAGCCCAGCGCCTTGAGCGTGGCGTACTCGGCCATGCGCTCGCGCGCCGTCATCGTCATCGTGTTGGCCATCACCACCATGATGATGACGATGATGATGTAGCTCACCGCCTCGATCGCCGCGAGGATGGCTTCGCTCATCGACACGAAGCTCAGCTGGAAGGCCGCCTCGGTTTCGGTCAAGGTCTCGGCCGAGGAGTTCTTGAACAGCGCATCCACCCGCTGCGAGATCAACGCGGCGTTGTGCGGCTCGTCGATGCCGAGCACATACACACCGACGAAGTCGGCCCGGGGGCCGAACCTCTTGCGCATCACCTCGTTGATGTACTGCCAGTGAAACAGCATCTGAGATTCATCGGTCTTGGCCTCGGCGCCATCCCAGATGCCGCGCAGCGTGAAGCTCCAGTCGCCTGAGTAGATGGTGCCGCGGATGGGGATCTGGTCGCCCACCTTCCAGCCATAGGTGCTGGCCAGCTTGCGGCCTACGATGGCACCGCGCCGGTCGCGCAGGAAGGCCTGCTTCTCGTCTTCAGACAGCCGGTACTCGGGGTACAGCTTCAGGTAGCTGGCGGGCTCGACCGCGAACTGCGGAAAGAAGTTGCGCTCGGTCTGGTACACGCCACCGAACCAGTTGGCCCAAGAGATGGTGGTGACGCCGTCGACCGCGCGCAGGCGCTGCGAGTAGCTCAGCGGCAGTGGGAAGGTGAGCGATACCGCGCTGCGTGTCACCAGCCGCGTGCTGGAGCTGGCCGCCACACCGGCGTACCAGGCATCGACCAGCGTGCGCAGCAGGCCGAAGGCGCACACGGCCACCACCAGCCCGACGATCGTCAGCCCGGTTCGCAGCCGGTGCCTGAAGGCGTTGCGCAGCAGCAGCTTGAGCAGGAACATGAGGCGGGGTCAGCGTTCGCCGGCCCAGTCGATCACGCGGCGGAAATGCTCGGCGACCTGCTCGTGGGTCCAGTCGTCCGAGGCGTCGCCGATCACCACCTCGACCATCGAATGGCCAGGCCAGATCGATTCGACGGCGCGCGATCCCATCCAGAAGCCATGCTCCCGGGCCACCCGCAGCATCGCCGCCCGAACGCGAGCCGGCTCGCCTTGCAGGTGCACCTGGAACGAGTTGGTCTCCGGCGGTGTCGGGGCAACGCGCAGGCCGTCCAGCGGTGCCAGCGCGACGGCCAGTTGCCGGGCACGCTGGTGGTAGCCCGCCATGCGGGGCCATTGGGTACGCAGCCCGATGGCCGCCGAGAGCGCATACGGAAAGGCGGTGTAGAGGTTGCTGGCCAGCCGGCTGGTCCACAACGACGCCTGCTCAATGAACGGCGCGGGGCCCGCCAGCATGCAGCCCGCAAGGCCGCCGAGGCCCTTGTAAAACGAGACATAGACCGAGTCCGCCAGCGCCGCGATGTCGCGCAGCTCGCGTCCGTAGCCGGCGGCGGATTCCCACAGCCTCGCGCCGTCGAAGTGCAATGGCACCCGCTCGCGCCGGCACCAGGCGCTGATCGCCTGCAGCTCGGCCCAGGGCGGCAACCGGAAGCCACCGCGACGCAATGGCAGCTCCACCATCACGAGTGCGGGCTTCTCGACCAGCGCCTCGAGCTCGGTCACCGTGAAGGGGCGGTCGTTGGCGCCCAGGCGCACACCCCGCAGGCCCAGCACCAGTTCGTAGGCCTGGCTCTCGTCCAGCTCGATGTGCGACTGGCGGTGCAGCGCCACGGCCGCGCCGGGCTGCCCGCCGGCCCACACCCGCATCGCGGCCAACTGGGCGGCCATGCCCTTGTGGACGAAGACGGCGGCCGGCAGGCCCAGCAGGTCAGCCACTTCGCGCTCCAGGCCCTGGACCAACTCGCCTTCGCCGTACAGATCGAGCCCGCCCTCGGCTTCGGGGGCCTGCGCCAGTTCCAGCAGCGCCTGCTTCATCGAACGGCGCGGTCGATGCCCGCTCAGCCAGGCGTTGCAGCGGTCGCGCAGGGCGAGATCGGCCAAGGTGGTGGAAGGCGTTGGGGGCAAGTCGGTCTCCGTGCGAGGGGTGTGCGGTTCGGGCCAGGTCAGGCGGGCAGTTCGTCGACCAGCACGCCTTTTTCAAGGTGCACCAGCCGGTGGGCGCGGGCCGCGGCCTTGGGGTCGTGCGTGACCATCACGATCGTCTTGCCCAACTCGCGCACCAGCCGGTCCATCAGGTGCAGCACCTCTTCGCCGGTGCTGCGGTCCAGGTCGCCGGTGGGTTCATCGGCCACGATCAGCCGCGGGTCGGTCACCAGCGCGCGGGCGATGGCGACACGCTGCTGCTGGCCACCCGAGAGCTCGTTCGGGCGGTGATCGGCACGGTCGGCCAGGCCCACGGTGGCGAGCAGGGCCTGCACCCGTTGGGCGCGCTCGCGCGGCGACAGATCTGTGAGCAGCAGCGGCAGTTCGACGTTCTCGAACGCCGTCAACACCGGCAGCAGGTTGTAGAACTGAAAAATGAAGCCGACATTGGCGGCGCGCCAGTCGGCCAACTGGCCTTCGCTCAGCGTGGCGATGTCGACCCCACCGATCTCGATGGTGCCACCGCTGGGCTGGTCGATGCCGGCGATCAAGTTCAGCAGCGTGCTCTTGCCCGAGCCCGAGGGGCCCATCAGCGCCACGAACTCACCGGGCCACACATCGAGCTGGATGTTCTCCAGCACGGGGATGTCCATGTCACCGCGTCGGTAGGCCTTGCGCAGCGAACGGATGCGGATCAGCGGGGCGGTGCCGGCGTGCCCAGGGCGGGCGGGGGCGTCGGCACTCATCTCGGGGGCCACGTCGGGCTTCACTTGGCCACCACGGTCACCGAGGCCCCGGCCTTCAGCGCCTCGGCCGGCGACAGCACGATGCGTTCGCCCCGCTGCAGCCCGCCGCTGGTGACTTCGAGGGCATCACCCAGCGTGCGGCCGGTGGCGACCTGGACGACCTCGAGCTTGTCGCCGGCCCCGATGCGAAACACCACCCGCTGACCATCGCGCTCCACCACCGACTTCGGGTTCACCGCCAGCACCGGCTTCTGCTCGGCATCGTTCGGCGCCTGGGACAGGAAGTTCACCTTGGCGCTCATCTCCGGCAGGATGCGCGGGTCGAGCTTTTCGAAGCGGATCTTGGTCATCACCGTGGCCTTGGCCCGGTCCACGGTGGGCACCACCCGGGCGACGCTGCCGCGAAAGCGTACCTCCGGCAGCGCATCCAGGCTGATCTCCACCGGCTGATCGGGCTTCACCTTGCCGACGCTCGATTCGGAGACGTCGGCCTCCACCTCCAGCGTGGACAGGTCGGCCATCGTCACCACGGCGCCCGAGGTGCCCGAGGCGTTGGAGAACAGCGTGATGAGGTCGCCCACGTTGGCGTTCTTGACCAGCACCACGCCATCGAAGGGCGCGCGGATGTCGGTGGAATCGCGGTTGACCTGCTGCACCTTCACCTGGGCCTGGGCCTGGCCGATGGCCGCCTTGGCGGTTTGCAATGCGGCCTGCGCCGCGGCGGTGTTGGCGGCGGTGGTGCGTGCCCGGGTCTGCGCCGCCTCCACCGCCTGCGTCGAAATGAAGCCCTGGGCCACGAGGCCCATGGCGCGCTTGAGCTCGTCGTCGGCGTTGAGTTGCTGCGCCTGGGCCAGCTTCAGATTGGCCTCGGCCTGCCTCATCGCGGCTTCGCTCTGGCGGACAGCGGCTTCGCTGACGCCGAGCGTGGCTTGAACATCGGCGGCATCAAGCCGGGCCAGCAGATCGCCCTTCTTGACCAGACTGCCTTCGCGCACATTCAACTCCACCAGGCGGCCGGTGGCCTTGGACGACACCGCAGCCCGCCGCTGGGCCACCACATAGCCCGAGGCTGCGAGCTGGCTGTACTGCTGCGAGGGGTAGGCCGTCTGCACGGTGGCGGCTTGCACCTCGACCTTGCGTGGCGCCCATACCGCGAAGCCGATGCCGGCCAGCACCACGGCCCCTACCACCCAGGGCCATCGGCGACGCCGGCGCCCGCCGGTCTGGCGATTGATTTTCGGCAATCCGAGCGGGATGGGCGGTGGGGTGTCTGCCATGGGTGTGAATGCGTGGGCGGTACTCGCGGGGTTCTGTCGCTAACGCCTGGAGTGGGCGTGGAGAGGGCGTGGAGTGTCAAGGCGGCCGGTGCGTTAGAGAGTGTCCGAGCCGAGCAATCGTTCGGCGTCTTGCACATGCGGACCTTGGCGGTCGGCAAGCTGCCTCGTGTTGACGCAGTGCCTGGTCGCCCAGCACGTCGCGGTCAGCCACCATCTCCTCCAGTTGGCGCGTCATCGATGCGTAGGCCGTGTACCAACACCAACGCAAGCTCAGCGGGATGATCTTCAGCAGACGGCGCAACTGCCGACACGACCCCTCGCGAGGGTGAGTTCTGGAGATGGACGGCCAGCGTCGGCATCCTGCCATTCTCCATGTTGGCGTTATCGCGACAAAGCCGGCTTCAGCGCAGCCAGCAGGCGCAGGATGCCCGCTCGATCCTCACCGTGGCGGCATAACGCGCCAATCGGGTCCATATCGAGGTTGTGTTCGAAGCGCAACTGAACGAGCTCTCCGGCCATGATCAACGGGCGGACTACGCTGGCCGGAACCAGCGCCAGCAGGGGCTGTGCACGCAGCATCGCCCAGAGGATGGTTGGGATTCGGCTGCTGACTTGACACATGGGCGGAGGCTCGCCATCCGCGAAGAGTGAATCGAGCCTGGCGCTTGCGGGCGAGCCGCCTGGCATCGCCAGCCAGACTTGGGCCCGAAGGTCTTCGATCTCCAGCCTGCGACGCTTCGCCAAGGCATGGCCTCGCCCGGCCACGATGATGAAGCGGTCCGGCAGCAAGGGTACGAAGTTCCAGCCCTGCGGGATCTGGGCGGGTGTGCGGCACAGCGCAACGTCGATCTCCTGCCGGGCCACCAGTTGGTCGAGCTGCGCAGGCTCTGCCTCTATCAGCTGGACCAGCAGCTCGGGGTGTTTGCGCGCGAGTGCCGGCAGTACCGGCGCCAGCAGCCCGCCCACCGCGCCGGCAATGGCCCCGACGCGCATCACGTGCTGTGCGTTCGCCTGCAGCGAGGCGGCCTGTTGCGCCGCATCGTCGATGGCGCCCAGCACGCGGCGCGCAGTGGGCAGCAGTTCGCGCCCCAGCGCGGTCAGGCGCATGCCTCGCGCGTGGCGCTCGAACAGTGGTGCGCCGATCAGTGACTCCAGGTCGGCCAGCAACCCCGTCAAGGCCGGTTGTGCGATGCCAATAGCGTCAGCCGCCTTGCGCACGCTGCCGAGCTCGGCGACGCGGGCGAAGCCCAGCCAGTGGCGCATGCGGGCACGAGTCAGCAATCGCTGTCGAAGGGTGTCAGCAGTCGGTTTCAATCGATTCGATTTTTCGATCGGTGAAGCTTCGAATGTATTGGAATCCGATCGCTGACGTGGCGACACTTTCTGCAAGACGTTCGGCCACGCTGTCGGCGGCGATGCACTGGAGACAATGACATGAAGACGCTCGATCGAGCCGGCGCTATGGGGCGCGGTGTGGTGGTGGACCTCGTGGGTACGCTGGCCCATGCCTGACCCGACCCACCGATCACCCTGGTCGCGCCGAATTCGGCCGTCAGCGCCGATGCCGACCTGGCGTGTGGCTTCGCGGAACCACTCCGGGCGGGTCAAGGTTTTCCACCTCGAGCGGCTGCGGGAACACCGGGCCGTCCTCGCTCATACCTGCGGTGTGCCGGCGCAGGGCTTCGACTGCGCCGCTGTCCATCACGAAGCTGTATGAACGCCCCACACCATGGGCATGTCGGGGCCGCTCGAAGCGCCAATTTTGCTCGGCGCCCGTTGTGGGCGCGGGAACCGGTTCATGACCATCTGGAAGGAACGCTGTATGCGTGGGGCCGGAATGAACACGGGCAGTGTGCAAAGAGTGATTCGCAATACTTGGTCGAGCCTTCTGTAATATCCGAAGTCCCCAATGTCCAACACGCATGTTCGAACGGTAGAACTGCCGGCGCACTGGATTGTTTCGGCCGCGTTTGGACTTGGGGTCGCGCCGACTCGGGGATATTGGGAAGGGACTCAGCCATTGGCATGAAAGTGCCTCTGTCGGGCGACGATGAAGCCGGAAGGCTCTTTGCGAATCTGGGCGCGGACCGCAACTTCAGGCCGGGGATGGTCTGGCCGATGCCGATCATTGTCGAGATTGCCATAGGCGCAGAGAACTTCTTTGCTCTCGATATAGCGGGTCGTGTATGGGTGTGGGGTGGTCCCGCATGCCGTGGAGGTGCGAGAAGCGGTCGCCAGTTTCATCCTGCGGCACCTCAATGTGTCGCGTCTTTGCCACGTATTCAAAGAATCGTGGCCAATCCGCTCAGCACCGTTGTGTATGCAATCGACATTGAAGGCGAGTTGTGGGGCTGGGGTATATCTCAGCACAGCGAGCTCGGAGATTCAAACGGCAGGTTTGTGGGCGAGCCAAAACTGCTGGGGGTCCATGATGTGGCGGGCCTGGCCGCGGGCGCGACCTTTGCGCTCGCAGTGACACAGGATGGACGTCTCATCTTTTTGGGTGAGCGCCTGGGCGAGGAAACGAGCCGAGCGGCCATTGACCTGGCGATTTCCGGACTGGCACGTGAGCCCTTTAGCCGTGTCTGGTGTGGCGCAGACTGCGCCATCGTGAGGACCGTGGGGGGCAAGACCTTTGCGTCGCCGGGTTTCTACTTATTTTCGTCCCGATACGGAGGAGCTGGCATATTCCGTCGACTTCCGGTATTGGATCGATATGAGGATTTTGTCTTGGGGGACAGCCATGGATTCGGAATTGACGAATCGGGCTCCATATCGGAGATCTTTGTTTCCGGATCTTGCAATGATTCGTTGTTCTCGACACGGAGTCATTCTCGAGTCACCGCCGACAATGTTCGCCCCATTGCGGCCGCCAACTGGCATACGTTTGGACTCAAGAGAGTCGATCATTCCTTCATTGGGCATGATCATGTTGGATTTCAGACGGCGCCGTAGCATGAGGGTGAAACTCAAAGGTTTCTGGCGGAGCAAGTTTTAGGGTGGTGTTCGGCGGCGGTTACAGGAAGTTGGGCGTTGGGTTGGGGCCGACGCACAGGGTGTTCATTGGTGCGCAGATTCAATAGGGAGGCGAGTTCGTAGGCATGAGATGTCGACGCATGAATTTCGAGACGTCACGTGGTTGATGGTGTGACTTCCGCGCTCTGAATTGCTACTCAACCCATATCAAGGGACAAGCCGAAATGAGAAATTCTTGTGCAACGGCGCATTGGATCGGACAAGCAGGTGCTTTTCTGCTTGCTCTGGCTTCCGCGCTACCTGTCGAAGCCGCCGACCGCACTGCCGGCGTCCAGCGCGAACAAGCCTTGTTCTTGGGCGTCCGTGCGCCGGTTGCCGGTCTTGATCCGGGGGCCGAACTCGGCGTCGTCGCGGAAGCATTGGAGGCGCTCGGCAGGGGAGGGTATGTCGTCGTGTTCAGACATGGTGCGTCGATGTCTGATGAGAAGGACGAAATCCCGCTGGTGTTGAGCGATTGCAGTAAGCAGCGCAACCTGAGCGACTGGGGGCGGGACACCATGCAGGGATTGGGTGGGTTCCTTGCGGAGCGCAACGTCAGGTTTTCGGTGGCCTATTCGAGTGCAATGTGCCGTGCGGTTGACACCGCGCGGCGGCTGACTTCGGCGGGGGTCGTGCCTGTGATGGGAATCACCATGGCAGGCGGTATGGCAGGGGGCATGTCCGGCGACACTCAAGCCGATGCCGAAGGTGCCCAGACCCTGCGATCGCTGGTCTCGACCGTGCCTGCAAAAGGCACAAACACACTGGTGGTCACACACGCTCCCAATCTGGTCGCGGCGTTTGGTGCTGACCTGTCTGGAGTGCCAGAAGGCGGCGCGGTGGTGTTCGAGCCTCACCCATCGGGCGATTCCACCTACTCGGTTCGTTGGCGTCTGCCCCTTTGGGCCGTGGCCAACTATGCCCGCCATTTGCGTGGCATGACGGCGCCGTGATGCGAGCCTGTTCACAGGGCTGAGGTCGTCCTCAGCGCGGTGTCCGGCCCTCCGGGGCCGCCTGCGGCGAAGTCGTACTGAGATGGTTTCGCCAGTGAGCGATCTGGGACGCGACATAGGCTTTGTATCCGTCTGGCGTCAGACGGGCACCGCTGGCCAGGGTCGCGCCATTGGCCTCCTGCTTGGCCACAAAGTTCCGGTCTGCCACCACGGTGCGAAGCATCTCGTTCAGTCGCTCGAGTTCTGTCTTGTCGATGCCACGAGGGGCCACCAGACCAAACCACACGGACATGTCGGTCCCCGACAGCCCCAGTTCGGCGAGGGTGGGCAGCGCATTGAGCGGGTGGGCCGTCAAACGCGACGGGCTCGTGATGCCGTAGACGGACAGCGATTGCCCGAGTTGGGATCTTGCGCTGTTGGTGGCATCGCATAGGAGATCGACGCGCCCTGCCAAGAGATCGACCATCGCAGGCGCGTTTCCGTCGTAACTGCGCTGTGTGAATCGTCTGCCAAGCGCCCGTTGCAGAAGCAGGCCACACAGATGCGAGGCCGAACCGTCCCCTGCGTGCGCCAAGGACAGGCCCGGCGCCGAACGCAGATGCTCGACATGGGCGGGCAAGCCCGGTCGGCCCAATACCGCCATCGGGATCGCCTCAATCATGCCGACGTACGCAAAGTCCTCAAGGGTGTCATACGGCAGGGGCGCGTGAACCGAGGGTGCGACGCTATGCGCAATGTTCTGAAGCAGCAGTACCGTCGCACCTGGCGGCGCCTTTGCCACGGTCAACGCGCCGAAAGAGCCCCCCTGGCCGGGCACGTTTTCCACCTGAAAGATCTTGTCCGGCGCATGGCTGGCTGCTGCCGCAACAAAGTCGCGAGCCAGCGTGTCGGCGGGGCCGCCGCGAGCAAACGGCACCACGAGTGTGACGACGGCGGCCTCAGCATGGCCAAAGCGAAGCGGCAGCGCCAAGCTTGTGGCCAGCAACAGTGAGAATCCGGCTCGAAGAATATTCACGCCACCCCCTTGGAAAACCCTGGCCCAGCAGAACTCGGCAAATTGTCGGCGGGTATCCCGCGGTACTCTGGTTAGCTGGCTTAGCGCTCAAATTTGCCGGTTTCTCCGATGATTGACAGATCCGCAAAGTCCAGGCCGCTGTGGTCGTTTGGGCCGTAGCTGAGCTCGATGCCGCCCAGGTCAAGCCTCTTTATTCCCTCCAGCGACGATCGCAATCCCGCACGATCTATATGGGGAGCCGCGCGCCTGAGCCCCTCGACCAAAACCTTGGCCGCAATCATTCCTTCCAGAAATGACGGTGATACGTCACCCGCACCGTTGGCTTTCGCCAACTCGCGCGCCTCCCGAACCACACCAGATGCGATCGACCGCTCATACGGATACACCTGGCTGACAATGGTCCCTCTTGAGTGAGCGCCCAACATCTTGATAAAGCCTGAGGAGGCATTATTCGAGAGCGTAACGATCTGCACCCGAGATCCTGCTTCCCGCAGCCTTTGGGCGGCGTCGGCAATGACAGCCCCGTTCGCCAAAAATAGCGCCGCTTGCGTATTGGCCGCAATAATCTTGTCCACTGCGCTTCTCATGTCGGGCTTGTTGCGATCAAACGTCACATGAACCGCGGGTCGTTTGCCGACCGCCTCAAAGCCAGCGAGAGCGCCACGAACTGCATCGGCGCCGAAGGAGTCATCAACTTGAACGATGGCGATGCGCGCGACACCCACCAGACTCAGGTGTCGAACAGCGCGTTCCGCCTCCTTTTGGTATGTCGCGCGCACATTGAATAGCCACGGATGGACTGGCTGATGAAAGGTCATGGCCCCTGTTGACGGCCCGACCAGCGGAGTCTTGTATTCCAACAGCAGCGGCAGAATGGCTTGTGTATGTGGTGTGCCGCGAGTCAAAAACAGCGACACTACGCCCTGGGAGATCAGCTCTTTGGCGTTTTGTGCCGCCAACTCCGGATTGAACTTGTCGTCCAGCGAGATCAGTTCAATCTCTCTGCCATCTATTCCCCCGCTGCGATTCACGCTGTCAAAGACAGCCTTGGCTCCTGCAGTGGCCTCGCGCACTCCAGGAGCGATCGGCCCCGAAAAATCGGCGGTCTGTCCAATCTTGATGGGTGCGGCCTTCAAGCCGGCTGCGGCCAAGAATATCAATGCGAACGAGACAATGAAGCGCTTGTCAAACAATGCCATATCGAGATTGGATAGATGTCAATGGAAGGGTCTCACGCTTCGGCTGACAAAGTTGCGGTGAATCGAGGGGAAAGGAATCAATGGCTGCGCACTCGGCGAACCAGCGAAAACCGCGAAGCGCTGGAAACCGTCAGCCTGCGGCCATTCAATCCTGACGCGGCCGAGCTTGCCAGTTGGCTATCGCGATGGAAATTTGACTCTGCACCTGGCGATGAACTCTTGAAGCCCGTCGTTGAGCTCTTTCGGATCCTCGAACTCCATGTATGTGACGTCGCATAGATCTTGCAGATCTTGCAGAAGTGTCGTTTTGATCGGTGCACGCTTGGAGACTAGAAAGAGAATCGGACTGCAGGTGCCCCTGAAGATGTGATAGCTCAATTCAAATGCGCTACTTTCACTCATGCCCGTGCGGATGTTGATGAATCCGTCTGCCTTTGATAACAGCGACAAGCGGTGATTGCGAAAGCCGCATGGTGAAAATTTCTGCCCAGTCTCGACTTCGAACGAAGATCTGAAAGTGGCCGCACTCTGGGCTTTGACACCCGTGAGGAGTTCCAATCGACGAGGGTGTCCGCTCAGCTCTACCAATTGATTGAGTACGTCTGCGACGACACTCTGGTCATGGTCTTTCGATTCGGTGAACGGCTGACGCACGAACAACCTGACCGGGCCGGTCTGAGCACTGATTTCGCTCATGGCAAAAGTTACCTCGCTTCGGAAAGGCGCAAGGCCTATTGGCGGCATCCCAGGCGGTCTTCACCGCGGGACGACAACCCGTGTTATCTCGACCGCCTATTTCCGGTGACACCGGTAGTCCGAATCGGAAGGCTCCTTCACCGTACCTTATGAAAAGCCGTCGTGACGCCAGACGACTGCGGCGATTGCTTGCCGTATGTCCTGAGTGCGTGAATGGAGGCCTCTGCCATCATTCGCTGGACCACTGCGGCCGAGCGCATTCTTGTAGTAATCCCAATCGACGCCCTGGTTATAGGCGGTGTTTGCGGCGAGGGTTTGTTTTCCCTTTTGCTCTTCGTTGCCCCAAACATGGTCACTGTCGACGAACAGTGTTTCGTCCTCCAGTCTTCCCCTCACGTCCACGACATATTTTTTGCCGCGGCTCAAGTTTTGCAGTTTGAATTGGGTTCCGTCGGCTTGGGCGCTCTGGATCAAGTCCGAAGCCGTGAACGTGTCGGCGGAGGACACCTGAGCGGTTGCGGCTTCACTCTTCAGGCGCGAGAGGGCGCGTTGAATCGCGGGGTGATCGGCGGCGGCGGCCTGGACGGTGATCGATGCGAGCGAAGCCACAACGGCCAGGGCGGCCTCATGAATTGATGTGAACTTGGTCATCGGTGTCTCTCAGCGGGAGTTGCCTTTGAATGCCCAAGGGTCGGCTATCGCCTGCGAGGTGCTTCGGAGTTCATGTGAACCAATAGCCTGTGCCTGAGCGTCACTCTCCCACTCGGCGGTATCCGGCGGCCATCCCCAAGCGAAGCTGCCAACGAACGTTCGAAAACCAAAGTTTCATGACGTAACAACTACTCGTCCGCCGCGGCGGCCTGACGGGTTGCCGCGGCTGGGCACCCAACCAATGCATTCATGCTTCGTGCTGCCCACCGGCGGTTGGGGCGTCAGTTCAGCCCCTATAAGTTCGCGGCTGGTGATCAACGGCGTTCGTCGATCGGTACGACAGTGGCAACCCACCCGGTATGGCTTTGCCTCGGCTTTTCGCGGTGCGGGCCATTCACTTGGGATGGGGAGTGGCTGTGTTGCATCGAAACAAGTGTGTATCGAGGTAACTTGGCGCTACGACCTGGGGATGGGCTGTCTCCGTTGGCGAATGGGAGAGTGGGGCCACTCCCGACGTGATCGCCGGCGAGTTGGCCATGAACGGCGGGCGTTCGCGCGCTGTGAGGCCGCCAGTAGAGTCGATCGCGGGTCGGGTGGACTGTCGACATGCCTGCTGGCGGCACTGCAATACCTCAGCCAAGTCCATGCGCTCGGCGACGAGGATGGGGTGCGCCACTTCCGGCCGCATCCGTGGGGTTGGTGTCGGAGCGTCGACAGACGGACATGCAGGTCCGCCAGAGAGCCAGTCAGGTTGCTCATCCAGTTCTGTCGCGATACGTGGAAGTGGGAGTGGAGTGTCAAGATGTCCGATCGGTCAGACATAGGTCAGGCTGTGGCAGTGGGCGGCGTTCGATGGCTCGGTGAGCTGCTTCGACGACGTTGTTGTTGAGGTTCCAGGAGACGAGGGATGGATCGACGATGGAATGCAGCGCAGGTGGTTCAAGCTGTGCGACGGGATGCGCGATGGAGTCGGCGATGAACGGTGAGCCGCTCACCCTGTATGGCGCCCCCGGGTCCGGGGCGGTCGCGGTCGAGGCTGCGATGCAGTTGCTGGGCATCGACTACGTGCTGATCGAAGGCGCCACCTGGGCCGATGCCGAGGCGCGGACACGGGTGGCCCCGGTCAACCCGATGCGGCAGATTCCCACGCTCATGCTGCCCGGTGGGCAGGCGATGACCGAGAGCGCCGCCATCCTGATCTACCTGGCCGATCTGCACCCCTCGTCGGGCCTGGCGCCTCGGCTGGATGACCCGCTGCGGCCCATTTTCCTGCGCTGGATGCTGTACGTGTCGTCGGCCATCTACGCCTTGCACTGGATCAAGCCGGATGTGCGCCGGGTCGGCGTGCCGCTGGCGCTGCGCGACACGGTGGTCGATGCGGTGCATGAGCGCATCGCTTTCTGCTGGTCGGTCATGGACCAGCAACTGGCACCGCAAGGCCCCTACCTGCTGGGCGAGCAGTTGACGGTGCTCGACCTGTACGTGAACGTGGTGTCACGCTTCGGCCCCTGGCGCGAGGCCTTTGTCGAGGCCGCCCCGCGCATGGCCCCGCGCGTGGCGCGCGTCGATGCCGACCCTCGCCTGGCGCCGCTGTGGCACCATCGTTTCAGTTTTGAGTGAGACGAGAGGCTGATCGTGGCGTGGCGTCGGGTGGAGTTGCCGGCAGAAGTGCCGGGTTCGCTGTGGTTGGGTTCGATGCCCGGCCGTTGGGAGCCGTGGCCGGAGTCGCTGGCCCAGGCGGAACGTGTGGGGCTGGTGCTCACCGTCTGCCTCACCGAGCCGGAAGAGGTGGCCGACCTGTCGCCTTCGTACCGCCAGGCAGTCGATGCGGCCCAGTGGCCCGGGCGCTGGCTGAACCTGCCGATCCGAAACCTGGATGTGCCCGACGATGTCGAGCGGCTGCGCGACACGGTCGAGGCCGTGGCAGCCACCTTGCGGCAAGGCGGTGCGGTGCTGCTGCATTGCGCCGCCGGCATCGGCCGCACCGGCACGGCGGCCGCTTGTTCGCTGAAGCACCTGGGGCTGGACGCCGCCGAAGCGTTGCGACGCGTCGAGGTGGCCGGCTCCAACCCTCAAACGGCGCTGCAGTCCGGCCTGGTGAACCGCTTTTGACTGGCCGGGCCCCGACCATCTGATTTGGCCCGGAAGTATCGCGAGCGCACGGTTGGCCTTCAACGGTTCACCACCTCGGTGACCGCAGAGCGTGGTATCGAAGAGGGCGGAATTCGGCTTCTCGCGCCTGGCAACGCGCGTCCGATGTTTCAAGGCTTATGAGGTGTCAACGCCAGCTTCTGGTGCAGAGCGGCAACCACGCCCGCCGCTCGGCGGGAACTGGCCGGATGGAACCACCACATCTCGTACAGCGGTAGCGTCTCACGCAGGCGCAACGGCGCCACCTGCTTGCGCAAGTCTCCGATCAGCAATGCGACGTGTGGCACCACCGCCAGCAAATCGGTGTGGGCCACGAGATTCAGCATGCTGGTGAAGTCAGGGCACTTTGCGGCCACTCGCGGTGCCATCATGCGGCGAACTGCGAATGCCTCAGACAGTACGTCGACCGGGCCGCGAACGCTCGGCCCTACGGCGGCCCATTCCGCAGCTTGCAGTGCGGCGAGCGTCTGCGCGCCGGCGAGAGGATGATTTCGGCGCGAGTAAACCAAGGGCTGAAGCTGGTACAGCGATTGGCACTCCAAGCCGCTTGGGTCGTACCGTCGCGGCCGCGGTGATATGACGAGGTCGAACTCCCGCTTCCGCAGGCCTGAAAGGAGTCGCCCTTCGTCCACACTCGAAAGCTCCAAGGTGCGACGTGGATGGCCCTGACACCAGACACCGTACAGCGCTGGCGCACAGACCACGGCAGCAGAAGGAGTCAGCCCGACGCGCAGCACCTCTGGGTTCGACCGGCGGGTGGTCGCTGCAGCCAGTGCCTCCACCCGATTGGCAAGCGATACGCCTTCCGATGCGACTTGCAGGGCCAGTTCAGTAGGAACGCATCGTCGACCGGATCGCATCAGCAAAGGAGCGTCGAAGTGCTCCTGGAGCTTCCTCATCCCGTGGCTGATGGCAGGCTGAGACACGCCGCTCGCCTGTGCCGCCGCGGCAAAGGAACCATGCTCGATGACCAGGGCGAGGTACTCCAGGTAGCGCAGATGCATAAGTGTCTCTTATGTATTTGACGCCATTCTGTCTTGCCGCCGTCGCATGAATCGTGGAAGCTGCGTCGGCCTAAGCATTCCGAGATGAAGCTCCATGACGCAGTTGCCCGTCCACACAGTTCAGGAATATTTGAACCATCTGCAAGCTGGCGATAGCACCAGCTTGATTGCTACGTTCGAGGACGACGGCGTCGTTCACTCGCCCTTCCTGGGCACGATGCCAGCGAGCGAGTTCTTCAATAAGCTCGCGCAGGTTTCCAGCAAGAGCGTCATCACGCTCATCGATTTGTTCGTCTCGGTGCAGCCTTCCCGAGTTGTGCGAGTAGCAGCGTACTTCCGCTACGACTGGACGTTGAATGACGGAAGGACCGTGGACTTCACTTGCGTGGACGTATTCAGCTTTCGGCCGGGAAGCTCTCGGATCCACGACATGCAGATCGTCTATGACACTCACCCGCTGCGTGAGGAGGTGGGCGACAAGTACGCGCCGGATCGCTGACAGAGCACAGCGAGGCGGGCTCGCCAGTCACTGCCGCTGATAGGCGGCTGTCGAGCACTTGTCCGGATGCAGGCTTCGGCCCTTTGCGGGGCGTGTCCACATCACAAGGCCGAAGCGGCTGATCACGACCGAACGAGGAGGCCGGTCGCGAGTGGTCGACAAGTTGCTCGCGGATCGCGAAGAGCGAGCCCGGTCACGGGCCCGCCCTTGTCGCCAGCTGGGCCCGGCGGGTGGGGCGGTGTTGTCAGGCCGACGCAGGAAACACCGGCCAGCTGTCGACGGGCTTGCCGTTGTCCACCACGACGATCGCGCCGAATTGCAGGAACACGGCTTCGCTCTGCTTCGGCCGCAGGAACAGCCAATCGCCCACCGCCAGCGGCACTGACGGGGAAGCCACCATCACCTGCTGGTTCGACGAAGGTCCGTACAAGCCGCTGGGCGAGACGCCCGGCGGTGACACCGGCTCGGCCAGCCAATGCCCGCCGTGGATCGCGAGCGCTTGGCGCTGGTTCACGTCCCACCACCGGGCGAGGCTCGACACCGCCTGGGCGCCAAAAGGCAGGCGGAACTCGTCCATCACCTTCAGCACCGGGGTCGCGATGAACGAGGCCGGCTGCAGGGCTGCCAGCGAGGGTTTGTCGAAGTCGAACGGCTTCACCGCGGCCGAGCCCACCGACAGCTCGTTGGGCGAGTGCTGGTCGTCATGCAGGTGGAAGGTGGGTGAGCCGGCGGCGTTCAGCGTCCAGCCGTCGCTGGCGCCCAGCCGCTGGCGCGCCAGGGCCAGCATCGTGTCGTAGCGGCGATGGGTTTCGGCCTGCGCGCTGGCTCGGTTGCTGCCCACGTCCGGCACCGCCGCCACGTGGGCGTCGTAGCCCATGAAGCCGGCGAACTGCAGCAATGGCTCGTTCCGGATCATGTCGAGCATCTGCGCCAGCACGGCTTCACTTTCGACACCGCCGCGGTGCAGGCCCACGTCGATCTCGATGTTCACCCGCAGCGCCTGGCCACGAGATTTGGCCAGCGTGCGGTAATCGGCCAGCCTTTGCGGCGTGTCGATCAGCCACTGGATCTGGCGCGGCGCGTCGAAGCCGTCGCCTCCTGGCTGCTCCAGGGCCCAGCGAGCGGCCGATGCGGGCAGGGGCTTGCCCAGCAGCACGTCGGTGCGCGGGCGCTCCTTGGCGATCAGCGCGAGTTGCGGCGCATTGAAGAGCATCGCGCGTGTCGTGTTCCAGGCGCTGCTTGCTTCGTCGATCAGGCCCAGGGCCGGCAGCGACTTCACCACCACCCGCAGGGGCAACTTGGCGTGCGCCGTCTGCCGGATTTGCGCCAGGTTGGCGCGCAGACGCTGGCGGTCGACCACCAGCATCGGCATCGCAGGCAGGCCGGCCAGACCCGCCGCCAGTTGGGTGAAGTAGCTGTCGTGTGCGCCGCCCTGGTCGGAGGGACGGGACAGGGCGGCGGCCACGGCGGCGACGGCGCCTCCGATCAGCAGTCGACGTCGTTTCACGCCCATGGTGTCAGGCCTCTGCGAAAAGCTGTTTCAGGTAGGGGTTCAGCATGCGGTCGGTCGGGTCGAGCTCACGGCGCAACTGCTGGAAGTCGTTCCAGCGCGGGTAGAGCGCACGCAGCTCGGCGGCGGTGCGATCGTGCAGCTTGCCCCAATGCGGGCGACCGGCATGTTTGCGGTAGACCGGGCCGATCTCCTTGACCAGATATTCCCATGGCTCATCGTGCGCGGCGTGCACCGCGATCGAGCAACTGTCGCGGCCATGGAAAGGCGATAGCCAGGCATCGTCGGCGGCGATGTAGCGGAACTCGATCGGGAAGAAGACGTCGTTGCGCTTTTCCAGCGTGGCGAGCACCTCGCGCAGGCAGGCCACGCCCTGGTCGCGCGGCACATGGCATTCGCTTTCGTTGAAGCGGGTGGGCCGCTGCGTCGACAGCAGCTTCCACGACCAATCGGTGGCCTCTTCGGTCATGGTCGGGTCGATGGCCTTCTGGGCCACCCAGCGGCGCAGCGAAGGCCATCGGCCCAGCCAGTCTCGCAAGCGCTTCAGGTCGCGCAGCACATCCTCGTCCGGCGCGGGGGGCCGGGCCTTGGGCGCGTCGCTCACCTCGTCGTGGGTGATGGCGGCGCCGTAGCCGGTGTGGGGCAGCAGGTAGCACTCGAACTGCCGGTGCTTGGCGGCGAGCGCGGGTGCCGCCTGCAACAGCTCTTCGGTGGGCATCAGCCAGACACGGCGGTGCAGCACATGGCGTGGCCGCACCCTTAGCGTGACTTCGCTGAGCACCCCCAGCGCGCCGAGCGACACCTGGGCGGCAGCGAACACGTCGGGCCGCTGCGTTCGGCTGCAGACCATGCGGTCGCCGCGCGGCGTGAGCAAGGTCAGTTGCACCGCTTCGGCGTGCACGGCGGGCAGCTTCGCGCCGGTGCCGTGGGTCGCGGTGGAGATCGCACCAGCGAGCGTCTGCACGTCGATGTCCGGCAGGTTGTGCAGGGCGAGCCCCACGCCATCCAGCGCGCGCGACACCGCCGCCAGCCGGGTGCCGGCACCGAACGTGGCCGTGCCCGCGGCCGCATCGTGCGCGCGCAGGCCCGACATGCGGTCGAGCGAGAGCAAGGTGCCATCGGTGGGCACGAGCCGGGTGAAAGAATGGCCGGCGCCCACGCAACGCAGGGGCGCTGCCGCCTGCCGGATGAGGGCGAGGCACTCTTCATCGTTGCCGGGCACCTGCCAACTCGCCGGCTGGCAACTCTGCAGGCCGGACCAGTTTCGCCACGCCGGGGTGGCTCGTGTCGGGGCGGCACCGCCAGGGGTCGAGGCGGCGTCGGCCGCCAGGCTGGGCAGCGGCTTCAGCGCTGCCGCCACGCTGGCGGCGCCGATGCCTTTGAGGACGGTGCGTCGGCTCATGGTGTCACCCCTCTCAGATGGGCCACCAGCGTGGCGAAGTCTTCATCGGTACATTCGGGGCACCAGCCCATGGGCGGCATGCTGCCCTTGCCCTGTTTCACGCTGGCCACCAAGGCCGCGATGCCCCCCGCCTCGCGTGGCGACCAGGCGGCCCGGTCACCGCGCGGCGGGGCCCCTGTGCCGGCTACGTCGTGGCAATTGGCGCAGGCGCGCTCGTAGACGGCGGCCAGGCGTGCGTCGGCCAAGTGGGCCAACCGGGCCCCTTGCACACCGGGGGCCCCTTGGGGCAGTGGCGCTGCCTGGGCGTCGGGGGCGTGCTGGGCCGCGGCCGAGCCCGGCATGGCCTGCGCCGAAGGGGATGAAGAAGGAGGCGAAGAAGGGCTGGGGTCGCCGGATGGGCTGCAGGCGGTCAGCAGCGCGAAGGGGGCCACCGCCGCGAAAAGCGCGGTGCGCAGGCGTCGACAGAAAAACATAGTTATAACTATCGTATGGCCGTGCCTAGAATTCCACCCGGGGACAACCCTGAATCACCCATGCCCCGACCACCCTCGCCCCACGCCCCACGCCCCGCGGCCAAGCCCGTGGCGGCCGCCAAGAAGACCCCCGCCGAAGCGGCAGCCCCGGATCTGCGCCCCAAGGCGGTTCCGCGCCAGGGGCGGGCGCTCGAAACGTATGAGCGCATCCTGGGCGTGGCGGCAGACCTGCTGGGCGAGGTGGGGGTGGAGCGGTGGTCCACCAACCTGGTCTGTGAGCGCGCCGGCATCACCCCCCCGGCGCTGTACCGCTACTTCCCCAACAAGTACGCTCTGCTGCACGAGCTGGGCGAGCGCCTGATGGCCGTGCAGAACCAGCTGCTGGAGGCCTGGGCCACGCCACGGAACCTGGCTTTGCCGCGCGCCGATCTGGAAGCGAGCGTGCTGGAGCTGTTTGCGCAGACGGTGGAAGTGACCACCGCGGCGCCCGCTGGCGTGTGGATCACCCGGGCATTGCGCGCGGTGCCTGCGCTGCAGGAGGTGCGCATCGCCTCGCACCGCCATGTCACCGGGCTGATCGAGCGCGCCTTCATGGCGGCCCACCCGCAGGCCGAGCGTGCCGATGTGCAGGTCTTCGCGCGTCTGGCGATCGAGGCGGCCTATGCGACGCAGGAGATGCTGTTCGACGACCCTGATCTCGAGCCGATGGTCGTCGGCCGGATGCTGGCGTCGATGATCGCCGGCGAGGCGATCCGCCTGCGCCGGGCCTGAGCGTTCCGCCGATGCGGGGCTGGCCGTTGTGGCCCCTGACGCATCAGACCGCGGCGCTGCGAAACCCCCAGAACCCGTCGTTTCGATCCGCCGGCATGGCCCGATCGGCGGGCACCGTGCGCCGGCGTGCTGCCGTGGCGAAAGACGCGCCGATCAACTGCGGCATCGCCGCGGTGGGCGACAGGGTTGGAGCGTCCGCTTCGTCGGTGTTCGCTGCGGTGCTGGCCGCGTCGGAGTGCGCTGCGTCGCCACGCACCCATTCCCACACCTCGCCCCAGATGAAGCCGCTGGCCCCTTGCTGGGCCGCTTGCCACTCGCTGGCCGTGGGCAGACGCCGGCCGGCCCAACGGCACCAGGCTTGCGCTTCGTGAGCGCTCAGGTGCACGGCGGGCATGGCCAGATCCAGCCGCACCCACTGGCCGAATCGGGCCCGGCGCAGTGGCTCCCCGTCTTGCGGCTCGGCCAGATGGCGTGGCCGAACCAGGCCCGTGCGCTTGCGCCAGTCCCATCCCTCTGCCGTCCAGAACTCGCGCTCGGCATAACCGCCCGCCTCGACAAACGGCAGGTAGCGGGCCCAGGTCACCGGTGTGGCGTCGATCGATGCGAGGGGATCCGGCGTGGGTTCGGCCGGCGTGGGGTTCGGGTCGTCGGCTGCTTGGCCGGGGTCGATGCCCAAGGTCTGGGCGATCGCCAGCCAGTCTTCATGCAGCTTCTCTTCAGCCGCCAGCACCCGCTCGAACAGCGCCAGCGCGGCGGGCCGGCGGCTGGCCGCCGGGAGCAGGGCGAGCGTCTGCTCGCGGGTTCGGCGCGCCCAATCGAGCAACACCGCCGTGGACGGCAGCGGTTGGTTCCACCGCGCCGGGTGGTTAATGCGCCGATCGTCGAACCACGCATCGGCCTTGGGGAGCAAGGCCACGCCGGCCCTCGGCCCCTCTGCGTCGAACGAGCCGGCCATGAGACCAGGGTGCCGGCTGGTCCACCAGCCTTCGAACCAGGCCAGGTGGCCCAGGTCCCACAGCGGCGGGCTCAGCTCGGGCAGGTAGCGCGGCAAGGCGTTCGCGCCGATCGCGGCCTGCAGCTGGCGAAACAGGGCCAGGGTGTGCTCGCGGCGGGCGCGCAGCGCGGCGGCCAGCGTGGCGGCCGTCCAGGGGGTGGCGGTGTCGTGGGTCATCGTCGACTCGGGCGGGGCGCGAATTATCGCGGGCCGCTGCGGTGGGCTGCCGTAAGCTCGCAGCATGGAAGCCACGAAGAACATCCCCCGCCTCACCTCGCTGTCTCACGGCGGCGGCTGCGGCTGCAAGATCGCGCCGGGCGTGCTGTCAGACATTCTGCGCGGCACGGCGGGCATGCCCGTGCCGCCCGAATTGCTGGTCGGCATCGAAACCTCGGACGACGCGGCCGTCTGGAAGCTCAACGATGAGCAGGCCCTGATCGCCACCACCGATTTCTTCATGCCGATCGTCGACGACCCGTTCGACTTCGGACGCATCGCGGCCACCAACGCCATCTCGGATGTCTACGCGATGGGCGGCTCGCCCATCATGGCGCTGGCCATCGTCGGCATGCCGGTCAACGTGCTGGGCACCGAGGTGATCGGCCGCATTCTGGCGGGCGGCCAGGCGGTCTGCCGCGCGGCGGGCATTCCGATCGCCGGCGGGCACACCATCGATTCCGTCGAGCCGATCTATGGGCTGGTCGCTCTGGGGTTGGTGCACCCGAGCCGCGTCCAGCGCAATGCCGGGGCGCAACTGGGCGATGTGCTGGTGCTGGGCAAGCCGCTGGGCGTGGGCGTGCTCTCGGCCGCCCTGAAGAAAGAGAAGCTCGATGCCGCGGGCTACCAACAGATGCTGGCCACCACCACCCAGCTGAACACGCCGGGGCCGCGCCTGGCCGCGCTGCCGGGTGTGCACGCGATCACCGATGTCACCGGTTTCGGGTTGGCCGGGCATGCGTTGGAAATGGCGCGTGGCGCGGGCCGCAGGGTCGAGCTGTCGTGGGCGCAGGTTCCCTTGTTGCCGGGCGTGCGCGAGCTGGCGGCCCAAGGCCTGATCACCGGGGCCAGTGGCCGCAACTGGGCGGCCTATGGCCACGAGGTGGGCTTGGGTGATTCGTTGGACTTGACCGACCGGGCGCTGCTGACCGACCCGCAGACCAGCGGCGGCCTGTTGGTGGCTTGCGCACCCGACGTGGTGGACGCCGTGCTCGCCGTCTTCAGCGAGCAGGGGTTTGCCCACGCGGCGCCGGTCGGCCGGGTGGTGGACGGCGCGGCGGGGCTCAGCGTGATCTGAGAGTAAGCGGGCAGCGAGGTGCCCTTGCGCCGTCTGGCCCGAATTGGGAGTGGGGCGGGGCGGTAATCGGGCGATCGGTCGCTAGAGGCTGGGCCAGACTGCGAGGGGCAGGAGGTCACCATGTCCGATCACGCCCACCCCTATCGCCAATTGCCGTCGAAGGCCTACTGGAAATCGGCGGTCGCCGACCGGGCGCCGGAGCAGCCCTTTGAAGGCCTCTGGGCGCCGCGATTCCCCATCTCGGCGACCACGCGGTTCTCGACCTCCGGCTCCTGCTTCGCACAGCGCATCAGCCGATGGTTGCGTGCCAACGGCTACTCGTGGGTGGACACCGAGCCCGCCCCGCCGGGCCTGACGCCTGAACAGGTCGAGGCCGGCGGTTGGGGCGTCTTTTCGTTCCGCACGGCCAACATCTACACCGTGGCTCAGCTTGAGCAGTGGATCAGCTGGGCCCTCGGTGACGCGGTGCCGCCCGATGAGGTGTGGGAGAACGATGGCCGATTCTTCGACCCGTTCAGGCCGACCATTCCCGAGCAGGGCTATGCGACCGCACAAGAGGTGCTGGAGGCGCGGCGCCACACCCTGGATTGCATTCGATCCGCTCTGCCGCAGATCGATGTCTTTGTGTTCACCCTCGGGCTCACGGAAGGGTGGGAGCACGCAGACGGCTACGCCTACCCGATGTGCCCGGGTACGGTCCAGGGCCGTTTTGATCCGCTGCGGCACCGGTTCGTCAACTACAGCAGCAACGAGATTGCCAGACGCCTGTCGGCCACGATGGATCGCTTGCGCCAGGTGCGCGCCGACATGCGGTTCCTGCTGACAGTCTCCCCCGTTCCGCTGACGGCCACGGCCTCGGGCGAGCATGTGCTGACGGCCACCACCTACTCCAAGTCGGTGCTCCGCGCCGTCGCCGGAGAGCTGGTGGCGCAGCGAGACGACACCGACTACTTTCCTTCGTACGAGTTGATTGCGGGCTTTCAGAGCGGCGGGCGTTACTACGAGTCCAACCTGCGTTCGGTGCGCACGACGGGGGTGGAGTTCGTCATGCGGCACTTCGCGGCCGGCCTCGGCCTGCAGGTTACTCCGGCCGCGACACGGTCGAACGCTGCAGCGCCCGGCGCCGCTGTCGCGGCGGCTGCGGTCGATGCGACCGACCCCGACGATGCCGGCGAAGTCAGTTGCGAAGAAGCAAAGCTGGAGGCCTTCGCGCTGGCGCCGTCCACCGGAACCCAGAACATGGTCGACCATGTCCACCTGTGCCTGCTGGGCGACAGCCACATGACGTTTCTTGCCCGCGCTTTGCGCAGGCGGGGGGTGCCGCACATTGGCAACATGATCATGCGAGGGTCAGCCTGGTACAAGAACCTCTTCCATCTTGACAAGGATGACCTCTTCGTTCCTCTTGAAGACGCCAGATCCAGGCGAATCTGGAGCGGCATGTTGCCGTTCTTCCAGCCCGGCCACCCTGTGGCGGCAACCGAGCGCGTCGTCATCTCGAACATCGGGCTTCACACCCATATGGCAGCTCGCCCCTTTGCGGAATGGGTGGAAGGTACGTTCACGGATGGCAACGTCGACACCGAGAAGGCCTTGGCGTACTACCGACGGCTCAATCGGGAGCGGCTACGAATTGTTGGCGAGGTCAAGGCGAGGGGATTCCGTGTCATTGTTCTGACCGATCCGCCGATGCAGTCGCGCAATGCCCAGATGCGGCCCTTTCTGGCGAGCATTGAGGCTTACGAGGCTCTGGCCTGCCACGTGCTTAATTCGCTGGGCTGTGAGACCTACTCGGTGCGCGAATTGATGAACGTCAACGGCTTCGATGGTTCCGAAGCACGCTTCTATCGCCCCGAGCCAGACGGTCGAGGCGGCGTTGACTGGATCCACGGCAGCGAGGCGTGGTACGACGGTGTCGTTGCTGCCTTGCTGCCCGCGATCGGCTGGACGCTACCTGACGCCCTCGCGGCCTGATCGTTCGGGGTCTTCGCGCACGACAGAAGGGATCCTTCCCGTGGTGCGAGCAAGCTTCAGCCGGCCTGTTTGACGGGCACGGGCTCGGGCACGGGCGCGGCGGCGGCCAGGCCGTTGACGAAGTGCTCGCGCATCAGCTGCGCGGCTTGGGCCGGGTCACGTGCCTCCAGCGCCTGCATCACCGCGCGGTGCTCGGCCAGTGATTCGGCGATGCGCCCCTGCTTGAACAGCGAGTGGTGGCGGTTGAGCTTCATCACCTTGCGCAGGTCGCCCACGATCTGGTTGCGCCAACGGTTGCCGGCAATGGCGAGCAGCCGAAGGTGGAACTGTTCGTTGGCAGCGAAGAAGGCATCGCGTTGACGCGTTTGCTTCTCGAGCTTGTCGTGCAGGGCACGCAACTCGGCGATCTCGGCCTCGGTGGCACGCTCGGCCACTTCGGCCGCGGCGTCGGATTCGAGCAGCCCGAGCAAACGGTAGACCTGGTGCACGTCGGCCGTCGACATCTCGGTGACATAGGCGCCACGGCGCACCTTCATCGTCACCAACCCCTCGACGGCCAGCACCTTCAAGGCTTCGCGCAGCGGCGTGCGGCTGATGCCGTAATCCTGCGCGAGCTTCAGTTCGTCGATCCAGCTGCCGGGCTCGAGCTCGCGGTTGAAGATCTGCTCGCGCAGCCGCTCGGCCACCTGTTGGTACAGGGCGCGTGGAGCGAGCAAGGTGTCGGCGGTGGGCACGGCGGGCGAGGCGAACGGTGGCGGTGTGAAGGGCTCGGGCCGGGCTGGCCGCCAACCCTGATCGACACGCCACGGCGAGGGCGTGGGCGTGAAGAGGGGAGGGCGCTGGGTGGAGAGTCAGCTCGGCGTCAAACTTGAATTCATAATTATGCATAACGTATCATGCAAGGCAAGCACGCGCTCGCGCCGCCCGGCGAGCCGGGCCGGCAGACCGGATCCAGGGTGGCTCGCCGCTCCACCGGTCGAAGGTCACGGATGGTCGATGGCCAGTAGTCGCCGCCGCCAATGCGTGCAGCCCAGGAGAACCCATGAGTGATTCGAACGAGTTCAGCCCCGCCACGCTGGCACAGTGGGCCAAGGCCGCGGCCAAGTCGGCGCCCCAAGGGGATGTGCAGGCGCTGAACTGGGTGACCCCCGAGGCCATCACCGTCAAGCCGCTGTACACCGCCGAGGACACCGCAGGCCTGCCCTACGCCAACACCCTGCCGGGCTTCGAGCCGTTCATCCGTGGGCCGCAGGCCACCATGTACGCGGTGCGCCCGTGGACGATCCGTCAGTACGCCGGTTTCTCCACCGCCGAAGAATCCAACGCCTTCTACCGCAAGGCGCTCGCCGCCGGCGCCCAGGGTGTGAGCGTGGCCTTCGACCTGGCCACCCACCGTGGTTACGACTCCGATCACCCGCGCGTCACGGGTGACGTGGGCAAGGCCGGCGTGGCGATCGATTCGGTCGAAGACATGAAGACCTTGTTCGACGGCATCCCGCTGGACAAGGTCAGCGTGTCGATGACGATGAACGGCGCCGTGCTGCCCGTGCTGGCCGGCTACGTGGTGGCGGCGGAAGAGCAGGGGGTGTCGCAGGACAAGCTCTCGGGGACGATCCAGAACGACATCCTCAAGGAGTTCATGGTCCGCAACACCTACATCTTCCCGCCCGAGCCGAGCATGCGGATCATCGGCGACATCATCGAGTACACGGCCAAGAACATGCCGAAGTTCAACTCGATCTCGATCTCCGGCTATCACATGCAGGAGGCGGGGGCCAATCAGGCGCTCGAGTTGGCGTTCACGCTGGCCGATGGCAAGGAGTATGTGAAGACCGCGCTCGCCAAGGGCCTGGATGTCGATGAATTCGCCGGGCGCCTGAGCTTCTTCTGGGCCATCGGGATGAACTTCTATCTCGAGATCGCCAAGATGCGCGCCGCGCGCCTGCTGTGGTGCCGCATCATGAAAGGCTTCGGCGCCAAGAACCCCAAGAGCCTGATGCTGCGCACCCACTGCCAGACCTCGGGTTGGTCGCTGACCGAGCAAGACCCGTACAACAACGTCGTCCGCACCACCATCGAGGCGATGGCGGCTGTGTTCGGCGGCACGCAGTCGCTGCACACCAATTCGTTCGACGAGGCGATCGCTCTGCCCACCGAGTTCTCGGCCCGCATCGCCCGCAACACCCAGCTGATCATCCAGGAAGAGACCCACATCACCAACGTGGTCGACCCGTGGGCGGGCAGCTACATGATGGAGACGCTCACCCAGGAGATGGCCGACAAGGCGTGGGCCATCATCGAAGAGGTCGAAGCGATGGGGGGCATGACCAAGGCGGTGGACTCGGGCTGGGCCAAGCTCAAGATCGAGGCGAGTGCGGCCGAGAAGCAGGCACGCATCGATTCGGGCAAGGACGTCATCGTCGGCGTCAACAAGTACAAGCTGGCCAAGGAAGACCCGGTCGACATCCTTGAAGTCGACAACGTGCGGGTGCGTGAACAGCAGGTGGCGCGTTTGCATCAGATCAAGGCGACACGCGATACGCCCAAGGTGCAAGGCGCTCTTGCGGCGCTCACGCGGGCGGCCCAATCGGGGCAGGGCAATCTGCTGGATCTGAGCATCCAGGCCATCCGCCTGCGCGCCACCGTGGGCGAGGTGAGTGATGCGCTGGAAGTGGTTTTCGGCCGTCATCGGGCCGACATTCAAAAGGTGACCGGTGTGTACGCTGCCGCCTATGACTCCGCCGAAGGTTGGGAAAAACTGCAGGGTGAGATCGCAGCGTTCGCCGATGCCGCGGGCCGCCGCCCTCGGGTGATGATCGCCAAGCTGGGGCAGGACGGCCACGACCGCGGTGCCAAGGTGGTGGCCACCGCTTTCGCCGACCTGGGCTTCGATGTCGACATGGGCCCGCTCTTCCAGACGCCGGAAGAGTGCGCGCGCCAGGCGATCGAAAACGATGTGCATGCGGTGGGCATCTCCACACTCGCCGCGGGCCACAAGACCCTGGTGCCGGCCATCATTGCCGAGCTGAAGAAGCAGGGCGCCGAAGACATCATCGTGTTCGTCGGTGGCGTGATTCCGCAGCAGGACTACGGCTTCCTCTACGACGCCGGGGTCAAGGGCATCTATGGCCCGGGCACGCCCATCCCGGTGAGCGCGAAGGATGTGCTCGAACAGATCCGTGCCGCGCAGGGCGCGGCCTGATACCGGGCTTATCGACGTAAGCTGTCCCGATGCCCGTTTCCCACCTGAACAGCCGGCCCGATCTGGCGCTGGCCCCTGCACGCGACGATGATTTCGAGGCGCTGCTGGCGCTTCGCTTGGCGGCGATGCGCGAAAGCCTCGAACGCGTCGGTCGGTTCGACCCGCAGCGCGCGCGCGAGCGCCTGTCGCGGGGCTACCAGCCCGCTCACACCCGCCACATCCTGCGCGACGGCGAGCTGATCGGCTTCGTGGTCGTCGTTCCCCGAGACGAAGGCTGGCTGCTGGACCACCTGTACGTGCACCCGAGTGCGCAAGGCGAAGGTGTGGGCTCGTGGGTGCTGGCCCAGGTGCTGGCCGAGGCCGACGCAGCGCACAAGTCCGTCTCGGTGACGGCCCTGAAGCACAGCGACGCCAACCGCTTCTACCAGCGCCATGGCTTCGAGCTGCAGGCCGAAGGCGAGTGGGATTGGTACTACCTGCGAGCGGCGAAAGAATGACCTCCCCCCGCAGCGCCTTCGGCGCTCCCCCCCAGGGGGGCGCCCCGAGCAGCCCGGCTGAGCCGGCTTCGCCGCGGCCGCTGGGAGGCGGCGGGGCGTTGCCCGCCGCGGATGCGGCGCTGCTGGCGCAAGTCACCTGTGGTGACGCCGTGCCGCGCCGCCGCGCCATCGCCAAGACCATCACGCTGCTCGAATCCACCCGGGCCGATCATCGGGCGCGTGCTGATGACCTGCTGAACGCCCTGTTGCCCCACACCGGCCGCTCGTTCAGGCTCGGCATTTCGGGCGTGCCTGGGGTGGGCAAGTCGACCTTCATCGAGGCGCTGGGCCTGCACCTGATCGGCCTCGGCCACCGCGTGGCGGTGCTGGCGATCGACCCGTCGTCCAGCGTGTCAGGCGGCTCGATCCTGGGCGACAAGACGCGCATGGAGCGGCTGTCGGTGCACGAATCGGCCTATATCCGTCCCAGCCCTTCCAGCGGCACGCTCGGCGGTGTGGCCGAGCGCACCCGGGAAAGCCTGCTGGTCTGCGAAGCGGCCGGCTACGACATCGTGATCGTCGAAACCGTGGGGGTCGGCCAGAGCGAAACCGCGGTAGCAGGCATGACCGACATGTTCGTGCTGATGCAGTTGCCCAATGCCGGCGACGACCTGCAGGCGATCAAGAAGGGCGTGATGGAGCTGGCCGATCTGGTGGTGATCAACAAGGCCGACATCGACGAAGCCGCTGCCACGCGGGCGCGGGCCCAGATCACGTCGGCGCTGAGGCTGTTCGGCCTGCATGGCCACCAGCCCCACGATGACACCGTGTGGCACCCGAAGGTGCTGCAGCTCAGTGCCTTGAAATCGCACGGGGTCGATGCCTTCTGGCAGACCGTCAGTGAGTACCGCGACCTTCAGACACGCACCGGCCGCCTCGCGCAACGGCGGCGAGGCCAGGACGAAGCGTGGATGTGGGAGCGCGTCGACGCCGGCTTGAAGGCGCGATTCCGGTCACACCCGGCGGTGCGCGAGCACCTGCCGGCCTTGCGCGACGACGTGAGGCAGGGCACGGTCGCGGCCTCGGTGGCCGCACGCCGCCTGCTCGATCTGTTTCATTGAATCTCGATTCCGTACCGAGGAGAACAACACATGCACGACATCCAGCAGATGCTCGAGGAAAAGCGCGCCAAGGCGCGTCTGGGCGGCGGCGAGAAGCGCATCGCGGCGCAGCATGCGAAGGGCAAGCTCACCGCGCGTGAACGGCTCGAGCTGCTGCTGGACGAAGGCAGCTTCGAGGAATGGGACATGTTCGTCGAACACCGCTGCGCCGACTTTGGCATGGCCGACAACAAGATCCCCGGCGATGGTGTGGTGACGGGCTACGGCATGATCAACGGCCGGCTGGTGTTCGTCTTCAGCCAGGACTTCACCGTGTTCGGTGGTGCGCTCTCCGAAGCCCACGCCGAGAAGATCTGCAAGGTGATGGACCAGGCGATGAAGGTCGGCGCGCCGGTGATCGGCCTGAACGATTCGGGCGGCGCGCGCATCCAGGAAGGGGTGGCCTCACTTGGTGGCTACGCCGACGTCTTCCAGAAGAACGTGCTTGCCTCGGGCGTGATCCCGCAGATCTCGATGATCATGGGCCCGTGTGCCGGCGGGGCGGTGTATTCGCCGGCCATGACCGACTTCATCTTCATGGTGAAGGATTCGTCGTACATGTTCGTCACCGGGCCCGAGGTGGTGAAGACGGTGACCCACGAGGAGGTGACCGCCGAGGAGCTGGGCGGCGCGCTCACCCACACCGGCAAGAGCGGCGTGGCCGACCTGGCGCTCGAGAACGATGTCGAAGCCTTGTTGATGCTGCGGCGCTTCTTCAACTACCTGCCGCTGAACAACAAGGAAAAGCCGCCGGTGCGTCCGAGCGGCGACCCAGCCCACCGCGTGGATCTTTCGCTCGACACGCTGGTGCCCGACAACCCGAACAAGCCCTACGACATGAAGGAGCTGATCCTGAAGGTGGTCGACGACGGCGACTTCTTCGAGATTCAGCCCGACTACGCGCAGAACATCGTCATCGGTTTCGCCCGGATGGAAGGCGGCACGGTGGGCATCGTGGCCAACAACCCACTCGTGCTGGCCGGCTGCCTGGACATCAAGAGCAGCATCAAGGCCGCGCGTTTCGTGCGCTTCTGCGACGCCTTCAACATCCCCATCGTCACTTTCGTCGACGTGCCTGGCTTCATGCCCGGCACCTCGCAAGAGTACGGCGGCATCATCAAGCATGGCGCGAAGCTGCTGTACGCCTACGCCGAGTGCACGGTGCCAAAGATCACGGTGATCACCCGCAAAGCCTACGGCGGCGCCTACGACGTGATGGCCTCGAAGCACCTGCGTGGCGACGTCAACTTCGCCTGGCCAAACGCCGAGATCGCGGTGATGGGGGCCAAGGGCGCGGTGGAGATCATCTTCCGTGAAGACAAGGGTGATCCGGCCAAGCTCGCGGCCCGCGAGGCCGAGTACAAGGCCCGATTTGCCAATCCCTTCGTCGCCGGCAGCCGTGGCTTCATCGACGATGTGATCCAGCCGCACGAGACGCGCAAGCGCCTCTGCCGCAGCCTGGTGATGCTGAAGGACAAGAAGCTGGACAACCCGTGGCGCAAGCACGGCAACATCCCCCTCTGATGCCGTGAAGCAGCCTGTGTCGCTGGGGCGTTGGGTGGGTGGCGTGCTGGGCGCGCTGCTGGTCGCCGACGCCCTGATGCTGATGGCCGACGGCCTGATGAGCCTGGGCGTGACGCTGCCGCTGGTGCTGGGCGTGGCCTTGTTGCTGCTCAGCCTGATGTGGCCGCGCTGGCAGCGCTGGCTCAGCGAGCGGCCGGTCCGTCTGCGCGTGTGGCGGTGGGGCCGTTGGGCCATGGCTGCCTGGCTCGTCAGCCTGGTCGCCTTCTGGGCCGCTTTGGCGCGCGCCTCGGTCGACGTGGTCAGCGCCGAGCCCCCCGCGGCCATCGTGGTGCTGGGCGCCGGTGCACCGAACGGCCGGCCATCGCCGACCCTGCTGGCGCGGCTGGACGTGGCACTGGCGCAGGCCGCCCGTTACCCCGCGGCGGCGGTGGTCGTCAGCGGCGGCCAGAGTTTCAGCGGCGACAGCAGCGAGGCGCAGGTGATGGGCGACTACCTGCGGGCGCAGGGCCTGGCGGCCGAGCGCATCGTTCAGGAAGAGCGCAGCACCAGCACCGAAGAGAACCTGCGCTTCAGCCAGCCCTTGCTGGTGGCTCGCGGTGTGCCGATGGATGCGACGGTGCGCCTGGTGACGAGTGACTTCCACACGATCCGGGCGCGCTGGATCGCCCGGCGTGCCGGCTATTCGCGGGTGCAGGCGGTGGGTGCGCCGACGCCGCTGTACGTTCGCTACAACGCCTGGCTGCGTGAGTACTTTGCCTTCGTCAGCGGCTTTGTGCTGCGAGAGTTCTGACGGCCGATGGGTCCGTCGAGAAGACAACAGGAGCATGTGATGTTCAAGAAGATCCTCATCGCCAATCGGGGCGAAAACGACTGCGGAGCGGGCGTTTCGGCGAAGCCAGATGGCATGGCACGCAAAGCGTGCGCAGGCGATTTCGTCTCGATGGAGAAGACCGATGTTTAACAAGATCCTCATCGCCAATCGGGGCGAAATCGCCTGCCGTGTCATCAAGACGGCCAGGAAGATGGGCATCGCCACGGTGGCGGTCTACTCCGAGGCCGACAAGGACGCGCGCCACGTCGAGCTGGCGGACGAGGCGGTGCTGCTGGGCCCGGCGCCCAGCCGCGAGAGCTACCTGGTGGCCGACAAGATCATCGCCGCGGCCAAGCAGACCGGCGCCGAGGCCATCCACCCCGGCTATGGCTTTCTCTCGGAGAACGAGGCATTCGCCAAGCGTGTCGAGGAAGAGGGCATGGTCTTCATCGGCCCGAAGCACTACTCGATCGCGGCCATGGGCGACAAGATCGCCTCGAAGAAGCTGGCGAATGAAGCGAAAGTCAACACCATTCCCGGCTACAACGACGCGATCGCCACGCCCGAGCAGGCGGTGGAGATCGCCAGGGGCATCGGCTATCCGGTGATGATCAAGGCGTCGGCCGGTGGCGGCGGCAAGGGCCTGCGGGTGGCCTTCAACGACAAGGAAGCCTTCGAGGGCTTCTCGTCCTGCCGCAATGAAGCCCGGAACAGCTTCGGTGACGACCGGGTGTTCATCGAGAAGTTCGTCGAAGAGCCGCGCCACATCGAGATCCAGGTGCTGGGCGACGCCCACGGCAACGTGGTCTACCTGCACGAGCGTGAGTGCTCGATCCAGCGCCGCCACCAGAAGGTGATCGAGGAAGCGCCGTCACCCTTCATCAGCGAGGCCACGCGCAAGGCCATGGGCGAGCAGGCCGTGGCGTTGGCCAAGGCAGTGAAGTACCAGAGCGCAGGCACGGTCGAGTTCGTCGTCGGCAAGGACCAGAGCTTCTACTTCCTCGAGATGAACACCCGCCTGCAGGTGGAGCACCCGGTCACCGAGTGCATCACCGGGTTGGACCTGGTCGAGCAGATGATCCGCGTGGCCGCCGGAGAGAAGCTGGCCTTTGGGCAGGGCGACATCCGGCGCGAGGGCTGGGCGATCGAGTGCCGCATCAATGCGGAAGACCCGTTCCGCAACTTCCTGCCGTCCACCGGCCGGCTGGTGCGGTACCAGCCGCCAGAGCAGACGCTGGAAGCCTCGGTGCGCACGCTGCAAGGCGACTTGCCTCCCGGGGGCGTGCGGGTCGACACCGGCGTGTACGAGGGCGGCGAGATCCCGATGTACTACGACTCGATGATCGCCAAGCTGATCGTCCACGGCAAAGACCGGGGTGACGCGATCGCCCGCATGCGGCAGGCGCTCAACGGCTTCGTCATCCGGGGCATCTCCAGCAACATTCCCTTCCAGGCCGCGCTGCTGGCACACCCGAAGTTCGTCTCGGGCGACTTCAACACCGGCTTCATCGCCGAGCACTACGGACACGGCTTCCGCGCCGAAGACGTGCCGCACGACGACCCGCTGTTCCTGGTGGCCTTGGCCGGATTCGTGCGCCGCAAGGCCCGTGAGCGGGCGGCCGGCATCAGCGGCCAATTGCCGGGTCACGGCGTGGCGCATGCGCCCGAGTTCGTCGTGGTGGTGCTGGGCGCCGAAGGCCAGCATCGGCACCATGCGGTGCGGGTGCTGAACTACGACGCCGCCGCGGGTTCGGCCGATGTGCATGTGGGCGAACGCCACTACGCCATCCAAAGCGGCACCAAGCTGGGTGACATCCTCATGACGGGCCGCTGCAACGGGCAGCCCTTCTCGGCCCAGGTGGAGCGCAGTTCGGCCAAGCAGCCGCTGGCCATGCGTATCGCCCACAACGGCACCCAGATCGACACGCTGGTGCTGGCCCCGCGCGCCGCCGAGCTGCTCAAGCTCATGCCTTACAAAGCGCCGCCAGATCTGTCGAAGTTCCTGCTGTCCCCGATGCCCGGCCTGCTGGTCGACGTGGCGGTGCAGCCGGGCCAGAAAGTACTGGCCGGCGAAAAGCTGGCAGTCATCGAGGCGATGAAGATGGAGAACATCCTCGTCGCCACACAAGACGGTGTCGTTGGCGACGTGCTGGCGAAAAAGGGCGAGAGCCTGTCGGTCGACCAGCCCATCCTCTCATTCGCCTGAGCCCACGCCATGAGCACGAAACCGTTTCGAATCCTCGGCATTCAGCAGATCGCCATCGGCGGCCCGAGCAAGGAAAAGCTCAGATCGCTGTGGGTGGACATGCTGGGGCTCACGGTGAAGAGCACCTTCGTCAGCGAGCGTGAAAACGTTGACGAAGACATCTGTGCGCTTGGGTCGGGCGCCCATGCCGTCGAGGTTGACCTGATGCAGCCGCTGGACCCGGACAAGAAGCCGGCCGTGCACGCGACGCCGTTGAACCACGTCGGCCTGTGGGTCGACGACCTTCCGAAGGCGGTGGAATGGATGACGGCGAACGGGGTTCGATTCGCGCCGGGCGGCATCCGCAAGGGGGCGGCCGGCCACGATATCTGCTTCATCCACCCCAAGGGAAACGACGAGTTCCCCGTGGGGGGAGAAGGGGTGTTGATCGAGCTGGTCCAGGCGCCCCCAGAGGTGGTGACGGCGCTGGGCTGATCCACCGGCGCATCCCGCGCCGGCATTCGGCACTCAGGCGTCGGCCTTGGCCTTCGACTTCGGCTTGGCGTTTGGCGGCGCTTCCTTGACTTGGGGCTTGGCCGCGACGTAGTTCACCTTGCGGACGACCTTGGCATCGGCGCCTTCGCCCTTGGTGACTTCGGTGACCTTGAAGCGGCCGAGCATCGGCACGGTCAGGTCACCCTTCTCGACCGCGACCACGCCTTCGCGGATGACGGTCAGTGCGGCCTTCACGATCTGCTCGGCCTTCTTGTCGGCCAGGTCGCCGATGACTTTGGCGTCTTTGGCGCGGATGGCCGCAACGATTTCAGAGGGCTTCAATTCAGGGACTCCTTGGAGGTGATGACTGGATGGCTGGCGATGGTTGTCACTCAGGCGCCGCCATACGCAAGAGCTGTTCCGGCTCGGCGCCCCTCCGGGCGGCTCAATCGGCCGGCGCCGCATTGTCCTCGTGTTGCCACCCCATTGCGGCGACGCAATTCGTAACTGAGCGCAATCGAGGCGCCGCGCTTCATTTCAGGGCGCTGCGGTCAGGTGCTTGGCCAGGAAGGCCTCCACCCGCCGGTAGTAGTCGGCCTTGTCGGCCGGGATCACCCAGCCATGGCCCTCCAGGTCGTAGATCTTGTAGTCCACGTTCACCCCTGCCGCCTTGGCTGCCTTGGCGAATTTGTCGGCGTGTTCAATCGGCACCCGACGGTCCTTGGCGCCTTGCACCAACAGGACGGGAACCTTGATCTCTCCGGCGCGCAACAGGGGCGAGACGCTGCGGATCTTGTCGCGATCGGCCTCGGGGTCGCCCATCAGCATGGGCAGCGTGTAGCGCCGAACTTGATCGCCCAGGTCGCTTCCCCAGGCGTTGTAGCGAAGTTCGATGTCGGTCACTCCCGCAAAGCTGATGGCGCAGCGGTAGGTCTTGGGATGCCGAATCGGGCCCATCAAGGCGGCGTAGCCACCATAGCTTGCGCCCATGATGCACACACGTTGCTCGTCGATCAGACCCTGCTTGGCTGCCCATTGCACAGCGTCCGCAAGGTCGTCCTGCATGGATTGACCCCACTGCTTGATGCCGGCGCTGAAGAGCTTGTCGCCATAACCCGTGCTGCCGCGGAATTCGGGCTCAATGACCCGGTAGCCGCGCGATGCCAGGAACTGCGCCTCTTCGTCCCATCCGCGGTCGCTACCGCGCACCCACGGGCCGCCGTGGACGAGGAGAACAGCGGGAAGCTTGTCTGTTCGCTGGGTACCGGAGGGATGAGTCACGTAGACCGGAAGCTCCAGTCCGTCCCGAGCAGCGATGCGATGGAAGCTTCGCTGGCCTTGCGATGCCTCGGCTATCCAGGGCCGAGAGGCTCCAATAGGCTCCAGCCTTTTCTCCTGCCGATCGAACAGGTAGTACTCACCCGGTACGGTGTCGGACCTTGACTGGATGACGAAGAACCGCGACGCAGAACATCGTCCGCAGATGATCTTGTTGCTCCGTCCCGCCGGGAGCGACGCGTCGATCGTCCGCTGGATGCTGTCCATGCCGTCATCGAACCAATAGCTCTGCGCCGAATCGGTCAAGAACTGGACACCCAGAACTTGGTGTGTTCGAGAGTCGCGCCGCAATGTCGCGTTGAGGTCGAAGCCTTTGACGGCCACGAGAGGATCCGGATCGAGTCGACGCGTCTTCAGATTGAAGGCGAACAGCGCTGATTCGTTTTTAGGGCTGGCACGCACCACCAACTGCTCATGGCCGTCCATGTAGAGCGGTGTCCAGACATCCTCGCGGTACGAGGCCGAGTCTTGCAGCAGGGTCCACGGCTTGTCTGAAGCTTCGCGCCAGTAGAGTTTCGAGCGACCCTCCCAGTGGGTTTGCACCACCTCTGGCTCGCCGTTCTTGCCGATGAGCCAACGGTGGACGTGGTCGAGGTCGGGGATCTGCACGGTGCGCAACAGGCCCGTTCGGGTGTTCAGGCTGGCCAGCGAGCGGCCGATGAACTCGCCGCGCCCGTCACGCATGTTCTTGTGCACCCAGACGTCGTCGCTCCCGTTGTCCATGGTGCCGTCCCAATCCCAGTGGTAGTCCAGGACGCGGGAGACGATGTGCGTGGCCTCCTTGATCTCAAAGCCACGCCAGGCGATCAGGTGCCGAGAGTTCTTTCCGTCGTGATCGACCGCAAAGGTACCTGCGCCGTACTGTCGCACCGTGGGGCCATCGCTGAAATCCACGGCTTCGTAGATCAGCCGGTCATCGTTGACCCAGCCAAAGTTGCCGATGTCGGCATCACGAAACGACGCCACCACCCTGGGTGACGTCGACGGCGGCAAATCCATCACCGCCAGGCGCTTCCGGCCTTCCGGTGAGGGCACCAGCAATGCCAGGCGTTGCCCGGAAGGTGAGAGCTGCACGCCGCTGATGGCGGGCGGACGCGAAAAGTCTTCCGCGGACGGCGGGGCCCCTTCGGCTGAGGTGGCCAGGCAGGCCGGAACGGCCAAGGCCGCCCAGACCGCCCACTGCCTGGAGCAGCGGTGGATAGTGGCAGCAGTCGGATGTTGGGTGCCCATGTGGTGTGATCTCCCTCGGCGAGCCAAGATTTTGGCTTTCCTTCGCCGCGCCACCGCGGCTTTGTTGACATTTGACAGAAGCCTGTCAGCCAAGCGAGATGAAATCCCCGTGGATTCGAAGCAAGGAGACACGGATGACAAGCTACGCCGACTTCTACCGCCGCTCGATCGACGATCGCGAAGGCTTCTGGCGAGAGCAGGCCGATCTGATTGACTGGCAGCAGCCCTTCGAGCAGGTGTGCGATCACAGCCATCCGCCGTTCGCACGGTGGTTTGTCGGCGGGGCGACGAACTTGTGTCACAACGCGGTGGATCGGCATGTGAAGGAGCGCGGACAGCAGAACGCGCTGATCTTCGTTTCCACCGAGACCCACCAGGAGCGCATCTACAGCTTTGCCGAGCTGCACACCGAGGTGCAGCGCATGTCGGCCAGCTTGTTGGCGCTGGGCGTGAAGAAGGGCGATCGGGTGCTCGTCTACATGCCGATGATCCCCGAGGCCGCCTTTGCGATGCTGGCATGCGCCCGCATCGGCGCCATCCACTCGGTGGTGTTCGGCGGGTTCGCCAGCGTCAGCTTGGCCAGCCGCATTGACGATGCAGAGCCGACGGTGATCGTGAGTGCCGATGCCGGATCGCGTGGTGGCAAGGTGGTGGCCTACAAGCCGCTTCTGGACGAGGCCATCACGCTGGCGGCGCACAAGCCGAAGAAGGTGCTGATGGTCGACCGAGGGTTGGCGCCGTTCGACCGGGTGGAAGGCCGCGACGAGGACTACGCGGCGCTGCGCGAGCAGCACCGCCACGCCGAGGTGCCGTGCGAGTGGGTGGAATCGTCCCACCCGAGCTACACGCTCTACACCTCGGGCACCACCGGCAAGCCCAAAGGGGTGCAGCGTGACACTGGGGGCTATGCGGTGGCACTGGCCGCCAGCATGAAGCACATCTTCTGTGGCCGGGCCGGCGAAACCTACTTCTCCACCAGCGACATCGGCTGGGTGGTCGGGCACAGCTACATCATCTACGGCCCACTGATCGCCGGCATGGCGACCATCATGTACGAGGGCCTGCCGATCCGCCCGGATGCCGCGATCTGGTGGAGCCTGGTCGAAAAATACAAGGTGACGGTGATGTTCAGCGCGCCGACGGCGGTGCGGGTGCTGAAGAAGCAAGACCCGGCAGCATTGAGCAAGCACGATCTGTCGAGCCTGCGTGCGCTGTTCCTGGCGGGCGAACCGCTGGACGAACCCACGGCCAAGTGGATTGCGCAGAGCCTGGGCAAGCCCATCATCGACAACTACTGGCAGACCGAGACCGGCTGGCCCATCCTCACCATCTGCAACGGCATCGAACAGGCGCCGAGCAAATTCGGCTCGCCGGGCAAGGCGGTGTACGGCTACGACGTGAAGCTGCTGGACGAAGCCACCGGCGAGGAGCTGACAGGGGCCAACCAGAAGGGCGTGGTGGCCATCGCCGGCCCGCTGCCGCCCGGATGCATGCAGACGGTGTGGCGCGACGACGCGCGCTTCGTGAAGACCTACTGGTCGAGCATCCCTGGCAAGCAGTTGTATTCCACCTTCGACTGGGGCATCCGCGACGAGGACGGCTACTTCTTCATCCTGGGGCGGACGGACGACGTGATCAACGTTGCCGGACACCGCCTGGGCACGCGCGAGATCGAAGAGAGCATCGCCAGTCACCCGGCGGTGGCCGAAGTGGCGGTGGTCGGGGTGGCCGACCAGCTCAAGGGCCAGGTGGCGATGGCTTTTGCGGTGTTGAGAGACCCCGCCCGAGCCGCTGACGACGCCTCGGCGATGAAGCTCGAAGGCGAAATCATGAAGACGGTCGACGAGCAGCTCGGCGCCGTGGCGCGGCCGGCGCGGGTGCGCTTCGTGTCGGTGCTGCCCAAGACCCGCTCGGGCAAGCTGCTGCGGCGCGCGATCCAGGCGGTGTGCGAGGGCCGCGACCCGGGAGATTTGACGACCATGGAAGACCCGGCGGCGCTGCAGCAGGTGAAAGACCTCGTCGCGCACTGATCGGCGCTTGCCGATGGGCGCCCGATGGGTGCTCGGTGAGCGCCCAGTGATCGCCCGGATTTGATCGTCGTGTTGCGGTGATGGGCTGACTTGGCGCCGACGGGGTCTGCTGCGCTATCCTTCGCCAGCCGCGAAGGCTCGCTTGGCCACATCCGTGTGCGCAATGGCGAGCCTTCGTTCACCATTGACACCGCGATGGGCTGCTGGCGCCGGGCTTACCGGTCGGGCGACAGCCCCGGCCGCACGCCCGACCAGGGCGCTCGCGGTGCGGGTGAAGGCGGCTGTCGCACCCGATTCCTGTCCGTTGTCATGCGCTTCGATCTTGTCACCCTGAACCTCGTGCTCGCGATCGCCGAGACCCGCAGCATCACGCGGGCCGCCGATCGAGAGCACCTGGCCCTGGCGGCGGCGAGCAAGCGGCTGAAAGACCTCGAGACCCGCCTGGGCGTGCAGCTGTTCGAGCGGCGCGCCCGGGGTGTCGAGCCGACCGAGGCGGGGCGCGCGCTGGTGCGGCACATCCGCAGCCTGAATGCGTCGCTGCATGCCCTGGAAAGCGAGGTGGTCGAGTTCAGCCGGGGCATCAAGGGCCATTTGCGGATCGCGGCGAATGCCGCGGCCATCGCCGAGGCGCTGCCTGCCGATCTGGCGACGTTTTCGCGCGAACACCCGCAGATCCGGATCAGCCTTGAAGACATGACCAGCGCCAACGTGCAATCTGCCGTGGCCGAAGGGCGTGCCGATGTGGGGGTGTTTGCGCCCCCACTGGTCGACCAGCGGCTGGCGACCTGGCCTTACCGGGCCGGCGAGCTGGCGGTGGTGCTGCCCCAAGGGCATGCCCTGGCGCGGGCCCGCGGCGGCTTGCGTTTCGATGCGCTGCTGGACTGCGACATGGTCGGCTTGCATATCGGCGCCTCGGTGCACGAGCTGATGCTGCAGCGGGCACTGGAGCGGGGCCGAACCCTCAATGCCCGGCTGCAGGTGAGAGGCTTCGATGCCATCGCCCAATTGGTGGGTGAGGGCCTCGGGGTGGCGGTGCTGCCGGCCGTGGTGGCCGAGCGCTTCGCCAAGCTGTTTGCCATCCAGGTGCGGCCTCTGGACGAGCCGTGGGCCCGGCGCCGCTACTTGCTGGCCGCGCAGGCGCAGGAGGTGCTGCCCGCGGTGGTGCAACGCTTCATCGATCTGCTCGCCGGCCTGGCCGCGGCCAGCGAGTCGACCGCTCCCTTGACGGGCGCGAATCCCTGACAATCGTTCATCCGGGCCGCTTGATGCTGCGGCCATTGCCTAGAAGACCCGCCATGACCGCACGCACCCTGTACGACAAGCTGTGGGACGACCATGTCGTCCACACCGAAGAGGACGGCACCGCCGTGCTCTACATCGACCGTCACCTCGTGCACGAAGTGACCAGCCCGCAGGCGTTCGAAGGCCTGGAGATGGCCCAGCGCAAGGTCTGGCGCCTGTCGGCGAATCTCGCGGTCAGCGACCACAATGTGCCGACCACCGACCGGTCCAGCGGTATCGCCGATCCGGTCTCGCGCCTGCAGGTCGACACGCTGGATGCCAACTGCGACCGGCACGGCATCACCCAGTTCAAGATGAACGACAAGCGCCAGGGCATCGTTCATGTCATCGGGCCGGAGCAGGGCGCCACGTTGCCCGGCATGACGGTGGTCTGTGGTGACAGCCACACCAGCACCCACGGGGCCTTTGGCGCGTTGGCACACGGCATTGGCACCAGCGAGGTCGAGCACGTGCTCGCCACGCAGACGCTTCTGGCCAAGAAGGCCAAGAACATGCTGGTGAAGGTCGAGGGCCGACTGCCAGCCGGTTGCAGCGCGAAGGACGTGGTGCTCGCCATCATCGGCAAGATCGGCACGGCGGGTGGCACCGGCTACACCATCGAATTCGGCGGCTCCACCATCCGGGCCTTGACGATGGAAGGTCGGATGACCGTATGCAACATGGCGATCGAGGCGGGAGCGCGTGCCGGTTTGGTGGGCGTGGACGACACCACGATCGAATACGTCAAGGGCCGCCCCTTCTCGCCGAAGGGGGTGGAGCTGGAGCATGCCATCGCGTATTGGCGTGGCCTGCACACCGACGAGGGAGCCCATTTCGACAAGGTCGTCGAGATCGATGCGACGCAACTTCGCCCGCAGGTCACCTGGGGCACCTCGCCCGAGATGGTGCTGTCGATCGAAGACCGCGTGCCGGATCCGGACAAGGAGAAGGACAGCGTCAAGCGCGGTGCCATCGAGCGTGCCCTACAGTACATGGCGCTCGAACCAAACAAGCCGATCAGCGACATCCGCATCGACAAGGTGTTCATCGGCTCGTGCACCAACAGCCGCATCGAAGACATGCGTGAAGCGGCCGCGGTGGTTCAGCGCGTGGGTGGGCGCATCGCCGGCAACGTCAAGCTGGCCCTGGTGGTGCCGGGCTCGGGGCTGGTCAAGGCGCAGGCCGAGGCCGAAGGGCTGGATAAGGTCTTCAAGGCGGCTGGCTTCGAATGGCGCGAGCCCGGCTGCAGCATGTGCCTGGCCATGAACGCAGACCGCCTGGAGCCGGGTGAACGCTGCGCATCGACCAGCAACCGCAACTTTGAAGGGCGCCAGGGCGCCGGCGGCCGCACGCACCTCGTCAGCCCGGCGATGGCCGCTGCGGCTGCGATGGTCGGCCACTTCGTCGACGTGCGCCGCGTGGCCTAGAACCCTATCGCGACGCGACACCGCCCCGACGAAACAAGGACAACCGATGCAAGCCTTTACCCTGCACAAGGGCCTGGTGGCCCCCATGGATCGCGCCAACGTCGACACCGACGCGATCATTCCCAAGCAGTTCCTGAAGTCGATCAAGCGCACGGGCTTCGGCCCGAACCTGTTTGACGAATGGCGTTACCTCGACCATGGCGAGCCAGGGCAAGACCCGGCCACGCGCCAGCCGAACCCGGACTTCGTGCTGAACCAGCCACGCTACGCCGGTGCATCGGTGCTGCTGGCGCGGGACAACTTTGGCTGCGGTTCCAGCCGCGAGCACGCGCCGTGGGCGCTGGAGCAGTACGGCTTTCGCGCGCTGATCGCGCCCAGCTTTGCCGACATCTTCTTCAACAACTGCTTCAAGAACGGCGTGCTGCCGATCGTGCTGCCCGAATCGCAGGTGGCGCGGCTGTTTGATGAGGTGGCGGCTTTCCCGGGCTACCAACTCACCGTGGACCTGCCGCGCCAGGTGGTGGTGAAGCCTGATGGCGCCGAGCTGCCATTCGAAGTGCAGGCGTTTCGCAAGTACTGCCTCGTCAATGGCTTCGACGACATCGGCCTGACACTGCGGCATGCCGACAAGATCCGCGCATTCGAGGCCGAGCGGCTGGCCCGCATGCCTTGGCTGAACCAGCGGGTTCTTTGACTTGAGTGCCCATCCAGCGCCCAAGGTGCCGCGCTGGTTCCAGCGCGTGGTGCTCCGTCGCGTCTGGCTGAGCTTCGTGGTGTTGGGGCTCAGCTTCTTCGCGTTCGGCGCCGGCTCACTGAACCTGTTCTTCCTGCTGCGTGCCAACACCGTGCTGGTGGTGGACCATGGCTGGATGGCCCTGATGGACGGCGGTGCCCGCCAACTGGCGGAGCTGCTGATCACCGGCTATCTCTCCATGGCCGCCTACTTGGTGTTCAAGGCCTGCGAGTACCGCCTCGCCCATTGGCTGGCCGATCCTCACGACGCCGCCTCTGAAACTGATGCGAATTGATCTGCACCTGGGCGTCCACAAGACGGCGACGACCCACTTGCAACGCTACTGGCTCACCTGCGGCCAGGTGGCTGGCGCCACCGCGGTGGCGCCGTCGTTGACCGAGGTGCGCATGCACCTCACACCCGTGTGCAACCCCCCGTCGGTGAAGAGCGCGGGCGGCGATGAAGCCGAGCGCCGACGCCAGGCCGCCACCCACTGGCTGCAGGACTGGTGCTCGCGCGCGCCGGCGCTGGTACTGTCCGACGAGAACATCATCGGTTCGTCGGCGCGCCTGTTTGCCCAACGTGCGCTGTATGCCAACGTGTCAGGGCGGCTTCAGCGGCTGGCCGAGATGCTGGATGGGCACGAGGTTCGCATCTGGATCGCCGTGCGCGAGTACGGCGCATTCCTGCGATCGGCCTATTGCGAGATGCTTCGCCATGGCCCGTACCGCCCGTTTCGGCAGGTCTACGGGCCCATGGACCTGGAGCGGCGTGGCTGGGAGCACGTCGTGCAGGAGATCCAGCAGGTGTTTCCGGCCGCGCGGCTGGTGTGCTGGCGTTATGAATCTCTGAACGACCTGCGGCCGTCGATCACCGCAGCCCTGTTCGGGCTCAAACGCGCTGCGATGCCGCCGTTGGACGACCGGCGTGATCGCCAGTCGCTGTCGCAATTGGCCGTCGAGCTGCTCGACGACATCCACCGACGTGTGGGCGCCGAAGAAGCCACGCGCGTGCATGCCAGTGTCGAGCGGGTTGTTTCCGGCCACGGCCTGGCGCATTTCGACCCGTGGACCGATGCTGAACGCAGCGAATTCAAAGAGCGCTACGAACGATCGCTGTCTGCCTTGCAAGGCTTGCCCGGCCTGAGTTGGCTGGGGTGACGCCCCCCATTTGAAATCAAAGGAGTGACCTGCTCATGAAAATCGCCATCCTGCCCGGTGACGGCATCGGGACCGAAATCGTCGCCGAGGCCGTTCGTGTCCTGCAGGTGCTGGACTTGCGTTTCGAGATGGAGGAGGCCAAGGTCGGTGGCGCGGCCTATGAAGCTCATGGCCACCCCTTGCCGGACGCCACGCTGAAACTCGCTCAGGCGGCCGATGCAGTGCTCTTCGGCGCGGTGGGCGACTGGAAGTACGACACGCTGGAGCGTTCGCTGCGCCCGGAGCAGGCCATCCTCGGCCTGCGCAAGCATCTGGGGCTGTTCGCGAATTTCCGTCCCGCGATCTGCTACGAGCAGCTCACCCACGCTTCGAGCCTGAAGCCTGAGTTGGTGGCCGGGCTCGACATCCTCATCATCCGCGAACTGACGGGTGACATCTACTTCGGCCAGCCGCGTGGCCGGCGCACAGCGGTCGACGGCCATTTTCCGGGCGCCTTGGAGGCTTTCGACACGATGCGCTACTCGAAGCCCGAGATCGAGCGCATCGCCCATGTGGCCTTTCAGGCGGCCCGCAAGCGAAACAAGCGGGTGACGAGCGTCGACAAGGCCAACGTGCTCGAAACCTTCCAGCTTTGGAAGGACGTGGTCACCGAGGTGTCGGCTCAATACCCCGATGTGGCGCTGGATCACATGTATGTGGACAACGCCGCGATGCAACTGGTGAAGGCGCCGAAGAAGTTCGACGTGGTGGTCACCGGCAACATGTTCGGCGACATCCTCTCCGACGAGGCCGCGATGCTCACCGGATCGATCGGCATGCTGCCCTCGGCTTCGCTGAATGCGAACAACCAAGGCCTGTACGAACCCAGCCACGGCAGCGCGCCGGACATCGCCGGCAAGGGGGTGGCCAACCCTCTGGCTACAATCTTGTCTGCCGCCATGATGCTCCGTTTCTCACTCCAACAGCCGGAAGCGGCCGACCGTATCGAGTCGGCCGTTCGCGCCGTGCTGGCCTCGGGCTACCGTACGCCCGACATCTGGAGCGAGGGCACCCAGAAGGTGGGCACGCGCGAGATGGGCGATGCGGTCGTGGCCGCCATCACTGGCAAAACCATTACCAAGAGCTAGCAAGCTCCGGTTCGTTTCGCCCCTGTGACCCAGACCCCGGCGAACCGAGCCGGGGGAATCTGGAACCCAAACTTCACTCCACAGGCAAAGGCGAATTGAAATGGCTCAGGCACTCGTAGGTCTCGTCGGCTGGCGCGGCATGGTCGGCTCCGTGCTGATGGACCGCATGCAGGCAGAAGGCGACTTCGACCTCATCGAACCCCTGTTTTTCTCCACCTCGAACAAGGGCGGTGCCGCCCCCTCGATGGCGAAGAACGAGACCACGCTGCAGGACGCGTTCGACATCGAGGCGCTCAAGCGCTGCGACATCGTGATCACGGCGCAGGGCGGCGACTACACCAGCGAAGTGTTCCCGAAGCTGCGTGCGGCGGGCTGGAACGGCCACTGGATCGACGCCGCCTCTTCGCTGCGCATGGCCGACGACGCGGTCATCGTGCTCGACCCGGTGAACATGCCGGTGATCAAGAACGCGCTCGCCAAGGGCGGCAAGAACTGGATCGGCGGCAACTGCACCGTCAGCTGCATGCTGATGGGCGTCGGGGCCCTCTACAAGGCCGGTCTGGTCGAGTGGATGAGTACCCAGACCTACCAGGCGGCCTCGGGCGGCGGTGCGCAGCACATGCGCGAACTGCTCACCCAGTACGGAACGCTGAATGCGGAAGTGAAGGCGCTGCTCGACGATCCCAAGAGCGCCATCCTGGAGATCGATCGCAAGATCGTGGCCCGTCAGCGCTCGATGTCCGCCGAGGAAACGGCCAACTTCGGGGTGCCGCTGGGCGGCTCGCTGATTCCGTGGATCGACCGCGATCTGGGCAACGGCCAGTCGAAGGAAGAGTGGAAGGGCATGGCCGAAACCAACAAGATCCTCGGGCAGGGGGATGGTTTCGGAACGCCCGCGATTCCGGTCGACGGCTTCTGCGTGCGTATTGGCGCCATGCGTTGCCACAGCCAGGCTCTGACCTTCAAGCTGAAGAAGGATGTGCCGGTGGCGGACCTTGAGGCCATGATGGCCGCCGACAACGAATGGGTGAAGGTGGTGCCTAACGACCGCCAATCCACCATCCACCAACTGACGCCGGTGGCGGTCACGGGCACGTTGACGATTCCCGTCGGACGCGTTCGCAAATTGGCGATGGGCCCCGAATATGTCGGCGCATTCACAATTGGTGACCAATTGTTGTGGGGTGCGGCAGAACCGCTGCGCCGGATGCTCCGAATCCTTCTGGACGCTTGATTTCGAGGGTTTCCGGGCCGATTCTTAAGGGTTCCCCCTTTGGCCATCGTTGCCCTTGGGCAACAGCCAGAAAACGGTCGGCTCGGTGAAAACGCGAAAACTTCCGGATGTTAGGTTTTGGATGAGCTTGTAAGCCTATATGCTTGATGCTATGGTGTTTTCTCGTTTTCGGGCCGGTTGACGCCGGAATCTGCTTTGGAGAGAACGGTCGTTGACGGCGGGCCTGTGCGCAGGCTCGCCGATCGCGTTTGCATGACGGCGTTTCGGGAGACGCTTTGAAGAACTCTTCATCCTTGGCCAAAGGCGCTTCGCTGACCTCTGTGGCTACCGCGGCGCTGCTGCTGTTGCACACCGGAGGCGCGTCGGCGTTGTCGCTCGGCCGCTTGACCGTTCAGTCTGCTCTCGGGGAAGCGCTACGCGCCGAGATCGACATCACCAGCATGACGCCGGACGAGGCTGCCTCGTTGCGGACGACGCTGGCCTCGCCAGAGGCGTTCCGCGCCGCGGGGGTCGATTTCAACCCGGTGCTCACGGGGGCCCAGTTGCAACTGGCGCGGCGTCCGGACGGAAGGGCCTACATCAAGGTGACTGGCGACCGCGCCGTCTCCGAACCGTTCGTCGATGTCATCATCGATTTCAACTGGGCCAGCGGCCGTCTTCAGCGCGCTTACACGCTGCTGATCGACCCCCCGGTGAGGGCCACGGCGCCTGCCCCGGCCACGCCCACCACCTCGGCCACGATGTCGCCGGCGCCGGTCCAGACGACGCCGATCGCGCCGTCGCCCTCGGCCCAGCAGCGCCCCACGCGGCCGGCGCCTGCGCCGAAGCCGATGGCTCCGCCGCCGCCATCGCCCCCGCCGTCTGCCACCTCTGAAGGTGGCGACAGCTACAGGGTCCGCGCTGGCGACACGTTGTCGTCGATCGCCTCGGCTCACCCGCGCAGCGGCGTTTCGCTCGACCAGATGCTGGTGTCGCTGTATCGCGGCAACCCGCAAGCCTTCGTCGACAACAACATGAACCGACTCAAGTCGGGCGTGGTGTTGAACGTCCCCGACTCGGCGGGCGCGCAGGCCGTGACGCCGGACGAGGCCAAGAAGGTGATCCAGGCCCACAGCGCCGATTTCGCCACTTTCCGCCAGCGTTTGGCGGGTGCTGCTCCGACCATCAAGGGCAGTGAGCCCGAGCGTCAGGCAACCGGCCAGGTGCAGGCGGCGGTCAAAGACCGCAAGACCGACACCTCGGCCGCTCCGCCCGATCGGCTGACCCTGTCGCAGGGTTCTGCCAAGGCGGGTACCGAGGCCAAGGTGTCGAAGGAGACCGAGCGCAAGGCGGCCGAGACACGCGTGGCCGAGTTGTCACGCAACGTTCAAGACCTGAACAAGGTTGCCTCGGACATCAAAGCGGCGTCGAAGCCCGCGGCCACCGCACCTGCGGCTGCCCCGGCCCCGGCCGCCACCAAGCCCGGTGTGACGGTGCCGGTGGCCCCGCCGCCGCCAGCGCCTGCTCCGGCGAAGACCGTGGCGCCTCCACCACCCGCCCCGACGCCCGCGCCGCCGCCGGTGGTCGCGCCGCCTCCGCCTCCGCCTCCGCCAGCCCCGGTGCCGGCGCCTGTGGTAGCGCCGACGCCGGCTTCGGTGCCCACCGTTGCCGCTTCGGCGCCTGCCATCGAGTCGTCTGCTTCGGCGCCCGACGCAGCGGCGTCGGTGGCGCCGCCGGTTCGCGCCTCGGCCCCGGCACCGCGCAAGCGCGTGGCGCCGCCGCCCCCGGCACCCGAGCCGAGCTTCTTCGAATCGCTCACCAGCAATCCGTGGGTCCTGCCCGGTGCCGCCGGCTTGGTGGCCCTGCTGGCGGGCCTTGGCGTGATGCGCCTGCGCCGTCGTCAGCAAGATGGAGCCGCAGAAACCTCGTTCATCGAGAGCAAGCTGCAGCCTGATTCCTTCTTCGGCGTGAGCGGTGGCCAGCGTGTGGACACCCGCGATGGCGCCAACAGCAGCTCGTCGCTGAGCTACTCGCTGAGCCAGCTGGATGCGATTGGCGATGTGGACCCGGTGGCCGAGGCCGATGTGTACTTGGCTTACGGCCGCGATCTCCAAGCCGAAGAAATCCTGAAGGAGGCTCTGCGCAGCGATCCGGGCCGCGTGGCCATCCGCAGCAAGCTGCTGGAGGTCTATGCGAAGCGCGCCGATACCAAGGCGTTCGATGCGCAGGCGCGCCAGCTGCTGGAGCAGACGGGTGGCGTTGGCGAAGAGTGGGACAAGGCCGCCGAACTCGGCCGAGGCATCGACCCTGCCAACCCGTTGTATGGCGGCGCTGGTGCGGTGGTGCAGGTCGACATCGACACCTCCACCGAACCGCCGCCCGACCTGCGCGAAGACTTCGGCCAGCCGAAGCAGCCGGAGTCGCCCGTCGAGAAGACCCAGCCGTTTGGTGAGGTGCTGCTCGACACGGCCCCTGGCAACCTGGACATCGACCTGGGCGCGCCGTCGTCGTTGGCCGGCGTGGAAGCCACCCGTCCGCTGGAAACCGCCTCGGGCGGTCTGGACAGCGGCACCGGCGATCTGCGCGACATCCGCGCCATGCCGCCCAAGGCAGCTCCGGCACCCGCCCCGAAGGCTCCCCTCGAGCCCGAAGACAGCATCCTCGATCTGCCGATGATCGACCTGCCCGAGGTCGAGACCGACGGCGACAGCGTCCAGCCGACAGCGCCCTCGTCGTTCGACTTCGGCGAGCTGTCGCTCGATCTGGGGGACGGCAAGGAGCCCGAGAGCACTGTTCGCGGCAACCTGCAGACCGAGGACATCGACGAATCGGACCCGCTGGCCCGCAAGCTCGAACTGGCGGATGAGTTCCGCCGGATCGGCGACATGGAAGGCGCCCGCGATCTGCTCGAGGAAGTGGTGAGCAAGGGCCAAGGTGCCTTGCAGGCGCGTGCGCAGGCGATGCTCGAAGAGCTGGAGTGAGCGACAACCCGCCGGCGGCTTTGTCCGCCTTGCTTGAGGGGCCCGAAGGGGGCCCCTCTTCATTTGGGCCCGCGCTGCAGCGCCGGCTGGCCATGGGCCTGGCCTACCGCGGCGATCACTATCACGGCTGGCAGAGCCAACCCAGTGGCCGCACGGTGCAAGACAAGCTGGAAGCTGCGCTGGGCGAGTTTGCCGCGATGCCCGTGAGCACGATGTGCGCTGGGCGCACCGACACCGGCGTGCATGGGCTGAACCAGGTCGTCCACTTCGACACGCCGCTCGATCGCCCCGAGTTTTCATGGATTCGCGGGACGAACCGCTATCTGCCCAAGGACATCGCGGTTCAGTGGTGCCGGCCGGTTCCGCCCCATTTCCACGCGCGCAACAGCGCGCGTGGTCGACGCTACCGGTATCTGCTGCTGGAGTCTGCGGTGCGGCCCGCCATCGAGATCGGTGGTTGCGGCTGGGTCTTCCGGCCGTTGGATGGGGACGCGATGCGCACCGGCGCCGCCACGCTGATTGGCGAGCACGACTTCAGCTCATTCCGATCGTCCGAGTGCCAAGCCCTGTCACCCGTCAAGCAGATGCGTCGCGTGAGCATCCAACGCCACGGCGCTTATTGGCGATTCGATTTCGAAGCCAGTGCATTCCTGCACCACATGGTGCGCAACATCATGGGGTGCCTGGTGGCGATCGGGCAGGGCAGCCGTCCGGCCACCTGGATGTCCGAGGTCCTCGCAGCACGCAGCCGTGACGCCGCCGCCCCCACCTTTGCACCGGAGGGGCTGTATTTCGTCGGGCCGGTCTACGATGCCGACTTTGGGCTGCCCGATAAGACGGCCGCCATGGACTGGCTTCCCTAGTTCAGTGCTCGTCGGTGTCTGCTGAGCTTGCAGTCAGGTGCGCCTCGGCGGCCTGGAGGTGCGCCCCAGGGCCGGGGGCGCCCCGTTTGAGGCGCTGCTGGCGGGCAGCCACGCTTCTTCCGACATCCCCCTTTCGCTGGACTGGTCACGATGAAACACCGGACACGTATCAAGATCTGCGGCCTCACACGTGAAGCCGATGTCGACGCCGCCGTGGCAGCGGGCGCCGACGCCATCGGATTCGTGCTCTACCCGAAAAGCCCTCGCCACGTCGATCCGGCGCGGGCCGGTGAATTGGCCAGGCGCCTTCCGCCGTTTGTGACGCCCGTGCTGCTGTTCGTCAATGCCGCCCCCGACGAGGTGGCGGCCGGCGTGCAGGCCGTGCCGCATGCGCTGCTGCAGTTCCATGGTGACGAGACGACGGAGCAATGCCTGGCGGCTGCACGGCCTTACCTCCGGGCGGCTCGCATGGCGCCAGGGTTCGATTTGCTAGACTTCGCTGCCCGCCATCCCGAGGCTGTCGGCTTGTTGCTCGACGCGCACATCGAAGGCTATGGCGGCGGTGGAAAGGCATTCGATTGGTCTCTCATTCCCGCCAACGTGCCCTGTCCGGTCGTTTTGTCTGGTGGGTTGAATCCTGCAAGCGTGACCGATGGGGTGCTTCGCGTCCGGCCTTGGGCCGTTGACGTGAGCTCCGGCGTGGAGAGCGCCAAAGGCATCAAGGATGCCGCGCTGATGCGCCGGTTCTGCGAGGCGGTTCGCGAAGCCGACAGTCGTTTGCTGGATTGACAGCCCGCTGTCGCGGCGCGGCCCGCCCGAGGCACCTGAACTGCGAGATTTCCACATGCTCAGCTACCAGCAGCCCGATGCGTCGGGCCACTTTGGTCCCTATGGGGGCAGCTTTGTCTCTGAAACCCTAGTCCATGCGTTGGACGAGCTGAAGGCGGCTTACGCCCATTACCGCAACGATCCTGAGTTCATCGCCGAATTCAAGCGCGAACTCAAGCACTTCGTGGGCCGCCCGAGCCCCGTCTACCACGCGGCGCGGCTGTCGCGCGAGATCGGCGGCGCGCAGATCTACCTGAAGCGCGAGGACCTCAACCACACAGGCGCCCACAAGGTGAACAACACCATCGGGCAGGCCTTGCTGGCCCGCCGGATGGGCAAGCCGCGCGTCATCGCAGAAACGGGCGCGGGGCAGCACGGCGTCGCCACCGCCACCATCTGCGCGCGCTATGGGCTGGAGTGCGTCGTGTACATGGGCTCCGAAGACGTCAAGCGGCAGAGCCCGAACGTCTACCGCATGCATCTGTTGGGCGCCAAGGTCGTGCCGGTCGAGTCGGGCAGCAAGACCTTGAAGGACGCCCTGAACGAGGCCTTGCGCGATTGGGTCACCAACGTCGAAAACACCTTCTACATCATCGGCACGGTCGCCGGGCCCGCGCCGTATCCCGCGATGGTCCGCGACTTCCAGGCGGTGATCGGCGAAGAGTGCCTGCAGCAGATGCCTGAAATGGCAGGTCGCCAGCCGGACGCCGTGATCGCCTGCGTGGGGGGCGGCAGCAACGCGATGGGCATCTTCTACCCGTACATCCCGCACGAGGCTGTGCGCCTCATCGGTGTGGAGGCGGCCGGCCTGGGCCTGGGCACCGGCAAGCATGCGGCCAGCCTGTCCGCCGGCTCGCCGGGTGTGCTGCACGGCAACCGCACCTACTTGCTGCAAGACGACAACGGCCAGATCATCGAGACGCACTCGATTTCTGCCGGGCTCGACTACCCCGGCGTCGGCCCGGAGCACGCCTACCTGAAGGACATCGGGCGAGCCGAGTACGTCGGCATCACCGACGATGAGGCGCTGGCCGCCTTCCACCGGCTGTGTCGCACCGAAGGCATCATCCCGGCGCTCGAATCGAGCCATGCCGTCGCCTATGCGATGAAGCTGGCAGCGACGATGTCGCCGGATCAGCATCTGCTGGTCAACCTGTCTGGCCGGGGTGACAAGGACATCGGCACGGTGGCGGATCTCTCGGGCGCCGAGTTCTACTGCCGCCCGTCCTGCAAGGGCCAGATGGTGAAGGGGGGCGCGCAATGAGCCGCATCCCTGCCACGTTCGAGGCCCTGCGCCAGGCGGGCCGCAAGGCGCTGATTCCCTACGTCACGGCAGGCGACCCCTACGCGGACGCCACCGTCGACATCATGGTGGCGCTCGCCGAGGGCGGCGCGGATGTCATCGAGCTGGGCGTCCCGTTCTCCGACCCGATGGCCGATGGCCCCGTGATCCAGAAGGCCTCTGAACGCGCACTGGCCAAAGGCATCGGGATGGCCCAGGTGCTGGAGATGGTGCGGGCGTTCCGCGCCCGGCGCGCCGATACGCCCGTCGTGCTGATGGGCTATGCCAACCCGGTCGAGCGCTACGACCAGAAGCACGGCGCCAACGCCTTCGTGAAGCAAGCCGCCGAGGCGGGGGTGGACGGTGTGTTGATCGTCGACTACCCGCCCGAAGAGTGCGTGGCCTTTGCCGAGACCCTGAAGGCCCATGGCCTGGATCTGATCTTCCTGCTGGCGCCCACCAGCACGGAAGAGCGCATGGCGCAAGTGGGGGCCCTCGCCAGCGGCTATGTCTACTACGTGTCGCTCAAGGGCGTGACCGGCGCCGGTCACCTTGACACCGCAGCCGTCGCGGACGCCGTGCCGCGGATCCGCCGCCATGTGAAGGTTCCGGTGGGCGTGGGTTTCGGTATTCGGGATGCGGCATCCGCCCAGGCGGTGGCCCGGGTGTCGGACGGCGTCGTGATCGGCTCCCGGCTGATACAAATCCTGGAAAACGAAACGCGCGACAATGCACCGTTGGCGGCGCGGCGCTTCATCGGCGACATCCGTACCGCGCTGGATGCCCTGTGAGCCGCGTGACCCGTTGCCTGGGGTAATCCCTTAAGACTGTGAAGGAGCCTTGATCCATGAGCTGGTTGGAAAAACTGCTGCCCCCGAAGATTCAGCAGACCGATCCGAGCGAACGCCGGTCTGTCCCCGAGGGGTTGTGGATCAAGTGCCCTTCCTGCGAGTCGGTGCTCTACAAGACCGATCTGGAGCAGAACCTGAATGTCTGCCCCAAATGCGACCACCACCACCGCATTGGCGCGCGCGACCGGCTGAACGCCTTCCTCGACGCCGAAGGGCGCTTTGAGATTGGCCATGAGGTGCTGCCGGTCGACCCGCTGAAGTTCAAGGACAGCAAGAAGTACCCTGAGCGCTTGAAAGGCGCGTTGGAAACCACGGGCGAAACCGATGCGCTGGTTGTCATCGGCGGCGCGGTGATGAGCGTCCCGGCGGTCGCCGCCTGCTTCGAGTTCGACTTCATGGGCGGCTCGATGGGTTCGGTGGTCGGCGAGCGCTTTGTTCGCGGCGTGGAAGCGGCCATTGAGCAGAAGGTGCCGTTCATCTGCTTCACCGCCACCGGCGGTGCGCGGATGCAGGAAGGCTTGTTCAGCCTGTTCCAGATGGCCAAGACCAACGCTGCACTGACTCGCCTGGCCAAGGCGCGCTTGCCCTACATCAGCGTGTTGACCGACCCGACGATGGGCGGTGTCTCGGCCAGCTTCGCCTTCGTGGGCGACGTGGTCATCGCCGAGCCCAAGGCCCTGGTGGGCTTCGCCGGACAGCGGGTGATCAAGAACACCGTGCGCGAAGAACTGCCCGAAGGCTTCCAGCGCGCCGAGTTCCTGATGCAAAAGGGTGCCATCGACATGATCGTGGACAGGCGCCAACTGCGCCAGACGATCGCCCGCCAGTTGGCCATGCTGCAGCGCCAGTCGGCCGACGCGGTGGCCTGAGGCCGAGAGCCTTTCACCCAAGCCCGCTTAGGCCCGCTTAGGCCCGCTTTGCAAGCCAAAACACCCTCGCCCGTCGTTGCCAGTGTTCGCCATGGCCCAGGCCGCGGCTGCGCTTTGCGCATCGTTCCAGGGCGTTTTGACTCGCCCTTCGGGCACGGCCGAAGAACTCTCGCCCTCTGAGTCCGGCGTTCGCCCCTTCGTCGAGGGGGCTGATTCGGCGTGCGGGCCGCTGGGTGTCTGCACGCACTGTCATGATCGAAGGAAACGGCGGCCCCGCCCGGGTGCCGGTTCCATTCGCCTGTTGTTCCCCCACCGAGATTCCGACGTTGAAGACGCTCGCCGAGTGGCTCGCGCACAGCGAGAGCCTGCACCCCAAGTCGATGGACCTGTCTCTGGAGCGTGTGCAGGCCGTGCGCGATGCGATGGGGTTGCGGTTCACCGTGCCTGTGATCACCGTGGCTGGTACCAACGGCAAAGGGTCAACGTGCTCGATGATCGAATCGATCGCCCGTGCGGCGGGATACCGAGTCGGGCTCTACATCAAGCCGCACCTCGTGCACTTCGAAGAGCGCTGCCGGGTCAACGGCGCGCCCGTGAGTGCGGACTCGCTTTGCGAAGACTTCGCGGTCGTTGACCGTGCAAGGGGCGACACGGCGCTGACCACCTTCGAGTTCAGCACCTTGGCGATCATGCACCGGCTCGCGCGTGAGTCGCTGGATCTGGTGATCCTGGAGGTCGGCCTCGGTGGCCGGTACGACGCGGTCAATGCCATCGATGCCGATTGCTCGGTGATCACCAGCATCGACCTCGATCACACCGAATTCCTGGGGCCGGATCGCGAAAGCATCGGGCGTGAGAAGGCCGGCATCCTGCGCACCGGGCGCCCTGGCATCGTCTCTGACCCGTTGCCGCCCCAATCTGTCATCGATCATGGCCGGGAAGTGGGTGCTGACCTGTGGCTGAACGGCCGTGATTTCAACCACCAGGGCGATCGGCAGCAATGGTCGTGGAGCGGGCGAGGTCGGCGATACCACGCCTTGGCCTACCCGGCGCTGCGGGGCGCCAACCAGTTGCTCAACGCTTCTGGCGCCATCGCCGCGCTCGAAGCCCTGCGCGACCGACTTCCGATCAACGCCCAGGCGGTGCGGGTCGGCTTGGCCAGCGTCGAGCTTCCCGGGCGCTTCCAGATCGTTCCGGGTCAGCCTGCCTTGGTGCTGGACGTGGCCCACAACCCGCAAGCCGTGTCGGCATTGGCGCTGAACCTCGATCAAATGGGATTCTTTCCGCGCACGGTGGCCGTCTTGGGTGCCATGCGCGACAAGGACTTGGGCGGCGTGCTCGCCCGCATCGCGCCATTGATCGACCACTGGCACCTCACCGATCTTCCGTTGCCCCGCGCGGCGCGGGCCGATGAGCTGGCTGCCGAATTGCGAGCCCTGAAGGGGGACGCCGCGTCGTACGGCCTGTACGCATCACCCTCCGAGGCGCTGGACGCGGCCGTGGCTGGGGCAAACCCCACTGATAGAATCGTGGTCTTCGGCTCGTTCTATACCGTGGGCGGCGTGCTGAAGCGTGGTTTGCCTCGGCTGAGCGCGCCCCATCAGGCCTGAAGCCAGCCCGGTGGGCCGCGTCAACGGCCGGCCGCGGCCCTGAGCCTCGCGCCCGACGGGTGCCTATCCGACCGCCCCGGTCGCCACTCGCCGCCACGCATGGGTCTGCTGTCGAAACTCAAATCCAGCTCCAAGGACGCTCGCGCTGGTGCGTCGTCCACCGCCGATGCGAATGAAGTCGTGCGCGAAGCGCGCGCCAAGGCCCGCCGCCGTTTGATTGGGGCTGCCGTCCTCCTCGGGATTGGCATCATCGGTTTCCCGCTGCTGTTCGAGACACAGCCTCGGCCCATTGCGGTCGACATCCCGATCGAGATTCCGTCGCGCGATGCCGTGCCGCCGCTGGTCGCTCCCGCGTCGCGCTCAAGCCGTTCGCAACCGGTGGCGCGGCCACCCATCGAGCAGCCGCCCGCCAACACGGTGGCCGATGTGGCGCCGCGCGTGCCGGCCACGGCGAGCTCGTCCGACACGGCATCGGCGCAGCCCAAGCCCGCCGCGCCGAAGCCGGCAGAGCCCAAGCCCGAAACCCGCCCCGCACCCAAGCCTGCCGATCCGCCCAAACCGGAACCGAAGCCGGAACCCAAACCGCCAGCCACCCGGCCCGTGGAGGCGCCGAAGCCGGCCGACTCGGCGCGCAATGCCGATGCCAAGGATGACGAAGGTCGCTTCGTCGTGCAGATCGGCGCGTTCGCCGAAGCGGCCAGTGCACGCGAGGCCCGTATGAAGGTCGAGGGCATGGGGCTGAAGACCTACACGCAAGTGATTGAATCCGACACCGGGCGCCGCATCCGCGTGCGCGTGGGGCCGTACGCGACAAAGGCTGAGGCCGATAAAGCGGCCGCGAAGATCAAGTCCGGCGGCCTGCAGGCGGCCGTGCTCAAGCTCTGACGGCGATGGTGGCAGGCTTCAGCTGGGTGGACTGGGCGCTGGCCATCGTGCTGCTTTTGTCCGTCACGATCGGGCTCTGGCGTGGCTTGATTTACGAGATCCTGTCGTTGGTGGGCTGGGTGGCAGCCTTCGCCGTGGCGAAGTGGTACGGTGCCAGCGCAGCGGTTTGGCTGCCGATCGGTGAGGCGGGCAGTACGTTGCGCCTGGCCGCAGGCTACGCCTTGACCTTCTTCGCCGTGCTGATCGCCTGGACGCTGATGGCCAAGCTGGTGCGCATGTTGATCTCCGCCACGCCCCTGACCGTGCTTGACCGGGCGCTCGGTGCCGGTTTCGGTTTTGCGCGCGGCGTGCTCATCTTGCTGATCGTGGCCTCGGTGGTGCCGCTCATCCCCCCTGCCTCGAACTCGAGCGCGTGGAAGAGCTCGGTCGGTGCCGTCTGGCTTTCGGGGCTGCTCAAAGAGCTCAAGCCCATGTGGCCCACGCCCGACAAGGCGACCCGCAGCGCTTGAACGCGGCCCCTTTCTTCCCGATATACCTCTTCTTCAGACACGAACGGATCATCCATGTGCGGCATCGTCGGCGTGATTTCCAAGCAGCCGGTCAACCAGCTGATCTATGACGCCTTGCTGCTCCTGCAGCACCGGGGCCAGGATGCGGCGGGCATCGTCACCATGCTGGGTACCAAGTGCTTCATGCACAAGGCCCGAGGCATGGTCAAGGATGTCTTTCGCACCCGCAACATGCGGGCCCTGCCAGGTACGGTGGGGCTGGGGCAGGTTCGCTATCCGACGGCGGGCAATGCCTACAGCGAGGAAGAAGCTCAGCCGTTCTATGTGAACGCGCCTTTCGGCATCGTGCTGGTGCACAACGGCAACCTGACCAACGCCCATGCGTTGAAGGCCGAGTTGTTCGACATCGACCGCCGCCACATCAACACCGAAAGCGACACCGAGGTGCTGATCAACGTGCTGGCGCACGAGCTTGAGCGCGCGGGCCGCGACCTCGCGCTGACACCTGACCTGGTGTTCAAAGCGGTGGCTGCGGTTCACAAGCGCATCAAGGGCTCCTACGCGGTGGTAGCGCTGATCGCCGGGTACGGCTTGCTCGCCTTCCGCGATCCGTTCGGTATTCGCCCGCTGTGCTTTGGCACGCTCGACACGCCCGAAGGCGCCGAGGTCATGGTCGCCAGCGAATCGGTCACGCTCGAAGGCACCGGCCACAAGTTCGTGCGCGACGTCGCGCCCGGCGAGGCGATCTTCATCGACCTGGATGGCCGCGTGCATGCGCAGCAATGTGCAGAGTCGCCGAGCCTGAACCCGTGCATGTTCGAGTTCGTCTACCTGGCCCGCCCCGACTCGGTGATGGACGGCATTTCGGTCTACCAGGCCCGGCTCAACATGGGGGAGACCCTGGCACAGCGGGTGATCTCGACCATGCCGCCGTCGCAGATCGACGTGGTCATCCCGATCCCCGAGTCCAGCCGGCCGAGCGCGATGCAGTTGGCGCAAAAGATCGGAAAGCCCTACCGTGAGGGCTTCGTCAAGAACCGCTACGTGGGCCGCACCTTCATCATGCCGGGCCAGGCCGTGCGCAAGAAGAGCGTGCGCCAGAAGCTCAATGCGATCGGCATGGAGTTCAAGGGCCGCAATGTGCTGCTGGTCGATGACTCCATCGTGCGCGGAACGACCAGCAAAGAGATCGTGCAGATGGCCCGCGAGGCCGGTGCCAACAAGGTCTACATGGCCTCGGCGGCGCCTCCGGTGCGCTTCCCGAACGTGTATGGCATCGACATGCCCACCAAGGAAGAGCTGATCGCGCACAACCGCAGCGTCGAGGAGATCCGTCAGTTCATCGGCGCCGATGCGCTGATCTATCAGGATGTCGATGCCATGAAGCGTGTGGTGGCCGCCTTGAACCGCGATCTGGTGGGTTTCGAAGCCTCGTGCTTTGATGGCCACTACATCACCGGTGACGTCTCGGCCGCCGACTTCGAAGCGATGAAGACGCAACGCGCGTCCCAGCCGGAAGACGAAGACGGCCCAGAGCGCGGCCGCCTGGCGCTGCAAAGCAATCAAGGGGGCGCGTGATGTCCGAGGGGAAGAAGCGGCTTGCTCGGGTGGAGTTGCCGGCCGACGCCCGACTGGAGACCTTGGCGTTGCGCGAGGGGTTGCCTCCATCGCAGTGGGGCGAAAACGCCGAGGCGCTCTTCCTCACCAGCAGCTTCGTGCACCCGGATGCGGCCACGGCGGCACGGCGGTTCGCCGACGAGGAAGAGTCGTTCACCTACAGCCGGTTCTCCAACCCGACGGTGACGATGATGGAGCGCCGCCTCGCTGCGCTCGAAGGCACCAGCGGGTGCATGGGCACGGCCAGTGGCATGTCGGCCATCTTGCTGCTCGTGATGGGGCTGCTGAAAGCGGGCGACCACGTGATCTGCTCGCAAAGCGTGTTCGGCTCGACGATCAAGCTGCTGCAGGACATCATGGGCCGATTCGGGCTGGAAGTCAGCTTCGTGTCGCAGACCGATGTCGATGAGTGGCGCGCTGCCTTGCGGCCCCACACCAAACTGCTGTTTGCAGAGTCGCCGACCAACCCACTGACCGAGATCTGCGACATCGCCGCGTTGGCTGACATCGCCCATCGCGCGGGTGCCTGGCTGGCGGTCGACAACTGCTTCTGCTCGCCTGCCTTGCAGCAGCCGGTGAAGTTCGGCGCGGATTTCATCATCCACTCCGGCACCAAGTACCTCGATGGTCAAGGCCGCGTCATCGCCGGTGCCGTCTGCGGGCCGGAAGATCTGCTGCAGAGCAAGCTGATGCCGGTGCTGCGCTCGGCCGGCATGACCCTCTCGCCGTTCAACGCCTGGGTGGTGCTCAAGGGCATGGAAACGCTGGCCATCCGCATGAAGGCGCAGAGCGACAACGCCCTCGCTTTGGCGCAGTGGCTGGCGGAGCAGCCCGGCATCCACCGCGTCTACTACCCCGGGCTTGCATCGCATCCGCAACATGCGCTGGCGATGGCCCAGCAATCAGGCCGCGGTGCCGCGGTGGTCTCGTTCGATGTGACGGGCGAGGGCCCCCAGGCGCTTCGCGAGCGTGCCTTCGCGTTGATGGATGCGACCCAGGTCTGTTCACTGACCACCAACCTGGGGGACACCAAGACCACCATCAGCCATCCAGGCACCACCTCGCATGGCCGGCTCACCGAAGCCCAACGCCAGGCCGCTGGCATCGGCCAGGGCCTGATCCGCATCGCCGTGGGCCTGGACCACATCGACGACCTCAAGGCCGACTTGCAGCGCGGCCTGTCGACGATCGCGAAGTGACACGTTTGATTTTCGAAGAATGACCTCCAAAGTTCGCACCCGCATCGCACCGTCGCCTACCGGCTTCTTGCACCTCGGCACGGCCCGCACCGCTCTGTATTCGTGGGCCTATGCCCGCCATCACGGCGGCGATTTCGTGCTTCGCATCGAAGACACCGATGTGGCGCGCTCGACGCAGGATTCTGTCGACCAGATCCTGCAATCCATGCACTGGCTGGGCCTCGACTACGACGAAGGCCCCATCTACCAAATGCAGCGGCTGGCTCGATACCAGGAGGTCATCGACGGCATGCTGGCCGCTGGCACGGCCTACCGTTGCTACACCACGCCCGAGGAGCTCGACGCCATGCGCGAGCAGCAGAAGGCGCGCGGTGAAAAGACCGGCTACGACGGCCGTTGGCGCCCCGAGCCCGGCAAGGTGCTGCCCCCCGTTCCCGAAGGGGTGAAGCCGGTGATCCGCTTCAAGAACCCGCGTGAAGGCACGGTGAGCTGGGACGACCTGGTCAAAGGCGAGATCGTGATCGCGAACAAGGAGTTCGACGATCTCATCATTCAGCGTGCCGATGGTGTGCCCACCTACAACTTCGCTGTGGTCGTGGACGACTGGGACATGAAGATCACGCATGTCTTCCGCGGCGACGAGCACATCAACAACACGCCTTGGCAGATCAACATCTACATCGCGCTGGGCGCCGCGTTGCCGCAGTTTGGGCACTTGCCCGTCATCCTGGGTGACGATGGCTTGAAGCTCTCCAAGCGTCGCGGTGCCGTTGCGGTGTCGAACTACGAAGAGGGCGGCTATCTGCCCGAAGCGATGCTGAACTACCTCGCGCGTCTCGGCTGGAGCCATGGCGACGACGAGCTCTTTTCACGAGAGCAGCTCGTGGGCTGGTTCGATGGCACCCACTTGAACAAGAGCCCCGCTCAGTGGGATGCGGCCAAGCTGTCGTGGGTCAACGCCCAGTACATCAAGCAGGCTGATGATGGGCGTCTGGCCACGCAGGTCGCGGCGCAGCTTCGCTCGCGCGGCATCGAGGCGGTGGATGACAGCAGCCTGGCGGGCATGTGTGCGCTGTTCAAGGATCGCTGCGCGACGACCGTCGAACTGGCTGACTGGCTGTCGATGTATTTCGTGCCGGTGGCGCCGAGCGCTGACGATCTCGCCAGCCATGTCACCGAGGCGGTGAAGCCTGCGCTCATCGCGCTGCGCGAGCGCCTGACCACGGTCGCCTGGGACAAGGCAGCGATCCAGCAGGCCATCAAGGACACCATCACCGAGCACAAGCTGAAGATGCCGCAAGTGGCGATTCCGCTGCGCGTGCTGGTGTGTGGAAGGGCGCAGACCCCGTCGATTGACGCCGTGCTTTCTCTCTTCAATCGACATGTTGTGCTCGATCGCTTGCGCACTCTTTAAATTTCGCTATATACTCTTGGTCTTCGCTCAACGGCGCACCCGCAATAGTTGAAGCAAGATCTGAAGCGAAAGCGGCAGATCGCAGCCAAAACGGGGGTATAGCTCAGCTGGGAGAGCGCTTGCATGGCATGCAAGAGGTCAGCGGTTCGATCCCGCTTACCTCCACCAAAACGGTGGCGTCGTGGGGTGAACGAAAAGGACAATGTCCCCTTCGTCTAGAGGCCTAGGACACGACCCTTTCACGGTTGTAACAGGGGTTCGAATCCCCTAGGGGACGCCAAATACCTCGGCGCAAGCCGCGGTCAATGGCACGGGTGGTTGAAGCCCGGAATCTTCGGATTCGAAGTTCAGCACCACTGCGGAGTGGTAGTTCAGTTGGTTAGAATACCGGCCTGTCACGCCGGGGGTCGCGGGTTCGAGCCCCGTCCACTCCGCCACTTATCTCGAAGGGCTGCATTGGTAACGGTGCAGCCCTTTGTCTTCGACGCTTCCGTGGACGTCGAGCGGGTCTGCTGCGCAATCGGCAGATGGCGGTCGGAATCCAGACGGGGGTATAGCTCAGCTGGGAGAGCGCTTGCATGGCATGCAAGAGGTCAGCGGTTCGATCCCGCTTACCTCCACCAAGTTGGGTGGCGTCGTAGATGGGATGGAAGGACCAGGTCCCCTTCGTCTAGAGGCCTAGGACACGACCCTTTCACGGTTGTAACAGGGGTTCGAATCCCCTAGGGGACGCCAAATGCTTCGACTGCGGTCGGTGGCGGATGGCACGGGTGGTTGAAGCCCGGAATCGTTGGATTCAAACTTCAGCACCACTGCGGAGTGGTAGTTCAGTTGGTCAGAATACCGGCCTGTCACGCCGGGGGTCGCGGGTTCGAGCCCCGTCCACTCCGCCACCTATTCGAAAGGGCTGCAGCAGGAATGCTGTGGCCCTTTGTCTTTGGTGCTGCGCCACCGGCGCGTGGGGCTCACGGACCGCGCCGCAGATGGCGCGTGGGCGCACGGCCCGCCACTGATGACGTGGCCATGGCGCGAAGCAGGCTCGTGTTCATCAACCTGCGCAGTGATTCACGTGCTGCATGGCCGCGCGTTTGCGGCGAATCAGCATCACCAACTGGCGACGGCCGATGTCCAGGGCGCCCAGTTGCAGCGCCACAGCACGCGCTTCGACCGTGATGTCGTAGTGGCTGTGGGGCGTGCCGGGCTTTTGGTGCGACCGCCGTGGCAAGCCCAGGCGGTCGGCCATCTCGTGCAGTTCGTCATCGGTGTCCGCGACCATGTGGCACATCAGGCGCCCTCTGAACGGTGCGCGCATGTTGTCGACATAGACCGCCATCGATTCCCTCCATTTGACTGCCCGCCAGTGTGGCGCAGCGGGCCGCCGCCGGCAGGGCATGGGGTTTCATCAGCGGTGCGCGATGTAGTGAACCTCATGTGCTTCGGTGGGCAACGGCAGCTCCCATTTGTGCAGCATGCCGAGCAGGGCGCGATTGCTCAACGTGGTGTCGCGGCCCCGATTGCGGCGCAGCAATTCCTCGCGTGGGGCTTCGATGTAAACCAACTCCACCTCCGCGCCATAGGCGAACAGAAGATCCAGCGTCTTGTCCCTCATCTGCTGGCTCAGGTGCGTGGCATTGAAGACAAATCGCTCGCGCCGCCGCAGCAAGTCCTTGGCTTTGTCGATCGCGGCATGTGCCACGCGGCCTTCGTTCTGGCCATGCCGCAGGCCCAGCTCGTCACGGGCATCGTCGTAGCTCACCACCGGCCACCCGCCCCGATGCTGCGCGACCCACGTGTTCTTCCCCGAGGCGGGCAGGCCACACATCACAGTCACTCGGGAGCCGGGCTCTTGAAACAGCGGAAAGTCCGGGTGCAACTGCGCGCCGCGAAAGTAGCTGACACGCGTGTGGGCATCCGCAAACGGGCGCGGCTGTCCGTAGCAGCCTTCCTCGCGGGCCAATTCGCGAAACAGCTCGATGTGGTCGAGCACAGCCTGTCGGTCTTGGCAAATGCGCCCGCGCATGTCCGCCTCGGCCAGCGTGGCCAAGAGGGGAATGCTGAGCTGCCACGACAGCTCGCGCACGATGAACTCCGGGCTCTTCTGGCGGCGCGAATCGGCCAGCGCGAAAAACGGCACCTGGTGCACCGCGATCAAACGGCACACCGCTTCGCGCATCGCCATCGGCATCCCGGCGTCCCACAACGAGATGCGTGCATCGATGGCGCCACGCCGGGAATGCCCTGGCTGCCCGATGGCACCCGTGGAAGGATCCACCACCGTGGTGGCGTGCTTGGCCACGTCGTGCAGCAACGCAGCGAGGAACAACACCTGCTGATCTACCGGCTCGGCGTGTTGATAGTCCGGCAGGGCCAGCAGCGCTTCCACGACCATCTGGGTGTGCGTCCACACATCGCCTTCAGCGTGGTGGCGGGGGTCTTGCGGCGTGGTCTTCGCCAGCTCGAGCGCCGGGAACGCTTGCAGGCAGGCGCTGAAGTCCGGCGATTGGCCGGGTGCAGGCACCAGCGCCTGCAGATCGGTCCAGTTCATGATCAATTCTCCAAAGAATCGGGGGGCGGGCGGCGGCGTCAGCGGGCCAACTCGTCGATCGAGTGCCGCGTCTTCAGGCCGAGTGCCTCCCAGGTGAGCGTCGGCTGTTCGGCATACAGATCGACGCCTGCTGCCAATTGGTTGGGCAGGATGGGGCGCTGCGCATGGTGCGAGTCAGCGTCGAGAATCGTCTGGGTGAAGCTGTGCCGGACGAGCTTGTATCGCGCCAACACCTGCTCGTCGTCCTCGACTTTCAGGTACAGCCCTTCGGACTCGTCCGCCTTGTCGGTCTGGCGCCAGGTCAGCTCACGCGAAAGTCCCTCGCGAGCGACCGCGATGTCGAATGCCTCGCGCCAACCCGTCGACTTGGCCAGTGACTGTGTGACCAGCTTCCACAGCAACTTCGGCGTGGTCGGCATCGGGCCCGCGTACAGCACCGGCACCGACAGCACCGGCGAGCCGGCCAGCAACGCCTGTCGACGTGACGTCGACAAGAACCGCTGCCGGCGTCGATCGTAGACGTCGAACTCGCAGAAATAGTGGGGCAGGCGGTCGTACCAGACGCTGTGCTTGGCGTACATCCACTCGCCGTAGAGGACGAAGTCGTCCTGCAGAATCGCAAGCAGCCGAGCCTCGTGCGCCGCGGCCCACACCTTGAAGAGGTTGAATTGCCGCTCACCGTGGCCGCCCATCGGGTAGTGGCCGCGCGATTGCAGCAGCAGGTCGCCGCCTTCGCTGAACGATATGCCGGCGTTGGCGCCATCGAGCTTTTCCTCGATGACAACGTGCCGGCCCTTCAAGGCGGACAAGGGCGTCTGGTCGTCGCTGCGGTCACCGGCCTGCAGCCGGCTGCCTTCCAGGTGCAACGTTCGTGGATACCGCATCAGCGGCAGAGATTGCAAATACATGTTCGTCGGCCGCCGCGTTGTTGGCGCGGATCGGCGTAGCTGAAGTCAACAGGCCGACGAACGTGTTCGAGCGCGGTCTTGTCACCGCACCTCGCGCTGAAGCGAGGCGGCAGAGTCGCGAGGGAAGGGGGCGGGGGGCTCGTGGATCCCGCGCCTCATGGCAGGCGGGGAAACGATCGGAACCAGGGCCGCAGCCATCACAGGGCGCAGACGGCGCCGAAACGATGCTGCTGGACGCAGTCGTCGGCAATCAGAGGGCGACGGTGCGGGGCACTTGGAAAGCTCCGAAGGTTCGAGGTGACAAAAGAGGCCGCGATTCTAGGCACGCCACCGCAAGGCTGACCACCCCGGTGCGGCGTCCACGCCACGAACCGACGGGTTACGTGTTGGGACAGTTGCGCGCTGCGCGGCCAGCCGATGGTTCATATAGTCAAACGATTGCTGTCAAAACTTGGGGTCGTCCATGAAACTCTCCCGCTTGCGTGTGGTGCCCTGGCTGCTGGGGACGTTGGTTGCCGCGTCAGGGCCTGCCTGTGCCGAGGGCTTCGGGCTCACCGCGGACGCCACCTACTTCACCATCGATACCGGGGGTGGCCTGGTGTTCAAGATCCGGCGAGTCGACTATGGATCCAACACCCAATCGCCGGGTGACATCGCGTCCATGGTCTACCAGGGTGTGCAGTACCAGGACGCGGGGCGAGGCAGTCAGGTCAACTCTGGCTTCGACTACCTGTTCAAGGACACATCGGCCGTCGATGTGCAGGCGTCTCAGGTCGACGCCGATCACATCAAGGTCACGGTGCGTGCGGGCGACCTGGTGCACTACTACCTGGCACGCCGAGGCGAGCCACGCATCTACATGGCCACCCGATTCACACGGGAGCCTGACACCTTGAACCTCGCCCGGTTCATCTTGCGGGTGCCCATCGGCGCGTTGCCCGTGGGCCCCGAGCCTTCCGACATCCGCGGCAACTCCGGAGCCATCGAGTCCGGCGATGTGTTCGGCATGCCCGACGGCCAGACCCGATCGAAGCACTACTCGAACATGAGGCTGAAGGACTGGCGCTACATCGGCGCCACCGGCCCGAATGTGGGCCTGTGGGTGGTGCGGGACAACAACGAGGGCAACTCCGGCGGCCCGTTCTACCGCAGCCTGCTCAACCAGGGCACCGACACGAACCAGGAGATCACCTACATCATCAACTACGGCGAGGCGCAGACCGAGCCCTTCCGGCCCGGCATCCTCAACCGGTACACGCTGGTGTTCACGGGCGGCGACAAGCCGCCTACGATCGACACCAACTGGCTGGCGGACATGGCCCTCGAAGGCTACGTGGGCAAAGCGGGACGTGGCCGCGTGCTGGGCACGAAAGTACGCGGCGTCGATGGCAAGCACGACTACACCATCGGCTTGTCCAGCGCCACCGCGCAGTACTGGACCGACCTGCGAGAAGACGGCAGCTTCGAGGCCACCGGCGTGCTGCCTGGCGACTACACGTTGACGGTGTTCAAGAACGAACTCGCGGTCGATCGACGTTCGGTGACGGTGCGCGCCGGCGACACCACCAAGGTGGCCGCCTTCAAGGTGACGGGCGATCCGGCCTCGCGCCGGGCCGTGTGGCGCATTGGCGATTGGGACGGCAGCCCGGCCGAGCTGCTCAACGGCGATCGATTGACGATGATGCACCCGTCCGATGTGCGCATGTCGCCATGGGCGACTCCAGCGTACGTGGTGGGCACGTCGAAGGCCAAGGACTTTCCGGCCTGCCAATGGCGCGAGGTCAATGGCAGTCTGGAGGTGCGGTTTCGTCTGAACAGCGACCAGATCGCCGAGCACCACCTGAGGTTGGGCATCACCGCGGCCCATGCGGGTGGCCGGCCCTCGGTGAAGATCAACCAGTGGTACGCGGGCGTGCTGGCGATCTCGTCCCAGCCGTCGTCGCGCACGCTCACCGTGGGCACCTACCGAGGCAACAACACCCTGTACGACGTGGTCGTGCCGGCCAGTGCGTTGGTGGTGGGCGACAACGTGCTGACGCTTGGGGTAACGAGTGGTTCGCAGGGTGTCGGCTTCCTGAGCCCAGGTTTCTCGTACGACGCGATCGATCTCGTGCCGGCGCCCTGACGCGGCGCTCCGCCCTCGATGCGGACCAGGGCCTTTGACCGCTGCCCCTGACCCTTGAGAGGCCTGCGGCGGCAGATGCGGCGGGAGGCGTCGTCTCGCACTTTGGCATCGGCGCGACAGCCCCTTGCCATGGGGCGGTGCACGGCGCACCATGCAGTGGGCTCACGGCCCGTGAGCCGCCAGGGGATAGGAGGCGAACATGAGCCACTACCTGCTCACCAGGCTGCGCTACGGTGCGGCCGGCAGGATCACCGATGTTGCCGTTCGGCAGCTCACCCCGCACGGCAGGCCCGAGGGCCTCGCTGCACTCGGTAGGCCGGACGGCCTCGCTCCCATCGGCGTTGGCCCCGAGAAGGTGTTGGAGCCGCAGCTGCTGGCCGGCTGGATTGCGGCGGGCGACAACGTCTATGTGGGTCGGCAGGACGAGTCGAGTGGCGCGTTCGTGATCGGCGACGAAGTCCGCCCCGCCGGCCCCGAGCGGATCCTTGAGAGCTGCAATATCGACGGCGCTCGCACCCGTGCGTTGAGCCACTTGCCCCGCCTGCCTTGAGCGTGTGGCGCCGGCCGGTGGTGGCTCGGCCATGCTCAGGCGCGTCGGCCGCTGCGCAGGCCTGCGCTGGGTGATGCGCGCCGCGCAACGGTGGGCTCTGCATGGCTTGGGCCCACCGATGCGGCGGTGGGCTCGTGTGCGGGTTGCGGGGCGGCGGCCAGTGAATCGATGATCGGGCAATCGGGCCGATCATCGCCATGACAGCAGTGCACCAGGTGTTCCAGCGTGGCCTTCATCGCCTGCAACTCTTGGAGTTTCTGCTCCAGCTCTTCGATGTGGGCCAGGGCCAGGGCCTTCACTTGCCGGCTGGGACGGCGGCGGTTCTGCCACAGGCCCAGCAGTTCGCGGATCTGCTCGATGGAAAAGCCCAGGTCTCGGGAGTGACGTATGAACCTCAGCGTGCTGAGCTCTTTCTCCCCATAGAGCCGGTAACCGGCCTCGGTGCGCGCGGCCTCGGGAAACAGGCCCACGCTTTCGTAGTGCCGGATCATCTTGGCCGACACGCCCGATGCCTTGGCGGCTTCACCGATGTTCATCAGCTTCATGACGATGCTCCGTGGGCAGATGAGGATCCTGCGTCGGCCGAGGGCCGCCAGCGCCGCAGCGTGAGCGCATTGCCCACCACACTGACGCTGCTGAAGGCCATGGCCGCGCCGGCGATCACCGGGCTCAGCAGCCCGAGGGCCGCCAGCGGGATGCCCAGCGCGTTGTAGCCAAACGCCCACCACAGGTTCTGCTTGATCTTCGAGTAGGTGCGCCGAGAGATGTCGATCGCGTCCGCCACCAGGCGCGGGTCGCCACGCATGAGCGTGATGCCGGCTGTTTCCATCGCCACGTCGGTGCCGGTCGACATCGCGATACCCACGTCCGCGGCCGCCAGCGCTGGCGCATCGTTGATGCCGTCGCCGACCATCGCCACTCGATGGCCCGCCGCATGCAGCGCCTGCACGGCAGCCGCCTTGTCGGCGGGCAGCACATTGGCGCGCACCTCGTCCACCCCCAGCATTCGCGCCACGGCACGGGCGCTGCCTTCGTTGTCGCCGGTCAGCATCACGGTGCGCAGGCCCTGGGCCCGCAGCCGAGCCACCGCCGCGGCCGCCTGCGGTTTGACCGTGTCGCCAAAGGCGAGCAGGCCGAGCGCTTCTGGGGACTCGCCGGGCGTCACGTCGATGAGCCATGACACAGTGCGGCCTTCGTTCTCGAGCGCCGAGGCCGCATCGGCCCACTCACCGGCCTGCGCCCCTTGCTCGTCGAAGAGGCGTCGGCTGCCGAGTGCCAGTGTGCGGCCATCGATCACCGCCTGGACACCACGCCCTGGCAGAGCATGCGCCTGGTGGGCTGCGGGCACCGCCCAGGTGGCCCCGCGGGCTGCCGCCATCACGGCCTTGGCCAGCGGGTGTTCGCTGGCCTGCTGCAGCCCGGCCGCCAGGCGCAGCAGCTCGTCGCGTGTGAGGCGGGGGGCCGGCAGCGCTGCCGCCAGCGCCGGCTTGCCTTCAGTGAGGGTGCCCGTCTTGTCCAGGGCCACTGCCGTCACGGCGTGCGCCACTTCCAGCGCTTGGGCGTCCTTGATCAAGATGCCGTAGCGGGCCGCGACGCCGGTGCCCACCATGATGGCCGTGGGTGTGGCCAGGCCCAGGGCGCAAGGGCAGGCGATCACCAGCACCGCCACCGCATTGATCAACGCGGGCTCCACCTCACCGCCCCAGGCGAACCAGCCCAGGAACGTGAGGGCCGCGATGGCCAGCACCGCGGGCACGAAGACCGCACTGACGCGATCCACGATGCGCTGGATCGGCGCCTTCTCGGCTTGTGCCGATTCCACCAGCCGAATGATGCGGGCCAGCGTCGTCTCGGCGCCCACCGCGGTGGTCTTCACCAGCAGCAAGCCGTCGCCATTGATCGCGCCGCCGGTCACGTGGTCGCCCGGGGCGCGGGCGACCGGCAAGCTCTCGCCGGTGATCAGCGATTCATCCACATGGCTTCGGCCCTCGGCCACCTCGCCGTCCACCGCAATGCGCTCGCCGGGGCGCACCACCACCAGGTCGCCCACCTGCACCAGCTCGACTGGCAGCTCTTGCTCTTGCCCTTCGCGTTGGACCCGGGCGGTCGAGGGGCGCAAGGCGTTCAATGCCCGGATGGCCTCGGTGGTTTGGCGCTTGGCGCGCGTTTCCAGCCACTTGCCCAACAGCACCAGCGTGATGACGGTGGCGCTGCCTTCGAAATAGAGGTGGGCCATGCCGTGATCGCCGTGGCGCCACAGCAGGAAGACCGACAGTCCGTAGGCCGCCGAGGTACCCAGGGCGACCAGCAGGTCCATGTTGCCGGAGCCGGCCCGCAGCGCCATCCAGCCTGCGCGGTAGAAGCGCGCGCCCAGCACGAACTGCACGGGTGTGGCCAGGGCCAGTTGAGCCCAGCCGCTCGGCATCCACATGCCCCCCCACAGCGCCAGCAGCATGGGGGCGACCAGAGGCAGGGTGAGCAGGGCGCTCAAAGCCACCGGAGCCCATTCGGGCCACCGGGCCGGGCGCGCGGCGCCCGTCGGCGAAGGCTCCACGGCTTGGTACCCCGCTTTGGCGACGGCGGCTTGCAAGGCGGCCACTGAAACCGACGCCAGGGATTGGACGGTCGCGCGCTCCGTGGCCAGGTTCACCGAGGCACGCACAACGCCCGGCACCTTGGCCAGCGCCTTTTCAACCCGCGATACGCAGGAGGCGCAGGTCATCCCGCTGACCTGAAGCGTGGTCGTCACTTCGCTCACGCCATAACCTGCCTGGCGAACGGCGGCGATGAGCGCGCCGGGGTCCAGCCCCGGGCCGGAGGTGACCGATGCTTCTTCGGTGGCCAGGTTCACGCTGGCCGCCGCGACACCCGGCACCTTGGCCAATGCCTTTTCGACGCGGCGCACGCAGGAGGCGCAGGTCATGCCGGTGATGGGCAGTCGCCAGGTGGCGACTGGTGGTGAGGCCGAAGCGGTTGGCGTGGGGCTGAGTGTGCTCATGACGATGGGGTGGTGCGGTGGTGAGGCACGAACGGGTGCCAGCAGGCCCGGCTTGAGACCGGCAGAGCCCGGGCGGCTGGAGGTGCCCCGGACGGCTGGCGGAATCTCCATGGGCTGCATCGTCAAGCTTTCCATCATGGTAAGGTCAACCGCCGTGATGAAGATCCCACATCGGCGTTGAGGTGAATCAAACCGGGGGCTTGAGCTTCCCACCATGGCAAGGATGACACTCGCATCCTCACTTTTCCCATTCACCACCAGGAGCGGGCGATGATTGCCTTTCAAGTCAATGACATGAGCTGTGGCCACTGCGTCGGCGCGATCACCCAGGCCGTCAAGGGCGTCGATCCGGGCGCGCGCATCGAGGTCGACCTGGCGTCGCACCGTGTGCAGATCGAGCCGGCCGGCGCCGATGGTGCAGCGCTGGCCGACGCCATCCGCGAGGCGGGCTACACGCCCGAGCCGGTTGCGGCGGGCGGCTGAGGCTGGCGGCGTCAAGTGCCTATGCACAGGCGTGGAACGCATACCCCTACTCGGCACATACGCGCTACGATCCTCGGCTCACCAGATCTCTTCTTGGCCCTTTGACTCGGAGGCATCACCCCATGTCCCTGCGCATCAATGACACCGCGCCGAACTTCAAGGCGCAAACCACCCACGGCCCGATCGATTTCCATGAGTGGATCGGCGACCAGTGGGCCGTGCTGTTTTCGCATCCGAAAGACTTCACGCCCGTGTGCACCACCGAGCTGGGCTACATGGCCAAGATCGAGCCCGAGTTCAAGAAGCGCAACGTGAAGCTCATCGGCCTGTCGATCGACCCGGTCGAAGACCACGAACGCTGGGCGCACGACATCGAAGAAACGCAGGGCGCGGCGGTGAAGTACCCGATGATCGGCGACACCGATCTGAACGTGGCCAAGCTCTACAACATGCTGCCGGCCGACGAAGCGGGCGGTGCCACGGGCCGCACGGCAGCGACCAACGCCACGGTGCGTTCGGTGTTCATCATCGGCCCGGACAAGAAGATCAAGCTGATGCTGACCTACCCGATGACCACGGGCCGCAATTTCGATGAGGTGCTGCGCGTCATCGACTCGATCCAGCTCACCGCCCAGCACAAGGTCGCCACCCCGGCCAACTGGAAGCAGGGCGAAGACGTGATCATCGCCGGCTCGGTGTCGGATGCCGACGCCAAGACGCTCTTCCCCGAAGGCTGGAAGACCGTCAAACCCTATCTGCGCGTGGTGAAGCAGCCCGGCAGCAAGTGAGGCGCTGGTCGCCGATGTGGATCAAGGCCCGGCCAGTCCGGGCTTTTTTGTGTCGGTGACAGTCGCCAGCGCTCTCAGCGCGCGGGCCGCCCTTCGAAGGGCCAGCGCGGTTTCCAGACGCCCGTGACGAGCGAGGTGCCGAACAGCACCACCGCGCAGGCGGCGAGCATGGTCGCGTTCACCGATTCACCCAGGAACACCCACCCCCAGGCGATGGCGAACGCCGGGATGAGGAAGGTCACGCTCAGCGCGTTGCTGGCGCCGATGTGGGCGATCAGTCGAAAGTACAGCACGTAGGCAACGCCGGTGCACAGCAGCGCCAGCGCCACCACCGCTCCCCAGGCGCGCGCGCCAGGCAGCACGGCAGGCCATTGCCACGCCATCAGCGGGGCCAACACCACCGCCGCCGACAACTGGCTGCCGGTGGCCAGCGCCATCGGCGGCACGCCGGTGAGCCACCGCTTGGTCATGCTTGCCGCCAGCCCGTACATCATGGTGGCCGTCAGGCAGGCGATCACTGCGAGGCCGCTGCTGGCGCCCGACGCATCCGGCTTGAAGCTGGCCTTGTCCCAGGCCAACCACAACACGCCCGCGAAACCGATGGCCAAACCGGCCACCTTGTTGCCGTGCGGACGGTCTTTCAACCACGCCCAAGCGAAAAGCACGCCCCACAGCGGCGTGGTGGCATTGAAGATCGACGACAGGCCCCCGGTGATGGCCAGGGCCGCGTAGCTGAAGCACAGGAACGGGACGGCTGAATTGGCGATGCCGACCAGCGCGATCGCTCGCCAATGCTGCCTGAGCGCGGGCCACTCGCCGCGCCGCAGCAGCACGGGCAGCAGGAACGCCGACGCGCCCAGAACGCGCAACCCGGCCAGTGCAAACGGGCCGAATTCGCCAGCCCCCATGCGCAAAAAGAGGAACGACGCACCCCAGATCGCGGCGAGCAACATCAACTCGCCCAGGTCGCGTGGCTTCATGCCGCCTGGGCCTCGGATGCGGCGGTGATCGGCGCTGCCGGCGCCCGGGTAGGACGATGGGCCTCGTTGACTGGCGGCGGCCCATCGGGCCATCGGCCTTCGCGTTGCAACAGATCGAGCTTGCGCGCCAGGCCGCCGGCATAGCCGGTGAGCGAGCCGTCGCTGCCCAGCACGCGGTGGCAGGGGATGATCACGCTCAATGGGTTGCGCCCCACCGCGGCGCCCACCGCGCGCAGCGCCCGGGGCTTTTGCAGCAGGGCGGCCAACGCCGAGTAGGTGCTGGTGTGGCCGGCCGGGATGTCGCGCAGCCGTTGCCACACGGCGCATTGGAAGGCGGTGCCCCGCGGGTCCAGCGGCACGGTGAATCGGGCGTTCGGCGCGTCGGCCCAGTAGCTGGCCAGTTCTTCGGCGGCGAATTGGATGAAACGATGCCCTGCGTCGTTGGGAGCGTCAAGCGGGCCCGGGTGGTGGGCTTGGCCGTCGAACCAGGCGCCGCCCAGGCCGCGTGCCGTGGCAGCGAGCAACAGGGGCCCCAGTGGGCTGTCGATGGTGGCTTGTGCCACGAAGGGGCGGCGAGGCAGGGCAGGGGTCATGTCGTTTCCTGGGCCGCGCGCTTCGGCGCGCGTGATGAGGGCGATGGGCGTGAGGCACGTGGCGGTCGGGCAGGCGTTGGGAGCGCGGCGGCGGCGATCGAGCGCCACAGCTGCATCACGGCATACGAGCGCCAGGGGCGCCACGCCTCGGCCTGTGCGCCAGCGGCGGCCGGAGAGTCGGCACCCAGCGCGCGCATCACGCCGATGTCGCTGGCGGGAAATGCGTCGGGCCAAGCCAGCACCCGAAGCGCCACCATTTCAGTCGTCCAGGCGCCGATCCCGGGCAGTGCGGCCAGGGCCGCCAAGGTCTCTTCCATCGGTGCGGCGGGCGAGAGATCGATGCGGCTCTCGGCGACTTCGCGAGACAGGGCCTGGATCGCGCGGATGCGGCCGCTCACGATGCCCAGCTCGCCGATCGAATCGGCACTGGCCGCGGCAAGCACCTCGGGCCTGGGAAACAAATGGGTGAGCCCCGGCCACGTGGTGGCGACGGGCTCGCCGAACCGCGCCACCAGGCGTGCAGCGAGGGTGCAGGCCGCGGCGACGGTGACCTGCTGCCCGAGGATCACGCGGACCGTGGTTTCGAAACCATCCACGCAACCCGGCAGACGCAATCCGGGCCGCAAGGCGACCGGCATCGTGGCGAGCGCGCTGTCGATCGTGGCCGCCTCGGCGTCCAAGTCCAGCAGGTGGCGAAGGCGTTCGATCACCGCCCCCAACACCGGCGCCAGGCTCGGGCTCACCGTGGCGCACACCTCGCAGGCCGCGGTGTCGAAACGCACCGCCATCCAGCCCTGGTAGCGCTCTCCCCGGGCGTCGGTGAGGGCCAAGGTGCGCCGCCATTGGCCATCCGTCACCGCCTCGATGCCCGTCAGCGGCCGCGCTGCCAGAAAGTCCAGCATCGCCTCGGCATCGTAGGGCGGCCGCCAGGCCAGCCGAACCGCCACCGGCTCGCTGTGGGCCGCGTCGGTGGATCGGCGCAGGGCCGTGGGCGAGAGCCGATAGCGTTCGGCGAAGGCGGCATTGAAGCGGCGCAGGCTGGCAAAACCACTCGCCAGGGCCACGCGGGTCACGGGCAGCTGGGTGTCGGTCAACAGGCGCTTGGCCAGCAACAGCCGCTGGGTTGCCAGCCAGTCCATCGGGCTCACACCATGCACCGCCTGGAACACCCGGCGGAAGTGCCGGTCGGTCACGCCCAGGCGGGCCGCCACTTGCGGCAGCGCCAGGTCGTGCCCTTGCGCCACCGCGTGCTCGATCAACCGGGCACCGGCACGGGCCAGCGTCTGTGACGAGTCGGTCGTGGCGAGGCCCGGCGCCAACTCGGGCCGGCAGCGCAGGCACGGCCGAAAACCGGCGCACTCGGCGCTCGCGGCGTTGCCGAAGAATCGGCAGTTTTCGCGCCGAGGCAACCGCACGCGACACACCGGCCGGCAGTACACCCCGGTCGACGTGACCCCCACGAACAATCGGCCATCGAAGCGGGCGTCATGGGTCTGCAGCACCTGGTAAGCCGCATCCGGCGTCAGGCCAACGGCCGGTGGGCCGGATGGCGGTGTGAGGGGGGCTGCGGTGCGATCCATGCAGGCCATCATAGGCCGCCGGCCTTCTTGCGCTGGCCGTTTTCGGACGTGTGGCTGGCGGTCCATCACGCCGATGGCGGCGCCCTGGACCAGCAATGCGCAGCGTGCCGGTGATCTTCTGGCCGCTGTGCGGGGCCCGGGCCACGGCTTCACCCAGGCCGCCGAGCAGCGGCGATGTGGTCCAGCAACCTTTGCCCGGCCTCGGTGAGGCGAACGCATCGGGGTTGCATAGTGTGAACACGCCATAGGGCAAGAGCGAAATTTCGGTGCCCGATTTCGCGATGGCGATGCTCGACGAAGCCGAGCGGCCGGCGCACCGTCGCCAGCGGTTCACGGTCGGCTATTGATCCTGCGCCAGCACGGTCGCGCCCGCGCGGTGATACTCGCGTGCGCCATGCCCATGAACCCATTGCCCGTCGACATCGATCCTCACCGTCGCGCCTGCCTGCGCGCCCTGGCGCTGGCCGCGGGCGTGGGAGCCGGGCTCACATGGCCGCGCGCGGCGCGTGCGGCGAGCGAGCCTTTGGCCACTGCCGATGCCACCGATGCCCCCAATGCGGCCGATGCCGTCGGTGCGGCGGGGCCGGTGCCGGCAGGACTCGCCGTGGATTGGGATTGGGTGGACGTGCAGCGCCAGCGGGCTGTGCCGGTGCGCCTGTACTGGCCGCAACGGCCTGAAGGTGCCGTGGCGTCGCGCTCGGTGCCGCTGGTGGTGTTCTCGCATGGCATCGGCGGCTCGCGCCTGGGATACAGCTACCTGGGCCGCCACCTGGCGAGCCAGGGCTGGGCCTGCCTGCATGTGCAGCACGTGGGCAGCGATCGGGCGCTGTGGTTTGGCAACCCGTTCAGCCTCGTCTCGCGCCTGCGGCGTGCGGCCCAGGAGTCCGAGGCGATCCACCGGGTCAAGGACATCCATTTCGCGCTCGACAGCCTGCTGGACAGCGCGCTGCAACATTCGGCGCTGGGCCCGGTGGCCGAGGCCATCGACCCTGGTCGCATCGTGATGGCCGGTCACTCGTACGGCGCCAACACCAGCTTGCTGGCGATCGGCGCGCGGGTGGCGCGGGCCGGGCAGGTGTTCGACTTCCGGGACGAGCGCTTCCGGGCGGCGATCCTCGTGTCGACGCCGCCCTTCTATGGCGAGCAGGATCTGCCGTCGATCCTTGCGGCGGTGCAACTGCCCACACTGCACATCACCTCGAACGAAGACGTCATCCTGATTCCCGGGTACCGCTCGGGCCCGGAAGACCGCCTGGCCCTGTATGAGGCGATGCCGGACCGGCGAAAGGGCCTGGTCGTGTTTGACCGCGGCTCGCACAGCATCTTCACCGACCGGATGGTCAGCGGCGGCTATGAGCTGAACCAGGACATCAAGGGCGCCACCAAGATGTTGGCCACCGCCTTCTTGCGCCAGCAGTTCGAGCGAGACCCTGCCGCGCTCGCCGCCTGGCACGAGCGGTGGCAGCCCATCGTGGCGCGAACCGCCGGCCTGGCCGGGGCCCACGATGCCAAGGCCTAGCCGGCGGACCGGACACCACAGGCCCTGGCACCGCCCGCCTGATGCCGCGGAGCATCCATCCTCGTGATGGAATGCGAGGTTGACGGCCGCGCGCCCCGTCGCCCCTGGCGGTCGAGCGACCACTTGTGAACCCACTATCTGGCGGCCCCGCGGGCTGCCTTTCAAGCACATGAAGGTATGCATCATTGGCGCCGGCGCGATCGGCGGTCTCATTGGCGCCAAGCTGGCGATCGCCGGCCGCGCCGAGGTCAGCGTGCTGGCACGCCACGCGACGCTTCACGCCTTGCGCCAGAAGGGCTGGCGGCTGCGGCAGGGCGATGAGCTCTTGCAGGCGCCGGCCCGCGCCAGTGACGATGCCAGCGCGTTGGGCCACCAGGATCTCGTGCTGGTGGCCGTCAAGGGCCCGGCACTGACCACCGTGGCACGCGGCATCGGCCCATTGCTGGGGCCGCGCACCCGCGTGCTGCCCGCGATGAACGGCGTGCCGTGGTGGCTGTGCCAGGGGCAGGCCGGCGCCGTGGATGCACCGCTGGACAGCGTGGACCCGGGCGGTGTCATCAGCGCGGTGATCGCACGCGAGCGAGTGATCGGCTGCGTGGTGCACATCGCGGCCTCGAGCCCTGAGCCGGGTCTGGTCCAGCATGGCTTCGGCCAGGGGCTGATCATCGGCGAGGCCCAGGGGGGCCGCAGTGCCGAGGTGCAGGCGGTGGCGGATCTGCTGGCTCACGCCGGATTCGATGTCACGCACTCTGAAGACGTGCGCCGCGACATCTGGTTCAAGCTGTGGGGCAATCTGACGATGAATCCCGTGTCGGCCATCACGGGCGCCACGGTCGACCGGGTGCTGTCAGATCCCCTCGTGCGGGCCTTTTGCACGGCCGCGATGACCGAGGCCGCCGAGGTCGGCGCTCGCATCGGTTGTCCCGTCAGCCAGTCTCCAGAAGACCGCCATGCCATCACCACCAAGCTTGGGGCCTTCAAGACCTCGATGCTGCAGGATGTGGAGGCGGGTCGACCGATAGAGCTGGACGGGATCGTGGGCGCCGTGCGAGAGATTGCCCAACGGGTGGGCGTGGCCACACCGAACATCGATGCCCTGCTCGGGCTGACCCGGTTGTTCGGCCGCGTTCACCGGCTGTACCCCGAAGCCGGCTGACCGCGGGGCCACAAGCACCCAAGAACAGCGCCGCCCGAAGGCCGCGCTGCTCAAAGGGGGTGGCCCGGTGGCCGCGTGGGGTTTCTGCGCCGAGGCGCAGGATCAAGCCCTTACCAGCGCTCGTGGTAGCGGGCCTTGGCGGAGGCGACGCAGACATCCTTGCGGTCGCCCGACAGGGCGTCGCAGCGTTCGGCCGCCAGCTTGTAGTCGGCCTTCATGCGCGCTGCTTCGGCATCGTCGACGGCGTCGGCGACCTTCTTGTTCAGCTTGGCGTCGGCCTTGGCCTTGTCACGGGCGGTCTTGGCCTCGCGCTGGCACAAGTCCTTCGCGTCACCTGCCAAGTCGTCGCACTTTTCGTTGGCCACGTCATAGCGCGCTTCATAGACGGCTTCGTTGAGCTTCAACTGATCCTTGGCATCGCCGGAGTGGTTGTAGTCCAACCAGGCCAGTGCGATCTTCTCGCGGCCCTTTGCATCGGCGACACACACATCCTTCGCGTTGGACGACAGGCTGTCGCAGCGATCCTTCTCGGTCTTGTATTGAGCCTTCACATCATCTCGGGCGCCGTCGAGCACCGACTTCGAATAGTTGGCGGCCTGAGTTGCGCTGCAAGCGAGGGCGGCCGTGAGGGCCAGCATGGCCTGCAGAGTGGAAATGCGCTTCATAGAAACTCCTTTTGACGTTGTTGAATCTGCGCCGACGGTTGAGTCGCTGCGCATGCCGCCAAACGATCGTTGTCGTCGGCTGGTGTTCTTATGTTGCTCAAGGCCGTTGGGCATCGATAGCGGATGTCGCCGCACCCTGTTGTAGGTGAAGGCTGACGCGATTCGGATCGACTCGTCGTCTCGACTGCTCCGCGGTCTCATCGCAACTCGGCAGAACTGCCGCCGTCCGCCGCCGTGATACGGTCTTTCATCGAGCCGAAGCGGCAGGCATAGGCCCAGGTGAGCTCTGCGCCCATCAGGAAAATTTGGGCGGAGTAGTACACCCAGACCATCAGCACGACCACCGAGGCTGCCGCGCCGAAGGCGGTGGTAACGCCGCTGCGGCCGATGTAGTAGCCGATCGCCGACTTGCCGATGCTGAACAGTGCGGCGGTGGCGACAGCGCCGACCCACACGTCATGCCAGTGCACCTTCGCCGCGGGCACCCACTTGTAGAGCATGGCGAACATCACCGTGACGACGCCGAAGCTGATCGAGAAGTCGGCCAGCTTCCCCAGCACAGAGATGTCGCCGACATACGGCGCCCACCACTGGCCGAGGGCGGTGACCGCGGCGTTGAACACCAGCGATACGAGAGAGAGAAAGCCCAGACACAGGATGATGCCGAGCGACAGCAAGCGGGTGCGCACGATGGCCCACAGGCCGTGCTGGGGCTCCACGGCGTGGGAGTCTCGCCAGATGCGGTTCAGTGAACTCTGCAGCGCTGCGAAAACGGTGGTCGCGCCCACGAGCAGGGCGCCTAAGCTGGCGGCGGCTGCCCAGGGGTTGCTGCGCTCGTACTTGACCGACTTGAGCATCGTCTCCAGCGCCTGCGCGCCCTCGGGGCCGAGCAGGCCTGAGAGTTCGCCCATGATCTCGCCACGGGCCGCCTGCTCACCGAACACCGTGCCGGCCACGGCGATCACGATCATCAGCAGCGGTGCGATCGAGAAGAGCGTGTAGTAAGCGAGCGCGGCCCCCATGCTGGGGGCGTCATCGTCGGACCAGCCTTGGGCCGCCTGCTTGACGAGACCGGCCAGTTCCCGCGGATGCCAGGCAGACTCAGCCATGAGGCGACTGGACGCTCAGCGTCGAGCCAGACGATCTGCCACGATCGCGAAGACCTCGGTGTTCCAACCCATGCCACAGTGGCTGCCGCTGATCTCGACATTCTCGACATGCGGGTGCCGACCCCGCTGGATGCAGGCCTGCCACGACACCACGCCATCGCTGCGGCTGTAGATGGAGGTGGTCGGCACGGGCGGGGGCAGTGCCAGGCGGCGCGCCCAGGTGGGGCCCAAGACGGGTTCCGTGCCATTCAGCAGGCGATACACCCAGCCGGCGCGAGTCTGCTTGGCCGACCCGGAGAACGGTGTTCCGATGGTGATGACTCGCCTCACGCGCTGGGGCCCGAGCTTCTTGGCGACTTCGCGGGCATAGATGCCGCCCAGGCTCCAGCCCACCAGGCTGATGCGCTCGTCGTGCTCGTCGGCATGTTGGGCCACATCATCGGCCAGGCGGTCGAGCCAGCGCTCGATGTCGCCCTCGGGCCCGGTATTGAACCCGCGGCCCCAATCGAGGGCGCCGTAGCCGAGATCGCTGCAAAGATTCTTCAGCGGCGACAGCATGCGCGCATCGGTGGCCAAGCCCGGGAACAGCATCACCGGGTGACCATCGCCCGCGGGCAGATCGGCCTTTTTCATGAACTGCGCGCTGGCCAATTCGTACGCGGCGCGCATGGGCTCGGCCCCCAACAGCAGCCAGGACGGCGGGCTGCCCGTGGCTTCGGCGCTGACGGCGGTGGGGCTAGAAGAGAGATTCATGGGGTGTGGCGCAGAAGCGGTTTGCTGCATCATTCGATTCTTCGAAGTGTGGCGATGCGGCGCCCCTGCCGCATCCTGGCAAAACGCCTTTTGGGTGTGGGAAGAGTCCTACCGGCATGAACTTCGATCGGCGCTTGCACCGAACATCGCTGGCCGCTGTGGTGGCGGCGGCCAGTCTGGCGGCGGCCGCGTCCGCACGCGCCGAGCCGGCGTCTGTGGTGGTGGTTCGGCACGCCGAAAAGGCGGCCGACGGTGCCAGCGACCCCGGCTTGTCGCCAGCCGGCCAGCAGCGTGCACAGGCGCTCGTGACCGCGCTTGAATCGGCTCGCATCACCAGCATCATCACCACCTCGTATCGACGCACCCGCGAAACCGCGCTGCCGTTGGCGCGGCGGCTGGGCATCGCGCTGCAGGTCGTGGCGCCTCGGATGGGCGAGACACCTCAGTCGCATGTGGCTGAGGTGGTGGCCCTGGTTCGCCAGCAGGCCGGGCCGGTGCTGGTGGTGGGGCACAGCAATACCGCGCCTGCCATCGTTCAGGCGCTCGGCGGGCCGAAGATGCCGGACCTGTGTGACTCGAGCTACAGCCACCTCTTCGTGGTGACACCCTTGAAGCCGCCCGACGGCGCCTCCGTACTGAAGATGCGTTATGGCGAACCTGACCCCGCACCCCATGAAGACTGTCTCTGAGATGACGGGTCTGCCTGTCGACGCCGCCATGCGCGAGCTGTGGCTGCAGATCCCCCGGATGGCGCTTCTCGTGGTGATGGCGTGCTCGGCGCTATTCGGTGCTCCGCGCCCGGTGATGGCGGCCGACCCGGCCAGCGCCACCGGCCGCCCCGCCGACCGTGCTCTCGGTGGCCCGGCCCCAGCCAATGGGCAGGGGCGCTACGCCCTGACCCATGGAGGCATCGAGAGACACTACCTCGTCCGCTTGCCGGCTTCCGCTCCGCCGGCGGGCCAGCGCTGGCCGGTGGTGTTGGTGTTGCACGGCGGTGGCGGCGACGGCCCTATCACCGAGAAGACCACAGGCTTCACGCCCCGCGGGCAACGCGAAGGCTTTGTCGTTGTCTACCCCGAGGGCACCGGGCGCTTCGCCAATCACCTGCTCACCTGGAATGCGGGCCATTGCTGCGGTCAGGCGATGCAGCGGCGCGTCGACGATGTGGGCTTCATGTCAGCGTTGATCGACAAGCTGCTGGCCGATTACCCGATCGACCCGAAGCGCGTCTATGTGACCGGCATCTCCAACGGCGGCATGATGGCTCACCGTGTGGGCCGAGAACTGCCCGAAAAGGTCGCGGCGATTGCCACGGTGGTGGCGGGCTTGTTTGGCGATGAGAAGCCACCGGCTGTGGGTGTCTCGGCGTTGATGATCAATGGCGGGCTCGATGTGTCGGTGCCGGTGGCCGGCGGCGCCCCCGGCGGGCGTTTCGCCGAAGCCTGGGATGGCACCCGGCTGCTGCCCGCCACGGGGCAGGCCGCGTTCTGGGCCGCCGCCAACCGCTGCGCCGGTGAACCCGAAGTCACGCGGCAGGACGTCGTGCAGCGCACCCGCTATCGGTGCCCGGCCGGTCGCGAGGTGGAGTTGATCGTGCTGGCGGACCATCCCCATGGCTGGCCGGGCGGGGTGGCTGGCAGCCGCCTGGGTGCCACGCCGAGCCGATCGCTCGACGCGAGCGATGAGATCTGGGCCTTCTTCAAGCGGCAGCACGCATCGTCGCCCGCTGATCGGCCGTGAGCCGTCCGGTTCAAAGCATGCAGACCACGCCGTCCACCCCTGATGTGCCATCGCGGCGGCGGCTTCAGATCGCGCTGGTGGTCTTTGGCGTGATCTTCATTGCCGGTGTCGTGCCGTTGTCCATCTGGTGGCCCTCAGGCTGGGCGTGGCACGAAGGCGGGCGCTCGGAGTACCTGGAGATGATCATCGCGCTCTATGCCACGCTGGGGGTGTTCCTGCTGCTGGCCGCGAGAGAGCCGGACCGACACACGAGCCTCATCGCCTTCACCGTCTGGTCCAGCGTGGCGCATGGCTCGGTGATGGCGGTGCAGGCCTTGTCCGAGCCGCGCCACTGCGGCCACCTGGTGGGCGATGTGCCGGCCTTGTTCATCGTCGCTGCGGTGCTGGGCTGGCTGTGCCCGGCGGTATGGACGCCCTGGAGGCGAGTCTAGTCCAGTGAAACGGAGAAATCGGAAGTTCGTGGACACCTGCCGGCGATGCAATCAAGGCGCCAAGCGCAGCCGGGTTGGACACCCGGCGAGCATTGGCAACGCCGAGTGCGCCGCTGGCAGGTGCCCACCCTGTGGGCCGATGCTTGGCAGGGCGCGCCGCGGCGTTGCGACCCTTGCCCAGGCGTACAGCCTGGGCTGCGCGCCGCGCCTTGCTGCGCGCCCTGCCAAACACCGGCGAACATCCGATTTCTCCGTTTCACTGGACTGGTCCCATGAGACGGAGACTCTCGCGCGTCGCCGCGGCGACAGCAGAGGCTCAGGCCACGGCCGACAATTCGCCGCATGGGCACCCTCTACCTTGTTCGCCACGGCCAGGCTTCGTTTGGCAGCCATGACTACGATCGGCTGAGCGAGTTGGGGCATCGGCAGTGCCGTGCATTGGGCGAGCACTTTCGCAGCATGAACCTGCGCTTCGCCTCGGTGCTGACCGGCACCTTGCGTCGGCACCGCGAAACCTACGAAGGCATCGCCGAGGGGTTGGGGCAGTCACCGGCCCCCGAAGTGTGTGCGGGCCTCGACGAATACAACCCCGAGGCGATCGTGCGCGCAGTCTACAGCGGCGAGTTGCCCAAGCCGGACTCGCCCGAAGCGGTTCGCCAGCACTTTCGCCTGCTGCGAGAGGGGCTGGTGGCGTGGATGCAAGGGCAGGCCGTTCCGGCCGGCATGCCCAGCTTCGCTGACTTTTCGGCGGGGGTCGCCGGGGCACTGGCACGGGCGCGTGAACAAGCCGATGAGGACGTGTTGATCGTGTCCAGCGGCGGGCCGATTTCGGTGGCCGTGGGCCAGGTGCTGGGTTTGCAGCCCGAGGCCGTGGTGGAGTTGAACCTGCGCATTCGCAACAGCGCCGTCACCGAGTTCGTCGCGAATCCGAAGCGACACAGCCTGCTGAGCTTCAACGGGCTGCCGCACCTGCACCGGCCCGAATTGGCCGATTGGGTGACTTACGCCTGAGAGCCGGATCCGGGCGGGGCGGCGTCTCGTGCCAGTTGTCGCAGCCTGATCAGGCCTTGGGTGATGAAGAAGATCACCACGCCATGAAAGGCGAGCGCCACCCAGTCGTCCAACTGCCACACGATGAAGGCATCGCCGACGTAGACCGCCAGGCCGATGCAGAAGGCCCAAAACCGCGCCTGCGAGGCCTGCCATCCCACCAGGCCGAAAAACCCGATCGCCACAGCGGACAGCGAGATCGCCATGGCCGGCTCGTCGGCGAACAGCACGTTGGACAGGGTGGTGATGCCCAGGCCCAGGGCAAAGCTGGTGTCCTGGCCTGACTGGAACAGCAGCGTGTTCACCAACGACAGGCCTGCGATCCACCAGAACCACCGGGCCGCGCGTTGTACCTGCACGTCGGGGCCGCTCATCGTCGCGCGGGGAGTCATCGGACAGGGCCCTGGGTCATCGATCGCGCAGCACCCAGCCGATCGAGAAGACGTAACGGCTGCCGCCCACCACGCGGGTCACGCTGTGCTCGCAGGCATCCGGGCGAAACAGCTTGATCCGCCGTGTGGCGAACAGAGGTGTTGCGCAGATGAACTCGCCACCGTGTCGGGGTGACTTCAGCACGATGTTGAGCCGATAGTGCCGGCCGGTCTGCACCGGATCGGTGTGGGGTGGAATCTCGGAGCCATCGGGATAGCGGATCAAGTAGCTGTCGAACGGCACGGGCCAGCGTGCGGTGAGCAGCAGCATCTTGTCGTAGCCGGTGCCTTGCCGGCCCTTGCGCCACCGGAAAGCGTCTCGCCACCAGCTCATCGCGCGCGCCGCCCCAGAGTTCAGGCGCTTGGGCGCGCCCGATTGCGCATCTGGCCCCACACGGCGCCGGCGAGCACGGCGACGAACGAGATGCTGGCCAGCAGGAAGGGCCGATCATCGTTGCCGGCGGAGCCGGACAGGGCAAAGCCCAGCACGTTGGCCAGCACACCCTGGATGGCGCCGAACTTCAGCTCAGAGCGCCTGACGATGCGCGCGCCGACATAGCCGCCCGCCACCGAAAAGCCCAGACCGACCAGGGTGCTGATGGTGCCCACCCAGGACTCCAGGAATTGGCCCGACATCGCGGCTTCGATCTCGTCCACGCTTTGTCCCTGCGCGCCCATCACGATCCCGAAGACGATGGCCAGCACGATGCTGGCGACCATCGTTCCGCCGATGTCGGTGAGCAGGCCCAGCGCGATGGCTTTCCAGGCAGAGCCGGGCGGCTGAGGTTGGTCGGCCACGGCCGAGTCGGGTGGGGTGTAGGGGTTGTGATCCATGCAGCGTTCTTTGACGAGCGAAGAACAAGCCTTCGCAGCTGCGCAGCATAACGGCAGCTGCGCAGTGGGCCCCGCGGCGGCTCGTCAACGCCAGTGGTCGACGCTGGCGCTGGATACGGCGCCGGGCCACGATCGCTGGATCAGACCCGCCGGATCAGATCAGATCACACAGTGGATCAGCCACCAGATCAGACGGCCGCCACCGCCTGCAGGGCCGGGCGTCGGCTGGTTTGGCCGCCCCGCTCGAGCGCCCAGCCCTCGGTGGCCCGGGTGTCGGGGTGCCATTGGGCGGTTCGGGCCCGCTGCGCGCCGGGCACACCGCTGGCCAAACCCTTGGCCACCAGGCGCTGGACGAGGTCGTCGGCTTGTTCCGCCGTCAGCTGTGTCGCAAACCGTTGCCAGCGCCGCAACACATCAGGGTTCTGCCAGGCGTCTTCCAGACGCTCGCGCATCTCTTCGTCGTTCTGCGGGCGGCCGCCTTGCCAGGCACGTGGCAGCAAGGTGTGAAAGAAGAGATGGAAGTCCCGGCGCAGGTCGGCCCCCGGCAGCAGCTTGGTCAATTGGGCGATGCGAACGGCGAAGCCACTGTGCGTGAGCTGCAGCGTGATCAGGGCCTGCAAGCCCTGGATGGGGTTGAGCAGGCGCAGGCGATTGGGTGGAAGCACTCGCATCGGCAGCGTGGCGGCCACCTCGTGGGGCAGCGGGGTGACGAAGGACATCAGCGATGCCAGTCGAGCCCACTCAGCGCTGGTCAAGCCCTCGACCGTGCCAGCGCCTTCTGCGCGGCGGGCTTCGGCCAGCACGGCCATCAGTCGAGCTTCGTCCCAGCGCTTGCCGCCCATGGCTTGTTGTGCCTGCCGGCTGAGGGTGGCGAGGTTGCCCGCGGCGTAGCCGGCCCGGTGGTTGATGCGTTCGACCACCGCTTCGTGCCGAACGTCGTCACTGCCGCCCAGCTCGGCGCGCGTGATGGGGCAGCGCACGCTGTCGATCTGCGCGAGGAAGTTCGGGGTGACTTGCACCGTTTCGAAAGCCTGGCCCTGGTGCCAGGCCGCCAGCCGCAGATTCAGCCATGATCGAACGCCACGGCCTGCCCGCAAGGTGCGGCTGCCAAAGGCGGCCCTGCCGGCTTCCCAGCCGTGGCGCAGCGGGTGACCTGGCAGCAGGTGCTCAGCCGGCGGCACCAAGCCATGGTGTGCGAAATCCCATCCCAGCTCGAACGCCGGATCGCGGGCGTCGCCCGGGCCGAACAGATCGTCTGGTGCATCGCCGGCCAGCACCTGGGTGGCCCGGGCGGTGCGGCCACCGCGTGCCAGCGCCATGGTCGGACGCGGCTGAGGCAAGTCGTCGAAGGCGAGGGTGGTTTGTGCGGCCATGGGGTGCTCCGTGCAGAACAGGAATGGGTGTGATGGACAGCGTGTGAAGGCAGTGTCTGAACCCACAGGCTCATGGAATGAGCCAGCGATGAGCTCCAATGAGCCATCACAAACCTGTCGTTCTTCGACTCACTTTCGCAACAGGCTCACCCTATGAGCCTGTGCTACCGTCACCACTCATGAACCGCACTGAACGCTTCTATCGGATCGAGCTGCTCATCAAATCGCGAGGCGGCGTCAGCTTCGAAGAGCTTCTCGCAGAGCTCGAGGTCTCGCGCGCCACCCTCAAACGAGATCTGCAGTACCTGCGCGACCGCATGGACGCGCCGATCGTCTATGACCGGTTCGACAACGTCTACCGTTTCGATGGTGTGCTGCCGGGGGCGGTGTCCACCAAGGCTTCCTCGCACGAGCTGCCGGGGGTGTGGTTCAGTGAGGCCGAAATCCACGCCTTGCTGACGATGCACCAGCTGATCAAGGGGCTGGACGGGGGCGGTGTGCTGGGCCGCCATCTGCAGCCACTGCTGGACAAGCTGCACGGGATGCTGGGCGCCAGCGAGAGCGAATCGCGCGAACTGATGCGGCGGGTGAAGATCGCCGCGCCCGCGCGGCGGCCGGTGCCCCCGCGCTGGTTCGAGGTGGTGGGCAGCGCGCTGCTCAAGCGGCAGCGCATCGATCTGCTGTACTTCACCCGCAAGCGGCAGAGCGAGAGCCGTCGCGAGGTGTCGCCGCAGCGCCTGATCCACTATCGCAACACTTGGTACCTCGACGCCTGGTGCCACGCCAGTGATGGCCTGCGCCGCTTTGCGCTCGATGCAGTGAGATCAGCCAAGGCCCTGGAGCAGCCCAGGGCGAAAGATGTGGCTATGAAGACCGTCGAGGCCGAGCTGGATGGAGGCTACGGCATCTTCAGCGGCAAGGCCGAGCAATGGGCCACGCTCGCCTTCGACGCCGATGCGGCGCAATGGGTGGCTCAAGAAGAGTGGCACCCGGAGCAGCGGCTGAGCCTGCAGCCCGACGGTTCGCTGCGCATGGAGCTGCCGTATGCCGATGCCACCGAACTGGCGATGGACATCCTGCGTCACGGCCCTCAGGTGCGCGTGCTGCAGCCCGCGGCGCTGGCGCGCTACGTGGCCGACCGGCTTCGGCAGGCTTCTGCCCAGTACGCCTGAGCGGCTGCGCCGGCTGTCACGCCAGGTTCAGCAGGCGCTTGGCGTTGTCCTTCAGGATGAGCGGCTTGACGGCGTCCTTGAAGCCCGCCTCCTCGAAATCGGCCATCCAGCGCTCGGGGGTGATCAGCGGGAAGTCGCTGCCGAAGAGGATGCGGTCTTTCAGCAAGGTGTTGGCGTACTGAACCAACTGGGCCGGGAAGTACTTCGGGCTCCAGCCCGACAGGTCGATCCACACATTGGGCTTGTGCAGCGCCAGGCTCAGCGCTTCGTCCTGCCAGGGCCATGACGGGTGCGCGATGACGATCTGCATGTCTGGGAAGGCGATCGCCACATCCTCCAGCAGCATCGGGCGCGAGTTCTGCAGGCGCAGCCCGCCGCCGCACCGCATCCCGCTGCCAATGCCGGAATGCCCGCTGTGGAAGATCGCTGGCAGCTTGTGTTCGTTGATCACCTCGTACAGAGGCCACGCCATCTTGTCCGCCGGCTCGAAGCCTTGCACCGTCGGGTGGAACTTGAAGCCCTTGACGCCGTACTCCTCGACCAGCTTGCGCACCTCGCGCGCGCCGAACTTGCCCTTGTGGGGATCGACGCTGCCGAAGGCGATCATGATGTCCGGGTTGGCCAGGGCGGCCTCGGCGATCTCTTCGTTCGGGATGCGCCGGCGGCCGAGCTGGGCCTCGGCGTCGACGGTGAAGTTGACGAAACCGATTCGCTTCTCGCGGTAGTAGTCGATCGTCTCCTGCATGGTCGGCCGACGGCTGGACCGAAAGTACTTGTCGGCCGCGCGGTCGTACTCCTCACCGTAGTTGTCAAAGGGGTTGCGGCATGACACCTCCAGATGCGTGTGGGTGTCGATCGCGATCAGATCTGCGGTGTTCACGTCGTGAGCCTTTCGTCGCCAATAGTTAATTCTTATAAATAAGTGGCTCTCGCGCAAGACAGCTCCGCGTTGCGGTGCACAAATGGGAGTGTTGTAAGGGTTAGTACCTGATGGCGTGAAGTGCCTCCATTTAGTTAAATAACATAAACATATGGAGTCACCCATGGACACCGCCGCCACACCGGCCTTCGTCGCTGCCGACGGTCTGCTGGCGCAGCTGGATCTGCTGCGCATCGAATACGCTGGGCCGATCGCCCATGTGCGCTTGAACCGCCCGGCCAAGCGCAATGCCATCAGCGACACCCTGATCACGCAACTGCATACGGCCTTTGTCAACCTGCCCGACGCGATACGTGCCGTCATCCTGAGCGGGGAGGGCGCCCATTTCTGTGCCGGCCTGGATCTGGCCGAGCTGGTGGAGCGCGACGTGCGCGAGGGGGTGCTGCACTCCCGCATGTGGCATGCCGCCTTCGATCAGATCCAGTTCGGCCGGGTGCCGGTGATCGCCGTGCTGCACGGCGCGGTGGTGGGGGGCGGCCTGGAGCTTGCCTCGGCCTGTCACGTGCGGGTGGCGGAGGCTTCGGCCTACTTCGGCTTGCCCGAGGGGCAGCGCGGCTTGTTTGTCGGTGGTGGCGGCTCGGTGCGGGTGCCGCGCCTGATGGGTGTGGCGCGCATGACCGACCTGATGCTCACCGGCCGCGTCTACGACCGCGACGAAGGCGTGCAGGCGGGGTTGGCCCAGTATGCGGTGGCCGACGGCGCGGGGTTCGCGAAGGCGCTGGAACTGGCGCAGCGCGTGGCCAGCAATGCGGCGATGTCCAACTTTGCCGTGATGCATGCGCTGCCGCGCATCGCCGATCAATCGCAGGATCAAGGGCTGTTCACCGAATCGCTGATGGCGGCGGTGGCAGAAAGCACCCCCGATGCGAAGGAGCGACTGCGCGCGTTCCTGGAGGGGCGGGCCAACAAGGTGGTCAAGTCATGAAGGCCGCGCGCCTCAGCCTGTGGAGCCGGGCATGAGTGCCAGCTACCGCTCGGCCTCGGTGGGCGGCTGCCTCGAGGCCACGATCGAGTCGCGCGAGGACGGCACGCAGATCCTGCGTTCCACCGAACCGCTGCGCTGGTACCCCGATCGCCTGACCGACAGCCTGGAGCAGTGGGCCGCCGAGGTGCCGGACCGCACGCTGGTGGCCATGCGCGACGCCGCCCACGGGGGCGCGTGGCGGCGCATCAGCTATGCGCAGATGCTGCAGCGTGTGCAGGCGCTGGGCCAGGCGCTGGTCGACATGAATCTGTCGGTCGATCGGCCGATCGCCATTCTCTCGGACAACGACCTCGAGCACCTCACGCTGGCCTTGGCTGCGATGTGGGTGGGTGTGCCGTACGTGCCGATCTCACCGGCGTATTCGTCGGTGTCGCAGGACTTTGCCAAGCTGCGCCACATCGTGGCCACGACCACGCCCGGCCTGGTGTTTGCCGCATCGCCGGCCTTTGCCCGGGCCATCCAGGAGGTGGTTCCGCCCGAGGTGCCGGTCGTCCTGAGCCACGGCCAGATCGAAGGTCGGCCGACGCTGGCATTTGAATCGCTGCTTGCCACCTCGCCTGCAGAAGGTGTGCGCGCTGCCCACGCGGCCGTGGGGCCCGACACGGTGGCCAAGTTCCTGTTCACCTCGGGCTCCACCAAGCAGCCCAAGGGGGTCATCAATACCCAGCGGATGATCTGCGCCAACCAGCAGATGCTGCGCCAGACCATGGCCTTCCTGGCCGAGGAGCCGCCCGTGCTAGTGGATTGGCTGCCCTGGAACCACACCTTCGGCGGCAACCACAACGTGGGCATCGTGCTCTACAACGGCGGAACGCTGTACATCGACGACGGCCGGCCGACGCCGCGCGGCATTGCGGAAACGCTGCGCAATCTGCGCGAGATTTCACCGACCGTCTACTTCAACGTGCCCAAGGGCTTTGAAGAGATCGCCAACGCGATGGACGCCGACAGCGCCTTGCGCGAGAGCCTGTTCGCGAAGGTCAAGGCCTTCATGTTCGCGGGCGCCGGGCTCAGCCAGGCGGTGTGGGACAAGCTGGATCGCCACGCCGAAGCCACGGTGGGTGAGCGCATCCGCATCATCACCGGCCTGGGCATGACGGAGACAGCACCGTCGTGCACGTTCGCGGTGACACCGGACACCCGTTCCGGCTACATTGGCCTGCCGGTGCCGGGTGTCGAAGTGAAGCTGGTGCCCGATCGCAGCGATCCGGTGTATGGCAAGACCGAGATTCGATTCCGTGGACCGAATGTGATGCCCGGATACTGGCGCGCTCGTGAGCAGACCGATGAAGCCTTCGATGAAGAGGGCTTCTATCGCACGGGCGATGCGGTGAAGTTCATCGATCCGGCCCACCCCGCACGCGGCCTGCAATTCGACGGGCGCATCGCGGAGGATTTCAAGCTCTCGACGGGCACCTTCGTCAGCGTGGGGCCGCTGCGCGCCAAGGTCGTCGCCGCTGGCCACCCGTGCGTACAGGACGTGGTGGTGGCCGGGCTCAATCGAGACGACATCGGCGTGCTGGTGTTCCCGCGGGCGGACGAATGCCGGCGCTTGGCCGGGTTGCCGGCCGACGCCCCGCTGCCCGAGACGCTGCATCACCCTCGGGTGCGCGAATTCTTCCAGGCCCTGGCCGATCGACTCTGGCAAGAGGGCACCGGCAGCGCGAGCCGGCCGGCCCGCTGGCACGTGCTGGCCGAGCCGCCTTCGATCGACAAGGGCGAGATCACCGACAAAGGTTCGATCAACCAGCGCGCGGTGTTGACGCATCGCGCAGCCCTGGTCGAGGCCCTGTACGAATCAATGGCGGCCGGTGCGGCCGCCGACCCATTCGTGATCCTGCCCCGTCGCACGGGCCAGGCCGATTGACGAGGCGCCGGTTTCGGGTTCACGAGGGCGTGCCCCCGCAACTTGGCGCTGTTATGGTTTCAACCACCCTGATCACCGCAGGAGACAACATGAAAGCACGCAAGAACGGCTTCTTGAAACTGGGGATCGTGCTGACGCTCGCCTCACTCGCGGGCACCGCCGCACGGGCCGACATCACGATCGGGATCAGCCTGCCGCTGACTGGGCCGGCCTCGGGCCTGGGCATCCCGGTGGCCAACTACATCAAACTCTGGCCGACGACGATTGCGGGCGAGAAGCTCAACGTGATCGTGCTCGACGACGCGACCGACCCCACCAAGGGCGTCAACAACGCGCGCCGCTTCGTCACCGAAGACAAGGCCGACATCGTCATGGGCTCCGCGGCCACGCCGGTGGCGGTGGCCATGGCTCCCGTGATGGCCGAGGCGAAGACGGTGCAGTTCAGCTTTTCGCCGGCGGTGGTGTCGGCCGGCACCGATGGCTGGCTGTTCCGCCTGCCGCAAGGCAATGCGGTGATGGCGCACGCCATGATCGAGCACATGAAGAAGAACGGGGTCAAGACCGTTGGCTTCCTGGGCTACACCGATGCTTATGGTGAGAGCTGGCTGAAGGATTTCCAGGACCAGTCTTCCATCCTGGGTGGCCCCAAGGTCATTGCCACGGAGCGATTCGCCCGTGCCGACACCAGCGTGACGGCGCAAGCGCTGAAGCTCGTCTCTGCCAACCCCGACGCGATGCTGATCGTGGCCTCGGGCAGCGGTGCAGCGATGCCGCACAAGGCGGTGGTCGAGCGCGGCTACAAGGGCAAGATCTACCAGACGCACGCGGCGGCCACGCGTGACCTGATGCGCATCGGCGGCAAGGATGTCGAGGGCGCCTATGTGGTCTCGGGCCCCGCGGTGATCCCCGAGCAGCTTCCGGCCGAGCACCCCTCCAAGACGCTGGCGCTCGACTTCGTCACCAAGTATGAGAAGGCCTACGGTGCCGGCAACCGCAACCAGTTTGCGGGTCACGGGTACGACGCTTGGGTGGTTCTGGAAAAGGTGATTCCGATGGCGCTCAAGGCAGGCAAGCCGGGCACGCCGGAGTTCCGCGCCGCGATTCGCTCCTCTGCCGAATCGATGGGCCGCACGGTGGTGGCGCATGGCGTGTTGAACTACACCAAGACGAACCACTGGGGCTTCACGACGGAAACCGGTCTGGTCCTGAAGGTTGTCAACGGCGATTGGAAGATCGAGCCGTGATCCGCCGAGGGGCGGCGGTGCCGATGGCGGCCGCCTCACCGGGCTTTCCTTTCCGGCCCTTCGTTCCCGGGTGAGCTGGCTGCGCTGAACGCGCCGTCAGCCGCCCTCACGCCCTTCCACGATCCGATCGCAACCTCAGGCAGTTGTTAGATGGACTTCACGATCGCGAGCATCCTGGCGCTCGACGGTGTCACCAATGGCGCCGTCTATGCCTTGCTGGCGTTGGCCACGGTGTTGCTCTTCGCCGTCACCCGCGTCATCTTCATTCCGCAAGGCGAGTTTGTGGCCTTCGGTGCCTTGACCCTGGCCATGCTGCAGCTCGGCCAGGTGCCAGGCACGGTGTGGTTCCTGCTGGTGCTGGCAGGCTTGGCGGCCCTGGCCGAGGCGGGTGAGGGGTGGCGCGCCAAGCGCCCTGTCGCTCGCATCGCCAAAGACGCGCTTCGCACGCTGGCCTATCCGGTGGCCATCGGGCTGCTGGCCATCTGGGCTGCGCCTCGGCAGTGGCCCTTGCTGGCCCAGGCCGCGCTCACGCTGGCGCTGGTCACGCCCTTCGGCGGGCTCATCTACCGCCTGGCCTATGAGTCGCTGGCAGACGCGAGCGCGCTGGTGCTGCTGATCGTCTCGGTGGGGGTGCATTTCGCGCTGACGGGGCTGGGCCTGTACTTCTTCGGCGCTGAGGGTTTTCGCAACCCGAGCTTCTGGGACGAGCGCTTCTCATTGGGCCCCTTGGCGCTGAGCGGCCAGACCCTGATCGTTTTCGCCGTCTCCATCGCGCTCATCGTCATGCTGTGGCTGTTCTTCGAACGGTCGCTGTGGGGCAAGGCCTTGCGCGCCACCGCGGTGAACCGTCTCGGTGCGCGGCTGATGGGCATTTCATCGACCAGCGCCGGCCGGCTGTCGTTCACCATGGCGGCGTTCATCGGCGCCTTGTCCGGCCTGTTGATCGGACCGACGACCACCGTGTTCTACGACTCTGGCTTCCTCATCGGCCTGAAAGGCTTCGTGGCCGCCGTGTTCGCCGGCCTGTCGAGCTATCCGCTGGCGCTGGTCGGCGCTTTGGGCGTGGGCCTGCTGGAAAGCTTTGGCTCGTTCTGGGCCAGCTCGTTCAAGGAAGTGATCGTCTTCTCCGCCATCTTGCCGGTGCTGCTGTGGCGTTCGCTGCGCGATCCGCACGGGGAGGAGCACTGACATGCTGCCTCGTCGATTCTGGTTTCCCGCGTTCGCTCTGCTGGTCCTGGCGCTGCCGCTGCTGCCGGTGCCCGAGTTCTGGATCACCCAGGCGAACTACATCGGCCTGTATGCGCTGGTGTCGCTGGGTTTGGTGCTGCTCACCGGCGTGGCGGGCCTCACCTCGTTCGGACAGGCGGCGTTCGTGGGCGTGGGCGCGTACACCTCGGCGTATCTGTCGGTGAGCCTGGGCGTCTCGCCGTGGCTCACGCTGTTCATTGGCCTCGCACTCGCGGTGGTGGTGGCGCTGGTGTTGGGGGCGCTGACGCTGCGCATGTCCGGCCACTACCTGCCGCTGGCCACGATCTGCTGGGGGCTGGCGCTGTACTACACGATGTCGAACATGGAGTTTCTCGGCAAGTACGACGGCATCCTCGGTGTGCCGGCCCTGAATTTCTTCGGCATGAGCCTGGCCGATGGACGGGCGATCTACGTGTTGATCTGGGTGATCGCGTTGGCGGCTGCGCTGGGCGTGACGCACCTGCTGGATTCGCGGCCGGGCCGGGCCATCCGCTCGCTCAAGAGCGGCTCGACCATGGCCGAGGCGATGGGCATCTCGACCTTTCGCTACAAGCTCACGGCCTTCGTGCTGGCGGCGATGCTGGCATCGGTATCGGGCTGGCTCTTCGCCCACCTGCAGCGCACGGTCAACCCGTCGCCCTTCAGCCTGGGCAAGGGCATCGAGTTCCTGTTCATGGCGGTGCTGGGCGGCGTGGGCCATGTGTGGGGGGCGTTCACCGGCGCGGCGGTCGTCAAGCTCGTCGAAGACCAGCTGCAGGTCTTGCTGCCCAAGCTCATCGGCACCAGTGGCAATTTCGAAATCATTGTCTTCGGCCTGGTGCTGGTGGCGGTGCTGAAGTACGCCCCCGAGGGCCTGTGGACGTTTGTCCAGCGCTGGGTTCCATCGCGCCAGCGCACCAAGGATTGGGAGGGCGCCGCGCCATTGCCGGCGCGGTCCAAGCCAGAGCCGGGATCGGTGCTTCTCGAGGCGAAGGCGGTGCGCAAGCAGTTCGGCGGCCTGGTCGCGGTCAACGATGTGGGCTTCACCATCCGGGCGGGCGACATCATGGGCCTGATCGGCCCGAACGGGGCCGGCAAGTCGACGACCTTCAACCTCGTCTCCGGTGTATTGCCGCTCACCTCGGGTGAGGTGGTGTTCCGGGGCCAGAACGTGGCGGGGCTGCCGTCTCGGGCGATTGCCCGGCTGGGCATGAGCCGCACCTTCCAGCACGTGAAGATGATCCCCGAGATGACCGTGCTCGAAAACGTCGCGCTCGGCGGCTACCTGCGCACATCCTCGGGTGTGGCGCGGGCGATGCTGCGCCTCGATCGAGACGAAGAGCGCCGCCTGTTCGCCGAGGCCGAGAAGCAGCTGGCCCGCATCGGCATGGCCGGCCAGATGCACGAGCTGGCCGGCAACCTGGCGCTCGGGCCTCAACGCCTGATGGAGATCGCCCGCGCCTTGTGCACCGACCCGTCGCTGCTGCTGCTCGACGAGCCGGCCGCGGGCTTGCGACTGAAAGAGAAGCAGGCGCTCGCCGATGTGCTGCGCCAGCTCAAGCGCGAAGGCCTGTCCATCCTGCTGGTCGAGCACGACATGGATTTCGTGATGGGCCTCGTCGACCACATCGTCGTGATGGAGTTCGGCACCAAGCTCATCGCCGGCACGCCCGCCGAAGTGCAGGCGAGCCCGGTGGTGCGCGCGGCTTACCTCGGCACGGAACACTGAAGCGATGAGCGCGCCACCCATTCTCCAAGTCACCGAACTGCATGCCGGTTACGGCAAGGCAGAAGTGCTGTCGGGCCTGAACCTCACCCTGCCGAAAGGCGCTGTCGTCACCGTCATCGGGCCGAACGGCGCGGGCAAGTCCACCACCTTGAACGCGCTGATGGGCGTGTTGCCCTCGCGCGGCCGCATCGTGTTCGACGGCGTCGATGTCTCCCGCGCCACGCTGGAAGAGCGGGTGATGGCGGGCCTGGCGCTGGTGCCTGAGAAGCGTGAGCTCTTCGGCACCATGCCCGTGGAAGACAACCTGGTGCTCGGCGGCTTCCGGCCGATGAAGCAGCGGGTGCCGAATTGGCGCTCCACGTTGGACGAGGTCTACACCTTGTTCCCTCGGCTCAAGGAGCGTCGCTCCCAGCTGGCTGGCACCTTGTCGGGCGGCGAGCGCCAGATGCTCGCGGTGGGCCGCGCGTTGATGAGCCGGCCCAAGGTGCTGATGCTCGACGAGCCCAGCCTCGGCTTGGCGCCGCTGGTGGTGAAGGAGATCTTCCGCACCATCACCGCCTTGCGCGCGACGGGCGTGAGCATCCTGTTGATCGAGCAGAACGCCCGCGCCGCGCTGGAAGTGGCGGACCATGGCTACGTGCTGGAAACCGGCTCCATAGCCCTGGAAGGGCCGGCCGCCGATCTGGCCCATGACCCGCGGGTGATCGAAACCTACCTCGGTGCGAAGAAGAGCTGATGTGGCACTACGCCCCCCCATTGCGCGACATGCGCTTCGTGATCGACGAGGTGCTGCAGGCGCCGGCGGCCTGGGCCGACATGCCCGTCTTCGATGGGCTCGATGGCGAGACTGCGGCTGAAGTGCTGGCCCAGGCGGGCCGGTTTGCCGCCGAGGTGCTGGCACCGCTGAACGGGCCGGGCGACCTGGCAGGTTGCCGTTGGCGTGACGGCGAGGTCACCACGCCGGCGGGCTTCGCCGCGGCCTACCGGGCCTTTGTCGAAGGTGGTTGGCCGGCGCTGGCATGCGACCCCGACTGCGGCGGGCAGGGCCTGCCTCAGCTGCTGAACGCAGCGCTCTACGAGATGCTGGCGGCCGCGAACCACGCCTGGACGATGTACCCGGGCCTGCTGCACGGGGCCTACGAGTGTCTGCATGCCCATGCGACGGGTGATCTGCGCGAGCGTTACCTGGCCAAGGTCACCAGCGGTGAGTGGCTGTCCACCATGTGCCTCACCGAAGCGCACGCGGGCAGTGATCTGGGCCTGCTGCGCACGCGCGCCGAGCCCAACGGCGATGGGTCTTACGCGGTCAACGGTCAAAAGATCTTCATCTCGGGCGGCGAGCACGACCTGACCGACAACATCGTCCACCTCGTGCTGGCCCGCTTGCGCGGTGCGCCTGAGGGCACCAAAGGCCTGTCCTTGCTGCTGGTGCCCAAATGGTTGCCGGACGGTGCTCGCAACGCGGTGCACTGCGACGCCATCGAGAAGAAGATGGGCTTGAAGGGCAGCGCCACCTGCACCATGCGTTTCGAGGGCGCCACCGGCTGGCTGCTGGGCGAGGCGCACCGCGGGCTCTCTGCGATGTTCCTGATGATGAACGCGGCCCGGCTTCACGTGGGCTTGCAGGGCCTGGGCCACCTGGAGGTGTCGACCCAGAACGCGCTGCGCCAGGCGACGGAGCGAGTGCAATCGCGCGCGCCTCGCCGCCCCGCGGGCGCGGAGGCGGCGCCCGCTGATGCCGTGATCTGGCATCCGGCCATCCGCCGAACGCTGTGGACCTTGCAGGCCCGCGCCGAAGGCGGGCGGGTGCTGGCCTACTGGGCCGCGCAGGCGCTCGATGAAGCGGCGGCCCATCCAGACGAGGCGGTGCGCGCTGCGGCCAACGACCGGGCCGCGCTGTTGACGCCGGTGGTCAAGTCGCTGCTCACCGAGCTGGGCCACGCGGGAGCGGATCAGGCCTTGGGCGTGTGGGGCGGGCACGGCTACATCCACGAGATGGGCATCGAGCAGGTGGTGCGCGACAGCCGCATCGCGATGATCTACGAGGGCACCAACGAGATCCAGGCGATCGATCTGCTGCTTCGCAAGGTCTTGCCCGATGGTGGTGTTCGATTGGGCCAACTGCTGGATTGGGCCGATGCCCAGGCCGAAGGGGCAGCCCAGGCCACACGGGTGCGCTTGGGTTTGCAGGCGGTACGCGACTGCGCGGCCGGCCTGGTGTCTGGCGCGGAGGTCGACGCCGAATGGCCTTATCGCGCCGCCGATGATTTCCTGCGCGCGCTGGGCGAAGCGTTGCTGGCCTGCGCCTGGGCCCGCAGCGAGGCCGCTGCGCGCGCTGCGCTGGCCGGGGGCGCGCCAGACCGGGCCTTCTACGAAGCCAAGCTGCAGCGCGCGCAGTTCCAGGCCAACTACCTGGCCGGTGAACTGCCGCGCTGCCTGATGGCCGTCGAGCGGGCGCGCGCCGAGCTGCCGTTCCTGCCTGCACTCTGATGGCCGATCCGGACGCACTCGACCAGAGCGGCTTGATGCACCTTGTCGGCTACGCAGCGACGAGGGCGTCCATCGAGCTGAAGAAAAGCTTTGCCCGCAGCCTGGGGCCGCTGGATCTGAAAGCGGTGGAGTTCTCCATCCTGGTGCTGGTGGACACCAACGCCGAGGTCAATCAGAAGCAACTGGGGTTGGCGCTCGATGTGTCGCCGCCCAATCTGGCGGTGACGCTGGACCGCATGGTGGAGCAGGGGTGGGTGCGCCGGGAGCGCAGCGAGCGCGACCGTCGGGCTCAGTTGATTCGCCTCACGCCAGCGGGGCAGGCGCTGGTCACCCGTGCGCGCGACATCGGCCTGACCATGGAAGACGACGCGCTGAGGGTGCTGTCGGCCGCCGAGAAGGCGATGTTGATTGAGCTGTTGCAGCGGGTGGCGCAACGGCGGTTGCGGTCGGATTGAACCTCGTTGGCCTGTCGGCGTTGCGGCGCTGCGAAAATCGGGCGAGGTGAGGGCCAGCCGTGCCCTCGATGCGATCGACATGAACAAGGCTTTCACCAAGGAATCCGACGCGTCCGACGACGACGAAGACGGCCCCAGCCTGCCGCCTTTGCCTGCGGGCACGAAGAACTACATCACGCCTGCCGGCTACGCGCAGCTGCGTGCGGAGCTGTTGAGCCTGATCGATGTGGAGCGGCCCAAGGTGGTGGAGATCGTTCACTGGGCGGCCTCCAACGGCGACCGGTCGGAAAACGGTGACTACCTGTACGGCAAGAAGCGCTTGCGCGAGATCGATCGCCGCATCCGATTTCTCACCAAGCGGCTGGACATTGCCGAGGTGGCCGACCCGTCACTGCACCACGGCAGCGACCAGATCTTTTTCGGCGCGACCGTCACCTACGCCAACGCCAAGGGCGAGGAACGCACGATCACCATCAAGGGCATCGACGAGGCCGACCATCTGCATGGCGAAGTCAGCTGGGTGGCGCCGATCGCCCGGGCCTTGCTGAAGGCCCGCGAGGGCGACGAGGTGTCGTTGATGACGCCCGGCGGCGTGGAGACGCTGGAAGTGATCGAGGTGAAGTATCCACCCGCGAAGGACAACTAAGCGGGTCGTGTTTCGCCGGAGAATTGCATCCCATTGAGACGTTAGGGGGTGCTGGCGCCTGTGAGTTCTGGGATATTGTGCTTTCCGCGCCAGCCTCGCCGCGGATTGGAGAATCACCATGACATGTCGCCCGAAGTCTCTGATGAGCGTCGCTGCCGTCGCTTTGCTGACCGCGGCGGCCGCAGCGGCCGGTGCCGCCACACCCACCACCTACCAATGCGTCTACCTGACCGGGACGGGTGAGGGCGACTCAGACTACCCCGAGGGCCAGGCGATCAACGAGCTCGGAACGGTCGCTGGCGTCGCGCGTTACCACGCTGGCGAACTTGAAGAAGTCGACAAGGCTACGGTGTGGGTACCCGGACAAGAGCCGTTGGAACTGCCGACACACGACCTGCCGTTTCATGAAGTTTCCGACGTGAACAACGCCGGTTGGGTGGTCGGTGCGGAGATCCTGCGCTCGTACCTGGATCCGATTCCAATGATCTGGCGAAACGGTCAAGCCGAGGTGTTGCCGATCCCGCCAGGCAGTTGGGCCGGCATGGGCCGGGCGCTGGCCGTCAACGACACGGGCGATATCGTCGGCGTCACCAGCTCGATCGATACCCGCAACATGCACGCCACGCTGTGGCGCAAGGGCAAGGTTTTCGACCTGGGGACGCTGGGTGGCCACCATGGGCAGGCGCTGCGAGTCAGCCAGGCGTTGGGCGTCAACGACGCCGGCGTTGTGGTGGGATGGAGCGAAGTGAAGAAGTCCAGTCGTGGCGGCCAGCACGCCGTGCGCTGGGACAACCCCTGGACACTCGTCGACCTCGGGGGACTGCCAGACGGAGGCGGCTCGAAGGCCACGGCGATCAGCAACCGCGGCACCATCGTTGGATCGGGCAGCTTCACGAAGGACAACGGGCAGGATTCGTTCATGGCAGTGGCTTGGAATGCCGAGGGCATCCATGGCCTGGGGCTGCTCAAAGGACACAAGGGCAGCGTCGCGCTGAAGGTGAACGACGATGACGTCATCGTCGGCGCGAGCGAGCTGTCTGATTACCAAAGCTGGCGTGCGATGGTGTGGTTCGGCGTCACCGGCGCGCCGCGCGATCTGAACAACCTGGTCGGCAACATCGGTTGCAAAGATCCGACTGGGGCTGGTTTCGTGCTCGAGCGCGCTCGCGACATCAACAAGCAAGGCGTGATCCTCGCCACAGGCGTCACCCCCGACGGCACCCGCCACGCCACGTTCGAGTTGGTGCCCCAGTGATGGCGGCGCGGCCTCGGGCCTTTCAGGGCCTGACCCGCTGCACCTTGAGCACCGCCGGCGTCCGCTTCAAGGTGCGCAGCACTTCGGCCAGGTGAAGCCGGTCGCGAACGCTGACCAAGAGCTTCATGTCGGCGGTCTCTCCCGGCCGTTCGTCGCCCATGTCGATGTGGGTGATGTCCGCTTCGGATCGCGACACCGACTGCGCCACCTGGGCCAGCGCCCCCTTGCCGTTGTGCAGCAGCACTTGCAGCTGGGTTTCAAAAGCACGGGTGGGCTCTTCGGCCCATTCGACCTGCATCCAGCGTTCGCGGTCGCGGTCGTACAGGCGCTGTCCGACCTGGCAATCGGAGGTGTGGACGGTGAGCCCTTCGCCACGGCCCAGGTAGCCGACGATCTGGTCGCCCGGGATCGGGCGGCAGCACGATGCCATCGTCACGCTGGCGCCCTCGGCACCGTCGATCACCACCAGGCCCTGCACCGTCTCGGTGTCGGCGTGCGCGCTGTAGCGGTTGAGGCTGAGCGTTACCGCATCCGGCTTGTGGCCCAACTCGTGCAGATCCTGCGCGATGCGCTTGGCGACGATGGTGGCGATCTTGCGGCCCAGCCCGATGTCGGTCATCAGTTCGGCCGGGCTGCGGTTGCCGCTCCAGCGCAGCACCGCCGGCCAGATGGTGTCGGGCCCGGCGGGTTCGAGCGGCGGCAGCGCCAGTCCTTCGAGCCGCAATGCCTGCGACAGCATCTTTTCGCCCAGCGCCTGCGACTCTTCCTGCTCCAGGTTCTTCAGGTAGTGGCGGATCTTCGACCGCGCACGGCCGGTGCGCACGAAATTCAGCCAGGCGGGGTTGGGCCGGGCGTTCGGCGCGGTGATCACCTCGACCACGTCACCCGAGCGCAGCTCAGAGCGCAGGGTGGCGGGCTCGCCGTTGATCTTCACCGCGACACAGTGATCGCCCACGTCCGAGTGGATGGCGTAGGCGAAGTCGACGGGCGTGGCCCCGCGCGGCAGCGCGAGGATCTTGCTCATCGGCGTGAAGACGTAGACCGCGTCGGGCACGAGATCGATCTTCACGTGCTCGAGGAACTCACCCGCATCACGGGTTTCGTCCTGGATGTCGATCAGCGACTTGAGCCACAGGGCACCGAGCCGCTGGGCGACGTCCGACGGGTTGCCGCCCTTGGTGCCGACCTTGTACAGCCAGTGCGCCGCGATGCCGGCCTCGGCGACGGCATGCATCGCCTCGGTACGGATCTGGAATTCCACCGCGGTGCCCAGCGGGCTGACGAGGGTGGTGTGCAGCGACTGGTAGCCGTTGGCCTTGGGGATCGCGATGTAGTCCTTGAAGCGGCCAGGCACCGGCTTGTAGAGCTGATGCAGCACCCCGAGGGCGAGGTAGCAGTCTGGCAGCGACGAGACGACGATCCGGAAGCCGAAGATGTCGTTGACTGACGCGAAGCCGGCGTGCTTCTCCCGCATCTTGCGGTAGATCGAATAGACCGTCTTTTCCCGGCCGCTGACCTCGACCTTCAGGCGCGAATCGGCGAAGGCCTTCGTCACGTCCTTTTGCACCCGGGCCACGATGTCGCGCCGATAACCGCGGGAGCGCTGCACCGCCTTCTCCAGCGCCGCATGGCGCCAGGGGAACAGGTACGTGAACGACAGCTCCTGCAGCTCTCGGTAGACCTGGTTCAGGCCGAGACGGTGGGCGATCGGGGCGTAGATGTCGAGCGTTTCGCGGGCGATGCGCTGGCGCTTGTCCGCCTTCATCGCGCTCATCGTGCGCATGTTGTGCAGCCGGTCCGCCAGCTTCACCAGGATGACCCGCACATCGCGCGACATCGCCAGCAGCATCTTGCGGAACGACTCAGCCTGGCCTTCTTCGCGGGTGGAGAAGTTCAGCTTGTCCAGCTTGGTGAGGCCATCGACGAGCTCGGCGGTCGTGGCGCCAAAGCGCTCGATCAGCTCGGTCTTGGTGATGCCACAGTCCTCCATCGCGTCGTGCATCAACGCGGCCTGGATGGCCTGGGAATCGAGTTTCCAATCCGCCACCAGCCCCGCGACGGCGATCGGATGGGTGATGTAAGGCTCGCCGCTGGCGCGGAACTGGCCCAGGTGGGCCTCGTCGGCGAACTTGTAGGCGTCGCGCACCGACTTGAGCTCTGCCTTGGGCAGATGGCCGAGCTTGGCCTGCAAGCCGGCGAAGGTGCTCACCTCCGCGCTGGGCGGGGAGACATGGGTTGGCGTGCGTGGCCGACCCTGCAGCGCGGTTGGCAGCAGTTCGGCGGCAAACGAGCGAATACCCATCCCGGGAATTTAGCCTATGTCCCCCGGCCAGAGCGGCTCGGGGCTTTCGCGGACATCGGCGGCGATCTGCCGCCAGTGCGCGACAACCGGTGGCCAAGCCCGCAGAAAACGCAACGGGCGCCTTGCGGGCGCCCGTTGAAGTGGCCGGGGTGAGCGAATGCTCAGGTCGGAACCTTACGCAGCATCTCGACGCCGACTTCGCCCGCGGCGATCTCGCGCAGGGCGGTGACGCTGGGCTTGTTCTTCGACTCGACCTTCGGCGCGTGGCCTTGGCTCAGCATGCGCGCGCGGTAGGTGGCCGCCAGCACGAGCTGGAAACGATTGGGGATCTTGTTCAGGCAGTCTTCGACGGTGATGCGGGCCATGGCAGAGCTCTCGAAAGGGTTGGTGCGCGTGGATCAGACGAGATTCAGCGCGGCGAAGACAGAAGACTTGGCGCGGCGCTGGGCCGCGTATTTCAACCGCTGCGAATGAACGACGGTTTTCAGATCGAAAAGCGCCGTCTCGAACAGGGCGTTGATTATAACGTAGTCGAAATGTCGGGCCTGGTCGACCTCGTGGCGGGCATTGGCCATGCGCGTGGCGATGACCTCGGGCTCGTCCTCACCGCGGCGGCGCAGCCTCTGCTCCAGCTCGCCCCAGCTCGGCGGCAGGATGAAGATCAGCACGGCGTGGGGAAACAGCTGCTTGATCTGCAACGCCCCTTGGTAGTCGATCTCCAGCACCACATCTTCACCTGCCATCAGGCGGGCCTCGACGGCCGGGCGGGAGGTGCCATACCGGTTGCCGTGCACCTCGGCCCACTCGAAGAACTCGTTGCGCTCGACCATGCGTGCGAATTCGTCTTTGCCGACGAACCAGTACTCGCGGCCGTGCTGCTCCTGGCCGCGCGGCGATCGGGTGGTGTGCGAGACCGACACCTGCAGGTGCGAATCCAGCTCCAGCAGCGCCTTGACGAGGCTGGATTTGCCGGCCCCGCTGGGGGCCGCGACGACAAAGAGGTTGCCGGGAGTTTCCATGCCAACGCGCTATTCGATGTTTTGAACCTGTTCGCGCATCTGCTCGATGGCGACCTTCATGTCGACCGAGATGCCGGTCAGTTCCAACGCTGACGATTTCGATCCCAGCGTGTTGGCTTCGCGGTGGAGCTCCTGGATCAGGAAGTCGAGCCGCTTGCCGACCTCGCCACCCTTGGCCAGCAGCCGCTCGATTTCGTCGAGGTGCGACTTCAGGCGCGACAGCTCTTCCGCCACGTCGATGCGGATGGCGTACGCGGCGGCTTCGTTCAACGCCCTGTCGCGCGCGGCTTCGGCGGAAACGGCGCCGCCCGCGCCTGCCGAGCCGAGGGCTTCGGTCCAGCGCTCCATGAATCGTTGCTGCTGCTTCTGCACCACGGCGGGCACCAGGGGCTCGGCTTGAGCGGCCAGCTCGCGCAGGGTGGTGATGCGCTCCATCAAGATCTGCGCCAGGCGCGCACCTTCGCGTGCTCGGGCCTCTCGCAATGCCTCAATGGCCGTGCGCGCGGCCTGTACGGCCAACTCGTCGAAGCCCGCGCTGGCGTTCGCGCTGCCGCCGCCGCGGCACCATTGCAGCACCTCGTGCACCGACAGCCCGGTCGCGCGCGGCATCCAGCCTTGCACCGTGCTTTCCAGCCGCGACAGCCGGTTCAGCTGATCGGTGCTGGGTAAGGGTAGACCCTCGTCCGCGCTGCGGCCCACCAAAGCCCGCACTTCGACCTTGCCCCGCCGCAGCCCGGCGGTGAGCAATTCGCGCAGCGCCGGCTCGACCTGGCGAAGCTCGTCAGGCAGTCGGAATGCGATGTCGAGGAAGCGGCTATTGACCGTGCGCATTTCCACGGTCACACCGGCAGGGTGGGCTTCACCCTCGGCCACCGGGGCAGCACTAGCGCTCGCGAACCCGGTCATGCTGTAAACTGGCATGAAGCTTTTGCACCAAGCAAAAACCTGATTATGTCAAAGCCAAAACCCGCCCCGTTGCCCGCGGGCACCGTGGTCGGTGGCTACCAGATCATCAAGAAACTGGCGGCCGGCGGCTTTGGCGTGGTGTACCTCGCCGAAGACGAAGAACGCCACCTCGTTGCCCTGAAGGAATACCTGCCCGCGTCGCTCGCCGAGCGCTCAGTGGGTGAATTGGTCCCTCGGGTCAAACCTGAAAAACAGCCGTTGTACCGGCTGGGCCTCAAGAGCTTCTTCGAAGAGGGCCGCTCACTCGCGCAGATTTCGCATCCCAGCGTCGTCTCGGTGCTGAATTTCTTCCGCGAGAACGAAACCGTCTACATGGTGATGAACTACCTGCAGGGCGACACGCTGCAGGATTTCATCGTCACCGCCCGAGACCTCAAGCAGGAAAAGGTCTTTCGCGAATCGACCATCCGCTCGTTGTTCGACGAGATCCTGAAGGGCCTGCGCATCGTCCACCAGCACAAGATGCTGCACCTGGACATCAAGCCCGCCAACATCTTCATCACGAACGACAACAAGGCCGTGCTGCTCGATTTCGGCGCCGCGCGCGAAGTGCTCAGCAAAGAGGGCAACTTCATCCGGCCGATGTACACGCCGGGCTTCGCGGCACCCGAGATGTACCGCCGCGATGGCTCGCTCGGCCCCTGGACCGACATCTACGCGATCGGCGCCTGCATCTACGCCTGCATGCAGGGCTACCCACCCACCGACGCGCCGCAGCGCATCGACAAAGACCGTTTGACCTTGTCGATGTCGCGTATGCGAAACACCTACTCGGACAACCTCATCGAGGTCACCGAGTGGTGCATGTCGCTGGATCCGCTTTCAAGGCCCCAGAGTGTTTTCGCGTTGCAAAAAGAGTTGTCACGCGAGACCGAACGGCGCTATACCTCGCTCAGCTTCACTGAGCGCCTCAAGTTGCAGATTGAGAACCTGAAGACCGGGGCACGATGAAATTTTCCGTCTATCAGGTCAGCCGCAAGGGTGGCCGCGAGAAGAACGAAGACCGCATGGGCTACTGCTACACGCGGGATTCAGGCTTGTTCGCTTTGGCGGACGGCATGGGCGGCCACCCTGAAGGTGAAGTGGCTTCCCAGCTGGCCTTGCAGACGCTCGCCGGCGCCTTCCAGCGTGAGGCCAAGCCTTCGCTGAAAAGCCCGCTGCGCTTCCTGCAGGACTCGATCCTCGCCGGTCATCATCAACTGCTGCGCTATGCCACCGAGAAGGGGCTGGTCGACACACCGCGCACCACAGTGGTTGCCTGCGTGCTGCAAGGCCGCGCGGCCTTCTGGGCACACTGTGGCGATTCGCGCCTGTACCTGGTGCGTGGCGGCAACCTGATCGCTCGCACCCGCGACCATTCCTATACCGAGCTGCAGCAGACGCTGTCGCAGGTGGTGCCGATCGATGCCAAGTTCAACCGCTCGGTGCTGTTCACCTGCCTGGGCAGCCCGGGCAAGCCGGTGGTCGACACCGTCGGCCCCGTCACCCTGCAGACGGGCGACCGCTTGATCGTCTGTTCGGACGGGCTGTGGAGCCAGTTGTCCGACGAAGAGATCGTCGAACTGCTGTCCACCCGAGCCCTGTCTGACAGCGTGCCCGAGATGGTGGAGCGCGCGTTGCGCAACGGCGGCCAGCACGGCGACAACGTCACCGTGCTCGCTGTCGAGTGGGAGGCCGTCGAAGAGAGTGATTCGATTGCCGGCGTCTCCACCCGCAGCCTGGGAGAAGACGTGTTTGCCTCGACCATCCAGGCCAGCCTCGCCGACACGGCGCCGGGCGATCTGGACGAGGCCGAGATCGAGCGCTCGATCCGAGAGATCAACGAGGCGATCCAGCGCTCGTCGAAGAAACGTTCGTAGGCCTTCGGCCTCGCCACACCCTGACCGGCGCCACCATGGCGCCGGTTGTGCTTTTGCAAAGGACCCCCATGAGCTTCCAACGTTCGAATGGCCGCGCCCACGACGCGCTGCGCCCCTTGCGCATCACGCGTGGCTTCACCCGCCACGCCGAGGGCTCGGTGCTGATCGAGTTCGGTGACACGCGGGTGCTGTGCACGGCGTCCGTCGAAGAGCGCGTGCCGCCCCACAAGAAGGGCAGCGGCGAGGGCTGGGTCACGGCCGAGTACGGCATGCTGCCGCGCTCCACCCACACCCGCAGTGATCGCGAAGCGGCCCGTGGCAAGCAAAGCGGCCGCACGCAAGAGATCCAGCGCCTGATCGGCCGCTCGCTGCGCGCCGTGTTCGACCTGAAGTTGCTCGGCGAGCGCACGATCACCCTCGACTGCGATGTGCTTCAAGCCGATGGTGGCACCCGCACTGCCGCGATCACCGGCGCCTACGTGGCGGCGCAGGACGCGGTGTCGGTGTTGTTGGCCCAGGGCAAGATCGCGGTGTCACCGGTGCTGGATTCGGTGGCGGCGGTGTCGGTGGGCATCGTGGAAGGCACGCCGCTGCTCGATCTCGAATACACCGAGGATTCGGGCTGCGACACCGACATGAACGTCGTGATGACGGGGCGTGGCGGCTTTGTCGAAGTGCAGGGCACCGCCGAAGGTGTGGCGTTCAGCCGTGCAGAGATGGACGCGCTGCTGGCGCTTGCGACCCAGGGCATTCAGCAACTGACGGCCGCGCAAACGGCCGCCCTGGCTCGCCCCTTGTCGGCCTGACCATGCGGCTCGTTCTCGCTTCGAACAACGCGAAGAAGCTGGCCGAGCTGGGTCAGCTGTTCGCGCCGTTGGGCATCGAGCTGGTCACCCAGGGGTCGTTGGGCGTCAGCGAGGCCGAAGAGCCGCACCAGACCTTCATCGAGAACGGGCTCGCCAAGGCGCGGCATGCGTCCGCGATGACCGGGCTGCCGGCCATCGCCGACGATTCGGGCCTGTGTGTGGATGCTTTGGGTGGCGCGCCGGGGGTGCAGTCGGCCGTCTTCGCCGCGTTCACACCCGACATCGGCATGGACCGGGAGGCCCAGCGACGAGCGCAGGACGCCGCGAACAACCGACTGCTGCTCGACCAACTGGCGGGCAAGACCGACCGGCGCGCGAGTTTTGTCTGCGCGCTGGTCGCATTGCGCAGCCCGCAAGACCCGGAGCCCCTGATCGCCTTTGGCCGCTGGAACGGCCAGATCCTCGCCGAGCCGCGCGGCGAAGGGGGCTTCGGCTATGACCCGCTGATGTTCATCCCGTCGCTCGGGAACACGGTGGCCGACCTGCCCTCGGAGGTCAAGAACGCCAACAGCCATCGCGCCATCGCCGCGGCGCAGATGCTTGCGCTGATGCGCCAGGCCTGGAGAATCTGAGCCCCAAGCTCCGTGCCCGTCGGCGCCTTGCAGGCCGCGCCGGGCCAGTGGCCCGGCCCCTCGCCAGGCACGAACAGTCCACTGGACTGTTCATGTCCGGGCTCGGCCCCCGACGGGGTTAATGCAGCGGACCGGCAGCGCCGGATCCACGAGAGACCTTGGTTGAGTTTCCCTGATGAACCTTCTCAGTGCTGACAAGTTCCTGCGGCCGGGCACGCTGCGGCTCGGCGCGCCGCCACCGCTGTCGGTCTACGTGCACCTGCCCTGGTGCCTGAAGAAGTGCCCGTACTGCGATTTCAACAGCCACGAGTTTCGGGGGCCCCAGACGTCTTCGGCATCGGCGGCCCCCGCGAGGGCGCCAGTCTTGATGCGGCCGGAGGGTGGTTCCGTGGCAGGCCGACCGCATCGCGACCTGCCGGAACAGCAGTACCTCGACGCATTGCGCGCCGACCTCGAAGCCAGCCTGCCGCTGGTCTGGGGCCGAACGGTGCAGACCGTGTTCATCGGTGGCGGCACGCCCAGCCTGTTCTCACCCGCCGGCATTGAGCGCTTGCTGTCCGATCTGCGGTCGCTGCTGCCGTTGGCGCCGGGCTGCGAAATCACGATGGAAGCCAACCCCGGCACCTTTGAGCGTGAGCGCTTCCGCGCCTTTCACGCCGCCGGCGTGACCCGCCTGTCGATCGGTGTCCAGAGCTTCAATGACGAGAAGTTGAAGGCGCTCGGCCGCGTGCATGACCGCGCGCAGGCGCTGGCCGCCATCGAAGAGGCCGCCAGCACCTTCGACACCTTCAATCTCGACCTGATGTATGCGCTACCCGGGCAGACGCTGGACGAGCTGGAGTTGGATGTTCGCACGGCGCTGGGCTTTCAGCCGCCGCACCTGAGCCTGTACCACCTGACACTCGAGCCCAACACGGCTTTTGCAGTGAGGCCACCCGTGCTGCCCGACGAGGACACGAGCGCCATGATGCTGGATCGCCTGGTGGAGCTCACCGGCGAAGCCGGGTTGCAGCGATACGAGGTGTCGGCGTACGCGAAGCCGGGCCATCGCTGCGCGCACAACCTCAACTACTGGCAGTTTGGCGATTACCTCGGCATCGGCGCCGGCGCTCATGGCAAGCTGAGCTTTCCGCACCGCGTGCTGCGCACCGTGAAGTGGCGCGAGCCGGCCCGCTACATGGCCGAGGCGATCGCCGGCCGCGCGAGCTCGAATGAAGACGAGGTGGCGCGCAAGGCGCTGCCTTTTGAGTTCATGCTCAACGTGCTTCGCCTGCGCGATGGCTTTGAAGAGGCCTTGTTCGGTGAACGCACTGGTTTGCCCCCGTCAGCCATCGCTGCGGGCCTGAAGACCGCCCACGACAAAGGCCTGCTCGAGACCCTGTCGGGGCCGTCCGGCCCGGTCATTCGCCCGACCACCCTGGGCTTCGATTTCCTCAGCGACTTGCAGGAAATTTTCCTTTAGCAGAAGGACCGAGCCCTTCTCGCCATCACAGCGCTGGCGCCACGTGGCGTTCCCGGGTGGCTTGTTGCGCCAGCTCGTCGCGCAGTTGCTTCGCGGCCTGCACCATCTGCTGCAGCGCGGCGGTGGCCTCGGCCCAGGTGCGTGTCTTCAATCCGCAGTCGGGGTTGACCCAAAGACGCTCCGCCGGCACCACCTCGGCCGCCTTGCGCAACAGGCGAATCATCTCGTCGCTGTCGGGCACGCGGGGTGAGTGGATGTCGTACACGCCCGGCCCGATCTCGTTGGGGTAGCGGAAGGCACCGAATCCGCGCAGCAACTCCATGTCCGAACGGCTGGTCTCGATGGTGATCACATCGGCGTCCAGCGAAGCGATGGCAGGCAGGATGTCGTTGAACTCGGCGTAGCACATGTGGGTGTGCACCTGGGTGTCGTCGCGAACGCCGCTGGTGGCCACCCGGAAGGCCCGGCATGCCCATTCCAAGTACGGCGGCCAGTCGGCCTGCCGCAGTGGCAACCCCTCGCGCAGGGCCGGTTCGTCGACCTGGATGATGGCGATGCCCGCGGCTTCCAGGTCCTGCACCTCGTCGCGCACCGCCAGCGCGAGTTGCAAGGCGGTGATCGAGCGAGGCTGGTCGTCACGGACAAACGACCACTGCAGCATCGTGATGGGGCCCGTCAGCATGCCCTTCATGGGGCGCTTCGTCAGGCTTTGCGCATGCTGAGCCCACGCCACCGTCATTGGCGCAGGCCGTTGCACGTCGCCGAACAGCAGCGGGGGCTTCACGCATCGTGAGCCGTACGACTGCACCCAGCCGTTGGCGCTGAATGCATAGCCGTCGAGCAGCTCGCCGAAGTACTCCACCATGTCGTTGCGCTCGGCTTCGCCGTGCACCAGCACGTCCAGGCCCAGCTGCTCCTGGGCGGCCACCGCCTGCGCGATTTCCTGCTGCATGGCTTCGCGGTAGGTCTCGGTGGCGAGGGTGCCCCGCTTGAGGGCCGCCCGCGCAGCGCGAATGGATGCGGTCTGCGGGAATGAGCCGATCGTGGTCGTGGGCAGCGGCGGCAGCTTCAGCCGATCACGCTGCAGGCGCTGGCGCCGGCTGAAGGCGCTGGGGCGCCGATCGGCGTGCGCGGGCAGCTGCGCCAGCCGTGCGGACACGGCGGGCCGGTGCACCCGCGGGCTCTGGCGGCGGGATTGGATGGCCGCCCTCGCTTCGGCCAGGTCTGACGCCACGGCAGCATCGCCCTTCAGCAGCGCACGCTTGAGGCATTGCAGCTCGGCCAGCTTCTCGCGCGCCCCCGCCACCCATCGGCGCAGTTCCTCGTCGAGCGCAGTGTCATCGCTGAGGCTGAAAGGCACATGCAGCAGCGAGCACGACGGCGCGAGCCACAGGCGCCCGCCGCGCCGCTCCAGCGCGGTCCGCAGCTGGCCGAGGGCCGCATCCAGATCGGTGCGCCAGACGTTGCGTCCGTCCACGATCCCCACCGACAGCTCGCGATCGAGCGGCAGCGTCTCCAGGACGTTGGCCAGCTCACCCGGTGCCCGGATGGCGTCCACATGCAGCCCGGCCACCGGCAGCCGGCAGGCCAGCCCGAGGTGGTCACCCAACCCGCCAAAGTAGGTGGTCAGCAGCAGCGACACATCCACTCGGCGCAGGGCTTGATAAGCGTGCTCGAAGGCTTGCGTCCACGCTGGCGGCAGATCCAACCCAAGGATCGGTTCATCGATCTGTACCCATTGCACCCCTGCGGCCGCCATGCGAATGAGCAGGTCGGCGTACAGCGGCAACAGGCTGTCCAGCAGATCCAGCCGATCGAATCCCGCTGACTTCGACTTGCCGAGCCAGAGAAAGGTGAGAGGCCCGATCAGGACGGGTTTCACCGGCAGCCCGAAGGCCTGCGCCTCGGCCAGCTCACCGAGCAGTCGCTCAGGGGCCAGCGAGAAGCGGGTGTCCGCGGCGAATTCGGGCACGAGGTAGTGGTAGTTGGTGTCGAACCACTTGGTCATTTCGAGGGCGTGGGTGCCCGTGCAGGTGGCATGGCCCTGGCAAGGCGCGTGGCCCGAGGTGGCGTCGGCGTCCACGCCCCGGGCCATCTTGAAATGGCGCGCCAAAGCCGGCTCGTGGCCGGCAAAGCCGAAGCGGGCCGGCTCGCAGCCCCACAGCTGGATGTGGTTGGCCACATGGTCGTAGTAGGCGAAGTCGCCCACCGTGAGAAAGCCCAACCCGGCGTCGCGCTGCAGCTGCCAGTGATGCTGGCGCAGTTGGCGGCCCACGTCTTCGAGGCCGGCGACATCCAGCTCGCCGCGCCAGTGCTGTTCCAGCGCTGTCTTGAGCTCGCGCTGAGCGCCGATGCGCGGAAAGCCGAGAATATGAGTCTGAATCATGATGAAACGAGTCTTGAATGAATCGTTTCTCATCATCGGAAAGTCAGGACTATGATTCAAGCGAAAGTTTTGTGGATTCAACCTGAACGCCATTCATGAACCAATCGCTGCTTGAATTGCGCCACCTGAAGACGCTGCTGGCCTTGCGCGAGGCGGGGAATCTCTCGCGCGCGGCGCAGTTGCTGAACCTCACGCAGTCGGCGCTCTCGCACCAGATGAAGGGCCTGGAAGAGGCCTACGGCGCGACGCTGTTTGAGCGCAAATCCAGCCCGGTGGCGTTTTCGGCGGCCGGGCAGCGATTGCTGCGGTTGGCCGATGCGGTGCTGCCGCTGGTCAGCGATGCCGAGCGTGATGTGGCCCGGCTCATTGGCGGCAGTGCCGGCACGCTGCGCATCGCGGTGGAGTGCCACACCTGCTTCGATTGGTTGATGCCGGCGATGGACGCGCTGCGCGCGCGCTGGCCCGAGGTGGAACTGGACATCGTCTCGGGCTTCCATGCCGATCCGGTCGGCCTGCTGCACCAGGACCGCGCCGAGCTGGCCATCGTTTCCGAGCTCACCGAGGCCGAGCCGGGCATCGTCTACAGCCCTTTGTTCAGCTTCGAGATCGTGGCCTTGCTGCCGCGTGGTCACGCGCTCATCGACAAACCCTGGCTCGAACCGGCGGATTTCGCGCCGCACACACTGATCACCTACCCGGTGCCCGACGACATGCTGGACCTGGTGCGGCGTGTGCTGCGCCCGGCTGGCGTGACGCCGCCACGGCGAACGAGCGAGCTGACGGTGGCGATGCTGCAACTGGTGGCGAGCGGGCGTGGCATCGCCGCGCTGCCGATGTGGGCCGTGAAGAGTTACCTCGACCGCGGCTACGTGGCGCACCAGCGCATCGGGCGCGAGGGGTTGACCGAGCGGCTGTATGCAGCCACGCCGGAGCGGCTGGCCGATCGGCCCTATCTGGCCGAGTTCGTGCGGATCATGCGAGAGACGTCTTTGCTGAACCTTCCGGGCGTCACGCTGTTGTGAGGCGGCTGGGCGACGCTCGGAGCGCGATCAAGGCACGGCGACACGAACGGAGCCGGTCGCCCGGCCGTCTCGGCTCTCGCCGCGTTACACGCGATGCAGCAGCGCGCCGTGCATCGAGCGCAGCTTCTCCATCAGATGCGGGGCGATGTCCTGCAGAGGCAGCACCTCGTGCGCAGCACCGTGCTGGATGGCCTCGCGCGGCATCCCGAAGACCACGCAAGTGGATTCGTTCTGCGCGTAGTTGTAGCTGCCGGCGTCGCGCATCGTGCGCATCGCCTTGGCCCCGTCGCCCCCCATGCCGGTGAGCATGATCCCGAAGGCGTTTTGCCCCACCACGCGGGCGGCCGATTCGAACAGCACTTCCACCGAAGGCTTGTGGCGGTTGACCGGCTCGCCGTCGCGCACGCGGGCCACGTAGTTCGCGCCGGATCGCTCGACGCTCAGGTGCAAGCCGCCCGGTGCGATGTAGGCATGGCCCGGCAGGATGCGCTCGCCGTCCACCGCCTCTTTCACGCGGATCTTGCACAAGGTGTCCAGCCGTGCGGCATAGCTCTTGGTGAAGCCGGGCGGCATGTGCTGGGTGATGACGACGGCCGGGGCATCGGCCGGCAGGTTGATCAGCACTTCCTTGGTGGCCTCGGTGCCACCGGTGGAGGCGCCGATGAAGATGATCTTCTCGGTCGACAGGCGGCCCAGCGGGCTGGGCGGCGGTGCGGCTGGCTTGCCGGCCGCCGGGGCATCGGCGGTGGCGGCGGCCGGCGTGGCGGGCGCCCGCTTCACGTGGGCCTTCGAGGCGATGCGGATCTTGTCGGTGATCTCCTCGGCCAGTTGCTTCAGGCCATCGGCCACACCGATTTTCGGCTTGGCGACGAAGTCGATCGCACCCAGCTCAAGTGCGCGCATCGTCACCTCGGCGCCGCGCTCGGTCAGCGTCGACACCATCAGCACCGGCATCGGGCGAAGGCGCATCAGCTTGGAGAGGAAGTCGATGCCGTCCATGCGCGGCATCTCCACATCCAGCGTGATCACATCGGGATTCAAGTTGCGGATCATCTCGCGTGCCGCGAACGGGTCCGCGGCGGTGCCGATGCACTCCATGTCGGGCTGTCTGTTGATGATCTCGGCGAGCAGGCTTCGCACCAGTGCCGAGTCGTCTACCACCACCACGCGGGTCTTGGCCATCTTGCTTTTTCCTTGGCTTGACGGGTAGGGCGTCGATCAGAACAGATCGATCGAGCCGCCGCCGGTGTTGGCCGGTGCCGCCTTCTGGGCGGCCACGCGGTCCTGGGCGATCAGGGCCTCGGCGTTCGCCGGAGCCAGGCGTTTGACCATGGCTTTGCCGCTGGCCGGGAGGAAGCAGACCTTGCGGGGGTACACATCCAGCACATCCTTGGAGACGATGGGAATCCGTTCAGTCGACAGGAAGTCCATCACGAACTTGGTGTTCCGCTCGCCGACGTTGATCGAGTTCATGCCGCTGATCACCGCGCCGCCGCCGAACACCTTGGCTTCCATCGTCAGCCGGGAGGCGCCGCGCTTCATCATCTCGTTGATCAGCAGTTCCATCGCGTAGGAGCCGTAGCGGCCCGAGTCGCCGGCGCCATCGGGCAGCATGAAGTGGTTCATGCCACCAACCCGGGCCTGGCGGTCCCACAGGCACGCGGCGATGCACGAGCCGAGGGTGGTCATCACGAGCAGGTCTTCCGAATCGCAGTAGTACTCGCCCGGCAGCACCTTCACCGCTTCGTTCTTGAAGTGCGCGTCGTAGAAAAAGAACGACGCTTCTCCGGCCTTGCGCGACTGAGCCTTCAGCCGTTCCAGCCGGGGCGTGCGGCCGACGATGCCACTGCCGGCGCCCAGCGCTGGCGGTGGCGCTGAGCGTGCGGCGCCGGGAGAAGATGCTTGGGGCAAGATGGCCATGGAGGGACCCTGGTTCGCTGAATGGTCGGGAATCGGTGGAGTCGGCGTGTTGCGCTGGCAGTGGCGCTACACCCGCTTGTAGATCGTCTTGCCCTGCAGGTGGAACAGGTCTCGCGAATCGGTGAAGTTCTCGGAGTGGCCGACGAACAACAGGCTGCCCGGCTTCATCACGGCGTGGATTCGCTCCAGCACCTTGCGTTGGGTGGCGTGGTCGAAATAGATCATCACGTTGCGGCAGAACACCATGTCGAAGGGCTCGCCCAGCGACCAGTGCCCGCTCATCAGGTTGAACGGCTTGAAGTCGATCAGCTTGGAAAGCTCGGGCTTGACACGGATGAAACCGGCGTTCGCGCCCGTGCCCCGCATGAAGTGCTTCCTCAGCCGCTCGGGTGACAGGCCGCGCGAGTCGGCGGCGTAGACGCCGCGCTGCGCGGTGGCCAGCACCTTGGTGTCGATGTCGGTGGCCAGCAGCTTGGCGCCCGTGCCCGAGCCCAGCACTTCCGTCAGCACCATCACGATCGAATAGGGCTCTTCGCCGGTCGAGGCGGCGTTGCACCAGATGCGCGGGTTGCGCACCGAGCCGCTCAGGCCCTTCAATGCGTCGGCAAAGACGTGAAAGTGATGTTCTTCACGGAAGAACGATGTCAGGTTGGTGGTCAGGCAATTGATGAACTCTTGCCATTCCTGGTCACCGGAGGGCCCACTCGCGCTTTCGAGCCACTGCAGATAGTCTTTGAAGCTGCGGTGGCCGGTCTCGCGCAGCCTGCGGGACAGGCGGCTGTAGACCATCGCGCGCTTGCCATCGTGCAGGCTGATGCCGGCGCGCTGGTAGATCAGCTTGCGCACGCGTTCGAAGTCGGCCGACGCGAAAGTGAACTCCTGGTCGATGACTTCGTTGTCGCCGTTGCGGCTGGGGGCGTCTAGCAATGAGCTCATCGTGGTCTAGGGCGCGGCGGCGGATGGGTGCGTAGGGATCCCAAGGTCGTTGCCAGACCGTGGGCGCGGAACGAGACACATGGGCAAGTCTGATCGCCCCAGCGCTGGATGGCGGCTGGAGTTGAGCCCGGTTCTCCCGGCTTTTTCGGCACGTGCGCTCCAAACCCGCACTGCTAGACTGCGCCAAACTTGATCAGCCTGCCTCATATTTCACGCACTCGTGACCGCCTCCGCCCCCTCTCCAGCGCCCGACCGCGCCACCTTGCGGGTGGAGCAGGCGTTGCAGTTGTTGGCGCAGTCCGGCCATCCGCCCCTGCCCGGCGCCCCCGGCAGCGTGGCGTGGCTGCAGGGACTGATCGACGCCTTGTGCGATTTGTCCAGCCGGGATGCCCTCACCGGCCTGGCCAACCGGCGCAGCTTCGAGGCCGCGCTGGGCCGTGAAATCGACCGCGTGGCCCGCTCGGGCGAGCCCGCGCTGCTGCTGCTGCTGGACATCGACCATTTCAAGCGGGTGAACGATAGCCATGGCCATCCTGTGGGCGATCTGGTCATCCAAGCGGTGGCCGAGGTGTTGCGTGACACCGTCCGCCCCATGGATCTGCCGGCACGCATCGGCGGCGAAGAGTTCGCGATCATCCTGCCCAACTGCGCCCCGGCCTTCGGCGAAACCGTGGCTGAGCGGGTGCGGCTGAAGGTCGAGTCGCAGATCGTCAAGATCGGCCCGGCGCAGACGCTGGGCGTGACGGTCAGCGTCGGGGGCGCCTATGCGCCGCAGTGGGTGCGCTCGACGGCCGGCCTGTGGAAGGAGCGCGCCGATTTGCAGCTCTACCGCGCCAAGGCCGAGGGCCGCAACCGCACCTGCCTCGAACCGACGCCGGTGTCGCTGGTCAGTCCGGAAGAAAAAGGCTTGCTGTTCGGCACATCGAACTTCGGGGAATTTGAATGAACACCGCGGTGCCACCGGCTCCTTCGCCCAGCTCTTCACGACGGGCGCACATCACCGCCATCACCAGCGGCAAGGGCGGCGTCGGCAAGACCTTTCTTTCGGCCAATCTCGCCGCTGCGCTGGCGCGCCAGGGCGAACGGGTGCTCGTGCTCGATGCCGACCTGGGGTTGGCCAACCTCGATGTGGTGCTGAACCTGTTTCCCAAGATCACACTGCACGATGTGTTCACGGGCAAGAACACGCTGGAGCAGGCCATCGTGCCGGCCCCGGGCGGCTTCCATGTGCTGCTGGCGGGCTCGGGCATGGTCGAATACTCCAGGCTGACGCCCGAGGTGCGCGACCTGCTGGTCGACGTGGTCGAGAAAGTGCGGCCGCAGTTCGACCGCATCCTGCTCGACACCGGGGCCGGCATCTCGGATGTGGTGCTCTATACCGTGTCGCTGGCCGACGATGTGCTCATCGTCACCACGCCCGAGCCCACCGCCTTGACCGACGCCTACGCCACCATCAAGGTGCTCGCCACCACCCAGCGCCGGCGCGACCTGCGCCTGCTGGTGAACCAGGTGACACGGCCCGGTGATGGCCGCACCATCCGCGGCCAGTTGCAGCAGGTCGTCGACCGCTATGTGACGCCGGGCCTCGAAGCACCGGTGAAGCTCGAGTTCCTGGGTGAAGTGGCCACCGACAAGACGGTGCGCGAGGCGGTGACCCGCCGTCAACTGCTGCTCGAGGCCTTCCCTGGCTGCCCCGCCGCACAAGGGGTGGTGGCGGCCGCCACCCGGATGGTCGCGTGAGCGCCAGCGAGATGGCGCCGAGCGACGACGACGCACCGCCGCCCGGGCCCACGCCGTTCGAACGGCTGGGTGGCGAAGAGGGCGTGCAAGCCCTGGTCGACCGTTTCTACGACCTGATGGACCTGGAGCCGGCATACGCCGTGCTGCGCGGCGTGCATGGCTCGGACCTGCACAGCGCGCGGCAGAAGCTTTTCTGGTTCCTCTGCGGTTGGCTCGGTGGCCCGAACCACTACATCGAACGCTTCGGCCACCCGCGCCTTCGCGCTCGACACCTGCCGTTTTCCATCGGCCAGATCGAGCGCGACCAGTGGCTCGCCTGCATGTACCAGGCGATGGCCGAGTGCAACGTCGAGCCGGCACTGCGCGAGCGGCTGGAGAAGTCGCTGTTCGACACCGCGGACTGGATGCGCAATCGGCCCGGTTGAGCTGGCGAACGATGATCCAGGCACGGATGCAGCCGGTGAATTGCCGGCTTGCCGCTTGACATCGGACAAGTCCGAGCGGCGTCGTCTGACATGAGGGGAGGGGGCGCGACCTTAGGATGCCCGTGGCGATGTCGCCGCGATACACGGGGCCGATCCAGGCGAGCCGATGTCCACTTCCACGACCGCGGCGCAAGCTGCCCCAACCGACCCTGCGAAAAGCCCTGTGCCTGGACCGGCGAGGCGCCGGCTGCCCCGTCCGCCCAAGCTGTCGATGGCTGCGTGGCGGCAGTTCATGGCGGTGGCGAAACCGTATTGGCTGGGTGACAAGAAGAAGTCTGCGTGGGGCCTGCTGGCCTTGTTGATCGTGTTGATGCTCGGCGAAACGCAGTTCGCCGTGATGCTCAACGATCAGGCTGGCGAAATGACCTCGGCGCTGTCGGCCAAGGATGGCCCGCGCTTCTGGCAAGCCGTGCGCATGTGCCTGCTCGTGCTGGCGTTCGCGGTGCCGATCTACGCCTTTTACTACTACATGCGCGATGCCTTCGCCAACCACTGGCGGCGGTGGCTCACTGGGCGCTTTCTCGATGGCTACTTGAACGGCCGCAAGTACTACGAGCTCAACAGCAGCGGCGACATCGACAACCCCGACCAGCGCATCAGCGAAGACATCAACACCTTCACGGGCCGGTCCATCCACTTCCTGTTGATCTTCCTCGGCTCGGCGATGCAGCTGGTGGCGTTCAGCGCCGTGTTGTGGTCGATCTCGCACACGCTGGTGGCGTTTCTCGCGGTGTATGCCACGGTGGGCACGGTGGTGGCCTTGTGGGTGTTCGGATCGCCGCTGATCCGGCTGAACTTCTGGCAGCTGCGTCGTGAGGCCGATTTCCGCTTCAGCCTGATGCGGGTGCGTGAAAACGCCGAGTCGATCGCGTTCTATCGCGGCGAGCCGCAAGAGCGGCAGCTGATCGAGAGCCGGTTCGATGAGGTGTTCAGCAACTATGCCGCGCTCATCAAGAAGCAGCGCTCCTTGAACCTGTTTCAGCGTGCCTTCAGCCAGCTGACCCTCGTGGTTCCCAGCGTGATCCTGGCTGAAGGCGTGTTGTCGGGCGAGCTGGAGGTGGGCCGCGCGGTGCAAGCTGCTGGCGCATTCACCGCGGTGCTCAGCGCGGTGGCGTTGGTGGTCGACAACTTCGAGAGCCTCAGCCGCTTCGTCGCCGGCATCGGGCGGCTGCACGCGTTGTCGGAGCTGGTGTTGAAGACAGAGGGCTCGTCGCCTGCGCCGCTGAGCCCGGCCGGCTCACGCATCGACAACCGAGAGGGCGATGTCTTCATGCTGGATGCGATGACGCTCTACACGCCGAATGCAGAGCGCTTGCTGGTCAAGGAACTCAGCCTGTCGCTCAAACCGGGGGAAGGTTTGCTGATCACCGGGGTCAGCGGTTGTGGCAAGAGTTCGCTGCTTCGCGCGATAGCCGGTTTGTGGCACACCGGCAGCGGGGTGGTGCAACACCCACCCCTGGACAAGGTGTTCTTTCTGCCGCAGCGCCCCTACCTACAAAACGGCAGCCTGCGCAGTCAACTGATCTACCCGGGCAAGCAGACGAGCCTGGACGACGAGCGCTTGCTGCAGATCCTCAACGAAGTGCGGCTGGAAGAACTGGCCGATCGAGTGGGGGGGCTGGATGCCGTCCACGATTGGGAGAAGCTCCTGTCGATCGGCGAGCAGCAGCGCCTCGCCTTCGGCCGGGTGCTGGTCCGCCAGCCTGAGATGGTGATCCTCGACGAAGCGACCAGCGCGCTGGACAGCGCCAGCGAAGCCGCGCTCTACCAGCGCCTGCGTGACAGTGGTGCCACCATCATCAGCGTGGCCCACCGGGCTGCGGTGTTGCGCCATCACACCCAGGTGCTCGCGCTCACCGGCGGCGGCGCCTGGGAGCTGCACGACGCCGAGGGCTACCGGTTCGACGGCTGAAACGCCGTCATGGCTGGCGCTATCGGCGCCGCACGTCGGGGCATGCGTACTCGCGCCCGATGGAGGATTTGGCCAGGAAGTAGTTGTTCCGGGCTCGGTCGCTCAGCAGATCGAGGTCGACCCGACCATGGCTGTCGCATGGGAAAGACAGGGCACGGCCCTTGTCGAACAGCGATGCGAAGCGCAATTCGAACTGCTCATCACGCTCGGTAGAAACACTGAGTCGAGTCAACACAACATCCCTCCTGGGAACAGCCAACCAGACGGCGGAGGCGCCCTCGACGGGGCTGCTCTTTTCCTAGGTCGACGAGACCACAGCTTGCCCCGCGGGGCTTCTGGAATCGTTCAACTTTCGTCAGCAAATGTTCATTTCCGATGTGACGTGCTGCAGCAGCGACACGAAGGTGTGCAGCTCGTCACGAAGCACCTGCAGACCCAACGCGGGGGCGTTCGCCGCGGCTGACGAGCGGGGGCGTTGTTACAAGTGAGTCGAGCCTGATGTCGAGTCCGGGAGGCCTCGTTCGTCGTGCCAGATGGAAGCGCGGGGCGTTTCCTTCGCACAACCTCTACAGGAGCCCGACCAATGAGCCAGACCACTGCCGTTCCGCCGCCCATCGGGGCGATTCCGTACCTCACCATCCGCGGCGCTGCCGATGCGATCGCGTTCTACCAGCGGATCTTCGGCGCCGAGGTGGTCGAGCGCCTGGACGACCCGGCCGGTGCGGTGGTGCACTGCCAACTGAGGGTCGGCCCCGCCAGCTTCATGCTGACCGAAGAGCGCCCCGAGATGGGCGCGCTGAGCCCACTCACCGTAGGAGGCACTTCGACTGCGGTGACCTTCTACGTGCCCGACTGCGACCAGGTCGTCCAACGTGCCATCGAGGCAGGCTGCAAGACGACCATGCCGTTGATGGACCAATTCTGGGGCGATCGGGCCGGCGGGCTGATCGACCCCTTCGGGCACAGCTGGATGGTGGCCACCCACCGCGAAGACCTCAGCTCGGCACAGTTGCAGCAACGCTTCCAGGAGGCGATGGCCCAGCACGGCGCAGATTGCGGCGGTTGACGCCGGCGGGGCGCGGCGTGGGTGCACCGCCGCCGATGCCCTGGCACGAAAAGCCCATCGACCGGTGAGGCCCGTGTCATCACCCCTGCGGCGCGGGACGGCACAATCGCCGCCACTGTCGTTGGGGGTGCAAGATGTATGGGTCCTCATGCAGCGGCGTGGGTTCACGTCGCCTCATGTGGCGGCTGAGCGTCTGGTGGATGGGGGTGGTGATGGCCACCACGCTGGCGGCCGGCGCCCACGCGGTTGGCGAGCCGGGCTGCCTCACCTTGCCCCGGGAACTGCCGCCCGTGCCGCCGCTGCAAGCCCGCACGTCGGCGGAGGCCTTCACCTACGACAAGTGGGATGACTACTGCTACGGCGGCGCCGCCGTCAGCTGGACGGAGTGGAACGAAGGCACCGATTGGGATGCGGGCAGCCAGACGCTGACACGCAAGATCGACATCTACCGTCGCACCGACATTCCGCTCAGCGACTCCATTCCGCTGGTGCTGTACGCCCACCCGAATGGCGCGAGCGAAGAGATCCCGGTCGACTCGGCGCTGTACGACGCCTTGCTGATGAAGGTGCTCGCCGCCGGCATGGCGTTCGCATCGCTGGAGTCGCGCCACCCATTGAGCAGCTTCGTCGTCAAGCGGCCCGCCGGGCTGGACAAGCCCGAATGGCCTGAGCCCACCAAGGTGCCGGTGCCCAGCAATGACATCGCGACGGCCGTGCGATGGCTGAAGTTCAACCGCCGCATCTTCGGCATCGACCCCAATCAGATCGTTCTGGTGGGGCAGTCCCGCGGCTCGGCCGCACTGCTCAATGCGCTGCTGAACGAGCCGGCGCAGCCGCAATACAACGACTGGCGCTCCAAGTCGTCGAGCGTCCGCGGGGTGTACGTGGTGCAAGCGCAGACCAGCTACCTCGAATCCGAAGTCGGCCCGGTGTTCGTTCAAGCCAATGGCCCCAATGGGGAGCCGTACCGCTACTGGTACCACCAGGATGCCCCCGACGTCATCATCGACGTGGCCCGCAACATCCCGGGCAGCGCGGTACAACTGGCGCGCCTGAAGCCGCTGGACGATCTGGTGCCGGTTCACATGGCCTACGAGCAGCGCCCGACGCTGCAGGCGGACGGGCGCACTGTCCAGCCCCAGTGCTACGAAAGCCAGAACCGCAATCGCGCGTACCAGCAGTTCGACAACGACAACAACCCCAACACGCCGCCGATCTACGACGTCGACAAACTGCCCACATGCCCCGTGGACGGCCAGGGCGCGCGCCCCGTGTTCGATGTGCACGATCCGAACTACGGCCAGTATTTCGCGCAGGCCTACGCCGATCGGGGCGTGCCTCAACGCATCACCCGCTGTGTGGACGTGGGCCGAGACAACGTCGAGGGGCTCTACGCCGACTTGATGCCCTTCGTGCACAGCGTGCTGGACCAGCGCAACTTCGTGACCAGCTGTGAGGGCGGTGGCGTGCCCGCGCCCACGCCACCGGCCTCGATGCCGGCGCCTTGAGTGCTCGAGGAGCTGATGGCGCCGATGACGATGTAGGCGCTGAAGGCGCTGAAGGCGCTGAAGGCGCTGAAGATTGCCGCACAATGCGCGCCGCCGCGCGTGGCCCCATGGCTTCATGGGCGATGTGGCGCATGAGCCTGGGCACCGACGATGTGTCGAGTGCGGGCCATCACGAATCGGGGAGATCGTTGTGTACCTGGCCTATGGTCTGTTGGGTGCGGCTGTCGTCGCCGTGTGGCTGCCGGCATGGCGCGTGCAAGGCCGCGAGCTGCCGTCGTGGACGGTGCTGTTGTCCGCCGCCATCATCGCGGCTTGGTTCACCGGCATCGTCGATGCACGCGCTGTAGCGGGCCTCGGCGTGCTGGCGGGTCTGTGCGTGGTTGCAGCGCGGGCGCAGAGAGGGTGGCGCGCCGTCTGGATGGTGATCGTCCTGCCGCTTTCGCTCGCACTGTCGATCCATGCGGTGCCGGGCTTTCACAACCCCAAGGTCTTCGACGGTGTGCGCCTGTCTGCCGATGCGCAACCCTTCACCCAGTACCTGAACTTCGACAAGGGCGCGGTCGGGTTGCTGCTGCTGGCCCTCTTCTGCCGTCGAGCCCCGCAACCGGGCGTGTCGCACCGGTGGGGTGTGGCCGCGCTCATCGCGATGGCCGGCACGGTGGCCACGTTGGCGCTGGGCATGGTGCTCGGCGTCGTTCGGTGGGACGTCAAATGTCCCGATGGCTTCTGGGTCTTCCTCATCGTGAACCTGCTGTTCACCTGCGTGGCGGAAGAAGCCTTCTTCCGTGGTGTGATCCAGGAGCGGCTGGCCTCGGCGGTGGGGCCCCGGCCGTGGGCCGTGCCCGCGTCGGTCGCGGTGTCGGCGGGCCTGTTCGCACTGGCGCATACCGGCGGTGGGCCCCGGATGATCGCCTTGGCAGGAGTGGCCGGTCTGGGCTATGCGCTGGCGTATGCCCGCACGCGTTCCATCGAGAGTGCGATTGGCGCGCACTTCCTGCTCAATGCGTGTCACTTCTTTGCCTTCAGCTATCCGGCGCTGGAGGTGGCAGCACGGAACTGACGCAACGCAGTACATGCGTTGGATGGCGCCGTCTGGCACCATCGACCGGTTGTACAAGGAGTTCTCGATGCGTTGTTTCGCCACCTTGGCCCTGACGTTGGGCCTGGCGCTTCCTGCCTGGTCACAGGCCACCCTTCCCGCGCCGCTGCGCATCATGCCGGTGGGCGATTCGATCACCGAAGGTGGCGATGGTTTTGGCGGCTACCGCCGGCCGCTGTTCGACAAGCTCACCCCGGTCTGGGGCATGCCCAACTTCGTCGGCTCGCGCAACATGCGGCAGAGCGACCCGGCCGATTTCGTCGACCATGACGAAGACGGCTATTCGGCCTATCGCATCGAGCAGATCACCTCGGGCAAGGGCTTCTGGAATGCACCGCCCATCGAGGAGCGGTTGAAGGCCTGGGACCCGGCGGTGGTCTTGATCCACGCGGGCACCAACGATGCACAGCAGAACTACTACTTCTACGGCAACCCGAAGAAGGGCTTCCCGGGCGTGGTCGACCGGCTCGATGATCTGGTGTCTCGGGTGGTGGCCTTCAACCCGTCGATCTATGTGGTGGTGGCTCAGATCATCCCGGCCAATGCGCCGGCCAGTGACACCACGCAAGCCTATATCCGCGCCTTGAACGAGCGCATTCCCGCCTTGGTGGCGCGTCATCAGGCTCAGGGCCACCGCGTGTCGATGGTCGACATGTACACGCCGATGCTCGCGCACCCCAACCCGGACGGCATTCACCCGGGCCCGGAAGGCTACGCCGTGATGGGGGAGCAATGGTTCCAGGCGCTGATGGCGCTGGGCGTGGTGCCGACGAACCCGAACCCCGGCCGCTTCTGGGGCCTGCAGCATGCCGACCGCTACAGCACCTCGTCGTCCACGCCGTGGAACCTGCAGCCGAATCTGGTGCGCGCTGGCGCATCGAGCCTGGCTGGTGCGAAGACCACCGACTACCGCGGCAGCCACGCACCGGCGCTGTTGAACGACGGTTCGCTGGCGGGCTTCTCGAACGACGCCGACTACACCTCGACCACGACCTTCACGCTCGCCACGGCCCAGGCGCCGCGCGGCTACGACATCACCCGAATTCGAACGGCCGCGGGTCTGCCCAGTGCGGACAACGGCGACGAGCGCTCGCACCAGGCCTACGAGGTGTGGTGGTCGTCGGTCGATGCGCCCGATGTGTTCAATCAGCTGGCCGATGCGCACCACATCCTGGTCAACGTGGCCGAGCGCGCTTCGCAGATCACGCTCACCCGCGAGGACGGCGCACCGATGGCCCGTGGCGTGGCCCAGGTCCAGTTCCGCTTCAAGCAGCCGCCGGCGCGGCAGTTCGGCTTCATCGGCATCGAGAGCCCCACGCCCTACCGAGAACTCGAAGTCTTCGGTGCGCCGACGCCCTGAAATGGCCGGCTGAAGCGGCAAGCGCTGCGGGCCCGTGCCTGCTTCGACACATGCCGCTGACCGGCGGCGCCAGCTGCCTGGATAATCGGGCGCCTTTTTTGTCGAGCACGGTGCGCCCCATGCAACGCCGAACCTTTCTCAGCCGCGGCGGTGCCGCCGTGGCGGCCGTGTCCCCTGTCGGTCTCGCCTGGGCCGATGCCGGGCCTTCCGTGTCGGCGCCCTGGGCACCGCCCAGAGCGCTGGCGCCCGTGCGTGCGGTGGCTGATCGGTTGATCGACATTTCGGTGTGCACCCGCCCTTTCCGTCCGCAGGGGCCCCGCATCGAGGCCGAACGGCGTGGCGGCAAGACCATCGTTCACAACTACGGCCACGGGGGCAGTGGGTGGTCGCTGTCCTGGGGCTCGGCCCAGTTCGCGCTGCCGATGGTGCTGGCCACTCGCGAAAAGCAGGTGGCGGTGGTGGGCTGCGGCGCTATCGGGCTGACGATGGCGCGTGTGGCCCAGCGTGCCGGGCTGCGGGTGAAGATCTACGCCAAGGATCGGCCGCCCGAAGTGCGATCGTCCGCCGCCACGGGCGTGTGGTCACCCGATTCACGCATCTCTACCGAAGAGCATGCGACGGCGGAGTTCGTGCAGCGCTGGGAGTGGATGGCGCGGGCCTCGTTCAAGACCTACCAGAGCCTGCTGGGCCTGACGGGGGACCCGGTCGAGTGGCATGACGGCTATGTGCTGTCGGACCTGCCGTTCGACCAGCCGCTGCCGCCGCCGCCGATCGAAGACATCGAACCTGACTACCCCGATCTGGAATCGCGCATCCGCGAACTGTGGCCGCGCTCGGTGCCGTTGCGCGCCCACGAGCACCCGTTCCGCGTGCCCCACGTGCGCCGCTACACGCAGATGGTCTACAACCTCTCGGTCTACTCTCGCCTGCTGTACGACGATTTCTTGCGCGAAGGCGGCGAGATCGAGCACCGTGAGTTCGAGCACCCCCGGCAGTTCGCCGGCCTGCGCGAGCGCACCATCGTCAACGCCACCGGCTATGGGGCGCGGGCGCTGTTTGGCGACGCGTCGATCGTGCCGGTACGTGGACAGACGGCTCGCCTGATTCCGCAGCCGGAGGTGAACTACAACCTCATCTACCGCGGCCACAACCTGGTGATGGTGTCGCGGCGCGACGGCGTGCTGGTGCAGGCCATGGGTGAGCGCGATTTCGGCAATGAAAGCGTCGAGCCCGACCGCGCCTTGTCCGAGGCGGCAGTCCAGAGGCTGGCGCAGTTGTTCAGCTGACGGCGCTCGTCCGCGCGGTCAGCGCCGCTCAGTGCTGGGCCGAGGCGCTGTGAGCGTCGACGACGCGCTCGCCACGGTCGGTGGCGTCGGTGCCACTGCCTGTCGGTTCACCGATCGTCGATGACGCCTGGGCGTGCATCGCCTTGTTGCCAGCGGCATCGCGCTCGCGCATCGCGGCATTCGCCGCGTCGGCATAGACCTCCGGCTGGTGCAGCACACCGACCAGGACGCCCGGCAGCTTCACCACCGAACCCACCACGTCGCCCACGCCGAACACCTTGACCAGCACGTCGCCGTTCAGGGCCAGCGACACGACATGCGAGCGGGCCAGCGCGCGCGCGGCCGGGAGGTCGCCGTGGGCGTGGCGCTTGAGCAGCGTGGCGTCCAGCCCCATGTCGCCAAACACGACGGCATAGGCGCCGTACTTCACCGCGAGGTAGTTCGCGATGGGTGAGCCCATCGAATAGCCCACCAGTTCGATCGAGCGGATGGCCTCGTCGCACAGCACTTCGGTGTACAGATCGTCAGCCAACCGCAACTGGGCGTTGCCCGTGCCGAACTTCGCCGCCAGCACGCCGCCCAGGTCGGTGAGCACACCGCCCCAACCGTCCCGCTCGGCGAACGGCCGGTCCATGCCCTTGAACAGCATCAGCGCATGACCGCTCGCATCGTCCTTCAGCACATAGCCCGAGAGGCCGCTGTCACCGTCGTCGAACTGCTGGTAGGGGCGCAGCAGCAGGCCGTCCGCATTCAGCGCCGTCAAGGATTCGCGGCGCGAGTCGTAGAACAGTTCGGTGTAGACCGCGGGCACCCGCAGCGGATCGATCGCGCTGCGTTGCTTGGACAGCTCGGAGGGCGTGGGCTCGTGCGCGCGACAGGGGCGTTGCGTGGCCGTGGCCGCACTCAGCGGCCGAAGGATGGAGGTTGGATTCTCCTGCGGCGCGGGCGCAGCCGCTTCGCGAATGGGCGGGAGAGTTGGCGAAAGGGTGGGCGACGCCGTGGTCGATGGCGCTGTGGTTGCCGGCGCGGTGGCCGGTGGTCGCGTCGCGCAGCCGGGCAGCACGCACAGCAGCGCTGCAGCGAGCATCCACCCGATCGGCCTGATCTGGCGGACGGTGAATGGCGCGTGGCCATTGAAGGCGGGCGAGTCTGACATGGTGGCAGTATCCGCAGCAAGCGGCACTCGACGCCAGCAAAGCTCATGCGCGCAGTGGGGCGACGAAACTGTTCACGTATGTTGTGCGCTGGTGTAACGGCCCGCGCCTCACCGCGCTTCACCGCGCTTCACCGCGCTGTCATGGCGGCCCAAGAAAGGTCGACGCGCGCTACGCCGCGAGGGCCGCCGCTGTATCGGCATGCGCCGCTGCGTCGGTCTGCGCCACGGCATCGATCTCCGCCGCGGTGGCCCCATCCAACAGCGCCTTCAACGGTTCGCCCGACAGCACGTCGGTGCACAACAGCTGTTGGGCCAGTGCATCGAGGCGCCGCCGTTGCGTGGTCAGCACATCGCGGCAGGTGGCTTGCGCCTGCTCCAGCAGAAGCCGGGCTTCGTCGAGCACCTTGGCCTGCACATCGGGGCCCAGCAGCTCTTTGGGGATGCCCGCGACGCTCAGCAACCCGAAGGCGTTGGAAAAGCCCAGTTGGCCGACCATCTGGATGGCCAGCTCGGAAGCGCGCTTCAAATCGTCGGAGGCCCCGCTGGACACACTGCCCAGCACCATCAGCTCGGCTTCCCGGCCGGCCAGCATCATCGCCAGGCGGCTGACCAACTCACCCTGGGCATAGAGCGGGTCCTCGGTGTCGCGGGTCATGTAGGTCACCCCCAGCCCCGGGCCGCGCGGTTCGATCGTCACGCGTTCGATGCGCCCCGCGTGGGTCCAGTGGCCCACCAGAGCGTGGCCGGCTTCATGGTAGGCCAGGCGGTGGCGGGTGGCTTCGGTGAGCAACTCCTTCATCGGCGACACCTCGCCGCCCAGCAGATGCGTCTCCACCGCGCGAACCAGGTGGTCGGGCGTGACGCTGTCGGCGCCTTGTTCGGCGGCGTTGGAGGCCGCCTTGTTGACCACGTTGGCGATCTCCGCGGGCGACAGGCCCGAGGCGATGCGCGCCAGGGTGGCGCAATCGGCATGCCCGTCATGCTTCACCTTGCTCAGATACAGCTCGAACAGGGCCTGACGCTCGGGCAGCGTCGGCTTGTTGAGGCGCACCAGCATGTCGAAGCGCCCGGGGCGTCTCAGGGCCTCGTCGATGTTCTCTTCATGGTTGGTCGCGGCGACCACGACCACGTTGTCCATCGCATCGAAGCCATCCATCTCCACCAGCACCCGGTTGATGATGCGGTTCATTTCGGACTCGGCGCCGCCGCCCGGGCCGCCGGTGGCGCGCTTGCCAATGCCGTCGACCTCGTCGATGAACAGCACGCACGGCGCATGCTGGCGGGCCAGCTTGAACAGTGACCTCACCTTGGCCACGCCAGCGCCGTAATAGGTGGCCGTGAAGTACGAGCCATCCACAGCGATGAAATGCGCGCGGCTTTCACCAGCCAGCGCCTTGGCGAGCAAGGTCTTGCCAGTGCCGGGCGGGCCCACCAGCAGCACACCTCGCGGTGCCGCAGCGCCGAGCTTGGCGTACTGGGCGGGATCGTGCAGGAAAGCCTTCACCCGGTTCAGGGCGGCTTTGGCCTCGTCGTTGCCGATGGCGTCGGCGAACTGTGTCTGCGGTCGCGTCGCCAACGTGCTGGCGTGCTGGCCGGCCTGCGTCTGCAGGCGGGTCAGCAGCAGCAATCCACCGCCGATCACCAGCATCAACAACAGCGGCGGGGTGGCGGATTCGACGGCGCCCAGCGTGCGCTGGCTGGTGCTGCGGCCGTCCACATCGATGCCCACCAGCGTGAAACCGGCGGCGACGCTGCGCTCGCCGATCCCGTCCAGCACGGTGCCGGCGCAGCCGAGCGCGGAGCAGCCCGGCACCACCGTGCTGGCCTTGTCTCCGCTTGCCAGGGTGTACAGCACCAGGCCCGTCTTGCCGTTGGCGATGCCCACCGACTTCAACTGGCCAGTGTGGGCCGCCTGGGCGAAATCGGACACCGGCCTGGGCTGGCCCAGCCAAGCGTCGGGGTCTTGCTCGAAGGCCAGCGCCGCCGCGTCTTTGCGTGTTCGGGTGTCGAGCGCGGCGTGTTGCCACAGCCATGCCAAGCCCGCCAGGGCCAACAACACCGTGCCCGCGACGCCGGCCGCGCGTGGGTGCTGACGCCCGAGTTTCAGAAGTTTGTGCCAGAGGGTCATGGGTGGAATCGGTGGGGGCGCGGCGAAAGAAGACGAAGGGCGCCAGAGACGACCGGCGTGGCCTGGCGGCAGTCTGCGCCGGCGCACGCGGGTGTGGTCTGCGAAAGAACAGGCCGCACACCGGGCTAACCGGCCCGGCAAGGCGCCCGGTCGGGCACGCCATGTGCCCCGCGGGCCTGCTGCCGGGCCCGGCTGGGCTGGGAAGGGCGCCGCCCAGGCGGGCTCGGGTGTCCGCTGGTCATCTGATGAGAAAAATTCGGTGGTGTGGGCCGGAAAATTGGGGTATGTCGACGCCCGAGCTCATCGCCCACTACCCCGCCAGTTGGTACGCCGCCACGCGCACCCACACCGAGGGCTGGCCCGTGCTCAAGGGGAAGCTCCGTGCCGATGTGGCCATCGTGGGCGGTGGCTTCGCGGGCCTGCATCTGGCGCGGTTGCTGGTCTCGAAGGGGCGGCGCGTGGCGCTGCTGGAGCGCCAGCGCGTCGGCTGGGGAGCCTCCGGGCGCAATGGCGGCTTCGTCAGCCCGGGCTTTGCGGAAGACTCGGCCGCGCTCATCCGGCAACTGGGCGCCGACGCGGCGCGGCGCCTGTTCGAGCACAGCCGGGCGGGCGTGCAACTGGTGCAGCAGGCGATCGATGAGCTGCAACGGCCGGACATCTTGATGGGCCGCGGGCAGCTCACTTGCTGCCGCACCGCGCAGGGCCCCGGTTTCGATGACGAAGTGCGGGCGCTGGCGCAGCAACTGGGGGCATCGTTCGAGCCCTGGAGCGTGGCCCAGGTGCAGGCGCAGATGACGACCTCGCGCTACCACCAGGCAGTGCACGACCCTGAGGCGTTCCAGATCCACCCCTTGAACTTCGCGCTGGCGCTGGCGGCGGACATCACCCGCCGCAACGGCCAGATCTTCGAGGGAAGTGCCGTGCGGTCGATCGAGCGGCATGGCGCGGCCTGGGTGGCCCGCACCGCCAAGGGCAGCGTCGAAGCGGCCGAGCTGGTGCTGGCCGGCAACGCCGACCTCGGCGCGCTGCATGGGCCCCTGGCACGTTCGGTGTTGCCGGTGGCCACCTATGTGGCGGTCACTGAGCCGCTGGGCCCCCGGTTGGCCGAGTGCGTGCGCTGGCCCGGTGCCATCACCGACACCCGCCGCGCATGCGACTACTTCCGGGTGGTGGATGGAGACCGCCTGCTCTGGGGGGGGCGCATCACCACCGACACGCGCGAGCCTCGCCGTCTGCGCCATCTGATGCGCGAGCACATCCTGGCGGTCTTTCCTCAGTTGCGTGAGCACGGCGGCGTGAAGATCGCGTTCGCCTGGCCGGGCATCATGGGCTACGCCGTTCACAAGATGCCATTCATCGGCCAGTTGGAGCCGGGCCTGTGGATGTCTTCTGCCTATGGCGGCCACGGGGTTGGGCAAACCGCAGGCGGTGCCTTGCTGCTGGCCCGGGCCATCACCGAAGGCGACGATGAGTGGCGGCGCTACCAGGCGTTTCCGCTGCGCTGGGCGGGCGGGCCGCTCGGGCGGCTGGCCACGCAGGCCACCTACTGGTGGATGCAGGCGCGCGACCGCTGGGATGAGGCACGCCCGCGATCGGCTGCTGCATTGAGACGCCTGTAGACGCCGCGGCCCGCGGCGTGGACGATCGGGTACGACACAGCGACGAACTGTGGCGTTCCTGGAAAGGGCCGATTCCAGACTGGCGGGGTGCTGACAGCACGTTCAAAGCCACTCTCGACATCGACCACCATGAACCACTTCCGCCTTTCGCCACACCAGTCGCGACACCACTCGTCACACCACCGTTCGCGCGCGGCCCGCGCCGGCCTGCTCGCGGTGGCGCTGGCTGCCGCCTCGCTCGTCCATGCGCACGATCACCCCGCCGACGGCATCCAGAGCGCCGGCAGTGCGGCCGTCAAGCCGGCGCACGACATCTTGCATGCCCGCATCACCACCAAGGGCCGCGTCGCCATCTTCCACATGCACGTGGCAGGGCAGGCGGGTGCCATCAAACCGGCGGCGACCGGGCAACTCGCGGGCAGCACGGTGCACTCGTATGTGTGGCCCACCACCATCGATCCTGCCGCGGTGGGCTTTGAGCCCCGCAGCGGCACGCTGGCGCTGGCGGTCACCTCGCATCCTGATTTCGACGACACGCCCTTGTTCCCTGCGCCGCTGGGGGCATGGCATTCGCACTGGGTGGTGCTGCAGCCTGATGATGCCTGCGGCCCCGGGGCTCTCAAGGTGGTCGACATTCCGCCCGGCACCACACCGAAGTTGCCCAAGACCTGGCCCGGCCTGCCGCTGCTGATCGACAGCCCCGGCTGGGCACCGAGGTTTGACGGCCCGTCGCTGGAGGTGCAGGTGCCGTTCGACGACATCGGGCTCGTGCAGGCGGCGTCGTTCGATGCCGTCACCGCCGCGCTGCGTGTTCACGCCAGCATGCACCAGCCTTTGCTGTGTGTCGTCGATGTCTTCAAGGTGGCATCGGGCAAGCTCACCCTGCCTGGGCGCGTCGACCGCTGAGGCTCCGGGCGACGATCGTCACTTCGCCAGACTGGAAGTGACAATCTGCAGACTTCGGGCGGTTCGTCGTACCATGGGCCAATAACCCCACTGCCGAGTCGACGTGGATCCGCCCGGAGAGACGCCCCCCTTCGAGTCCAGCTTCACGCTCGATGAAGCGATGCTGGGAGCACGCAAGGCCGAGAACGCGCGCCGGCTTTACACCGTGCAGATTCCGGCCGTCCGTGCCGTGGGCTTCGTCATCATCGCTTTGATGACGGTGGTGCAACACCTGCACCACCCTTCATTGCTGCCGCTGCTGCCGGCGATCGGCCTGATCGTCGGCAGCCTGTCGTATGCGGCCATGTCCTGGGCGTTGCTGCGATGGGGCTACCAGCGCATCGGCCAGCTCGACCTCAGCCACCTGCTGTTCCATCTGGATGTGCTGGTGTGGCTGCCGCACCTCTACTACTTCGAGCAGACGAACCTGTTCTTCGCCTACTTTCTGCTCGTGCGCGTGGCCGATCAGGTGGGCTTCGGCTTTCGCCGCGCGCTGTACTTCAACCACGTCATCTGTGCCGCTTACGCTGGCTATTCGGTCGTCATGCTGGCTCAAGGCGCCGTGGTGGCCGAGTGGAACGACCGGCTGGCCATCGTGGCCACGATGTACCTGATGGGGGCCTACCTGGCCGTCACTGGCCTGGTCATTGAGCGCCTGCGCGACAGGCTGCGCACGGCGGTGCATGCCGCGCGCAACCTGGTCGAACGGCTCGAGCACGAGACGCGAACGCTGGAGGTGCAGACGGTCGAGCTCGATCTGGCGCGGCGCCAGGCGGAGCAGGCCAGCCAGGCCAAGTCGCAGTTCCTGGCGGTGGTGAGCCACGAGATCCGCACGCCGATGAACGGCATTCTCGGCACGACCGAGCTGCTGCTCGGCTCGGGTCTGTCAGCAGACCAGCAGCGTTATGCCAAGACGGCGCACCGATCGGCGATGGTGCTGCTGGCGTTGATCGACGATGTGCTGGATCTGTCTCGCATCGAGGCGCGCAAGCTGGTGCTGCACCCGACGAGCGTGGATGTGCGCGCGTTGGCTCATGAAGCGGTCGATCTGATGCGTGTGGCAGCCCGCGACAAGCCCATCAAGCTGAGCTGCCTCGTGCCCGCCGACATTCCCCAGCATGTCGAATGCGACCCGATCCGGCTTCGGCAGTTGCTGGTGAACCTGCTGCACAACGCGGTGAAGTTCACCGAGCGGGGCAGTGTGTCGCTGGAAGTGAGCCGGCGGCCAGACGGCCCTGACGGTGTGGGCCTGCGCTTTGCGGTGCGTGACTCGGGTATCGGCATCGCCGAGGACCAGATCGACCTCGTGTTCGAGTCGTTCACCCAGGCCGACAACTCCAGCACCCGCCGCTACGGTGGCTCGGGCCTGGGCCTGGCGATCGTGAAGCACCTGGTGGAGCTGATGAACGGCCAGGTGGGTGTGGCCAGCCGGCCCGGTGAAGGTTCCACCTTCTGGTTCGACCTGGTGTTGCCGCTGGCGGCCGCGCCGGTGAAAGAAGGGGTGAACGAGGCCCAGGTTTCGACGACCACGTCGGCGTTCTCGGGCACCAAGGCCATCCGGGCGCGGGTGCTGCTGGCGGAGGACGACGCGGTGAATCAACTGGTGGTCGAGAACATGCTCGCCAAGCTGGGCTGCACCGTCGAGATCGTGGGCAATGGCGCGGCCGCCTGCGTGGCGGCAGAGAACGGACGCTTCGACCTCATCCTGATGGACTTGCACATGCCGGCGATGGACGGCTACGAGGCCACCCGCCGCATCCGTGAAGACGAAGCGCTGCGAGGGATGTACACGCCGATCGTGGCGGTGACGGCGGATGCGCTGGCAGGCGACCGGCAACGCTGCATCGATGCGGGGATGGACGACTTCGTCACCAAGCCGATCAGTGCCGCGCTGCTCGCCACCGTGGTGGAGCGCTGGACCGGCCACGGCACGCCGCCGCCCACGCGCTGGTGAGCGGCGGGCCCTGGGTGCGCGCTTAAACGGCCTCGGGCCATCCGCTGCGCAGCGAACGGGTGATCGCCGCGCCGATGCGAGTGGCCTCGGTCGCATCGGCCAGCGTCAAGGGGACGGACGGGCCGCCTGCACACGCGGCCACGAAGGCCTGCAACTCGCGTTCGAAGGCCTCGCTGAAGCGCTCGAAGAAATCGGCCACCGCGCGATGCCGAACGCCGTGGGCGTCGCTGAGCACCACCCGGTCTCGCGCTGCGCCGTGGCCCACCAGCAGCTTGCCCGCCGTCCCGATCACCTCGGTCTGGGTTTCGTGGCCATGCGCAAAGGTGCGCGAGGCGTAGAACACCGCGCGTGCGCCGCCTTCGAATTCAACAATGGCCAGGCCGTTGTCCACGTCGGCGTGCTGCGCCAGCCCTTCGTGCAGCGCGATGGTGCCGGTGGCGAAAGCGCGGATGGCGCGCGGTGAACCCAGCATCCAGCGTGCGAGGTCGATGTCGTGCACGCTGCAGTCCATGAAGAGGCCGCCAGAACTTTCGGCGAAACGCACGAAGAAGCCGCTCTCGTCGTTGAGATCACAGGTTTGCGATCGGACGAGGAATGGCTTGCCCACGCGGCCGCCTTTCACTTCTGCCATGGCATTCGCATAGCTGGGGTCGAATCGGCGCACGAAGCCCACCATGGCCACCCGATCGGCGTGGTGCTGCGCCACCGCCTGCACGCGTTCGCAGTCGGCCACGCTCAGCGCCAGAGGCTTCTCGACAAACACATGCTTGCCGGCTTCGAGTGCCGCGATCACCTGGTCGGCATGCAGTGCGGTGGGTGTGACGAGCACCACCGCGTCGATCTCGGGGTCGTGCACGAAAGCGTCGAAGCTCGCGTACAACCGCTCGATGCCGAAGTCGGCCTGCGCGGCTTGCAGCTCGGCTTCGACAGGGCTGCAGGCGCCCACGAGGTGCGCGCCACGGATGCGCCAGGCCAGGTTCTCGGCATGGCGGCGTCCGAGCCGGCCGAGGCCGGCGATGCCGATGCGCACCGGTTTCACAGCGAGACCGCCTGGCCACTCTGCCACGAGGCGGTCGCCGCGTCGGCCAGCTTCTGCGCGGCCACGCCATCAGCGATGGTGGTGCGGAAGGCGGCACCCGATTGCAGGCGATCGAAGAAGTGGGCCAGTTCGAGCCGGTAAGCCTCGCGGTAGCGCTGCAGGAAGAAGTGCTCCGGCAGGTCGCTCTTCACACCGTTGGCATCCCATTGCTGCACCTCGGTCGGCCGATGGTTGCCGCACGCGAGCAGGCCCGTGCTGCCCAGCACCTCGAAGCGCTGGTCGTAGCCGTAGGCGGCGCGCCTGGATGTGTTGATCTGGCACAGCCGGCCCTGACGCGTGCGCAGCGTGACCGCGGCGCTGTCGATGTCGCCGATCTCACCGATCGCCGGGTCGACCTGGCAGGACCCGGTGGCGCTGAGCCACACGGCCTCGTCGCCGTCGGCACCAAGAATCCATCGGAAGACATCGAAGTCGTGGATCAGCATGTCGCGGAAGATGCCGCCCGAGCCTTTGAGGTACTGCGCCGGCGGGGCCCCCGGGTCTCGGCTGGTGACGACCAGCATCTCGGCCCGGCCGATCTCGCCGCGCGCGAGCCGCTGTTGTGCCTCGCTGAAGGTGGGATCGAAGCGGCGTTGAAAACCGATCATGCAGGCGATGTTGGCTTCGGCCACCGCGCGGGCGCAGGCTTCGGCGCGTTGCACCGACAGGTCCACGGGCTTCTCGCAGAAGATGTGTTTGCGGGCCGCGGCGGCGCGTGTGATGAGGTCGCTATGGGTGTCGGTGGGCGAGGCGATGGCGACGACGTCGATCGAGGCATCGGCGAAGACCGCCTCCGGCGTCGACACCGCGGCGCCCAGCGACTGGGCGAGCCGGCTGGCGTTTTCCGCCACGGGGTCGCACACGGCGACGAGTTTGACGCCGGGCAGTGCGGCGAGGTTGTGGGCATGGATCTGGCCGATGCGGCCGGCGCCGAACAGCGCGACGTTCTTCATGGTGTCTCCAGGGGTGTCAGTGCGGGTCCGCCTGCTCGTGGGCAGGCCGGTACTTGAGTTCGAGCTGGTAGGCCAGCGCGATGAACAGGCTCTGTGCCAGGCACATGGTGTTGGTCAGAGCGCGGAAGCCAAAGGTGGATGCTTCGTGCACCACCAGCACGGCGGCCGCTTCGGCGGCCAGCGGCCCCATGCGGCTGTCGGTGATGGCGATGATGCGAGCCCCCCTCGCGGCGGCTTCGCGCGTCGCGTCGAGCGACTCTTCGGCGTAGGGCGCGAAGCTGGTGACGATCAGCACATCCCCGCGCTTCAGGCCGCGCAGTTGCCCGTCCTGCATGGCGCCCAGCCCATGCACCAGCTGGATCTGCTTGTCGGTGTGCTGCAGCGCGTAGGCCAGGTAGGCCGCCACCGGAAATGAGCGGCGAGAGCCCACGAGCCACACGGTCTGTGCTTCGGCCAGCAGGTTCACCGCGTCGGTGAAGGTCGAGCTGTGCAGGTCGCGCTGCAGCTCTTGCATGCCCGCGATGCTGCCGCCGATGAACTCGTGGGCGATGTCGGCCGCGGCCAGCGGGCCTTGCGCGTGTTCGATCACGTCGCGGATGCGGGCCTGGTAGTTGCGGCCTGGCGCCAGTTGCTGGCGGATGCCGTCGCGAAACAGCTTCTGCATCTCGCTGTAGCCCGAGAAGCCGAAATGCTTGGCGAATCGGATGACGGCCGAGGGCTGCACACCGCAACGCTCGGCCACGTCCTGGATGCGTTCGAGGCCGAGCTGGTCTTGGTGTTTCTCGACATAGCGAGCGATCAGCTTCAGCTGCTTGGACAGGCTGTCGTACTCGGCGCCCATCCGCGCGAGGAATTCATCGGCAGCGGTGGCCACGGGATCTTCGTCTTTCATCGTGGACGGCATCTTATAGAAAACAGAAAAAAAATTCCACACGTTTGTACTAAGGAAATTTCATTTCCATCGTTCCTAGAATGAGTTCCACAGGCCGGCGCTGTCTGCCGCCTGCGCAACGATCACGACGACAGGAGACGACGATGACCTTCGAGACCAAGCGTGCACTGCTGAAGACCCTGGCGCTCGCTGCGCTGCTGGCCGCCGGTTCGGCCCAGGCGGCCGGACGCTACGTGCTGATCAGCCACGCGCCAGATTCCGACGCGTGGTGGAACACGATCAAGAACTCGATCAAGCAAGCTGGCGAAGACTTCGGCGTGCAGGTCGACTACCGCAACCCGCCCACCGGTGATCTGGCCGACATGGCTCGCCTGATCGAGCAGGCGGCCGCGGCGGGCTACGACGGCGTGATCACGACGATCGCCGACTTCAACGTGCTCGAAGGCGCCATCAAGAAGGTCACCGACAAGAAGATCCCGCTGATCACCATCAACTCGGGCACCACGGTGCAAAGCGAAAAGCTCGGCGCGCTGATGCACGTGGGGCAGCCTGAATACGAGGCCGGGCGGGGCGCCGGCTACAAGGCGCAGGCCGCGGGCGTGAAGACCTTCCTGTGTGTCAATCACTACGCCACCAACCCGGCCTCGTTCGAACGCTGCCGCGGCTTTGCCGAGATCATCGGCGCCGACTACAAGGCTTCGACGCTCGACGCGGGCGACGATCCGAACGGCATCGAGGCCAAGGTCTCGGCCTATCTGCGCCAGCACCCGAAGACCGACGCCGTGCTCGCCCTCGGCCCCACGTCGGCGGCGCCCGCCCTGAAGGCACTCGACAAGGCCGGCCTCAAAGGCAAGGTCTACATGGCCAGCTTCGACATGTCCGACGAGATTTCCAAAGGCATCAAGGACGGCTCGGTCAAGTTCGCCATCGACCAGCAGCCGTATCTGCAAGGCTACATCCCGGTGGCGGTGCTCGCCACGATGAAGCAGCTGAACACCACCGATCGCGCGGCAGTGGCCGAAGCCGTCAAGAACAACCCGAAGACCAAGGCTCGCTTTGACGAATACGGCCTGGCGCCGGTCTACGGCAAGCGGCACATCCTGTCGGGGCCAGGCTTTGTCATGCAAGACAACATCGCCAAGGTCGAGAAGTACGCGGGTCAGTACCGCTGACGAGGTCGGCAGCGCCGCGCATGCTGCGTGGGCGCTGCCGACACATCCTGCCTTGCCATGCAACCTCCACTCGACGCCGCCCGGCGGGCGGATCCCCCTGATATGAGTGCCGTTCCCCTCACTTCTCCCGTGGCCGCCGCGGCCGCGGCCCCCGACGAGCGCATGCGCCGCGTCAGCGGCTGGCGCGCGGTGCTGGGGCGCCCCGAGTTCGGCTCGCTCTCCGGTGCCGTGCTGGTCTTTGTGTTGTTTGGCCTGACGGCCGGCGGCTCAGGCATGTTCAGCCTTGAAGGCGTGGTGAACTGGGCCACCGTGGCCGCCTTTCTCGGCGTGATCGCCGTCGGCGCGGCCCTGCTGATGATCGGCGGCGAGTTTGATCTGTCGATCGGCTCGATGATCGGATTCGCCGGGATGATGCTGGCCATCCCGGCGCTGTACTGGGGCTGGCCGCTGTGGGCGTCGGCCACTTTCGCCTTCGCGCTCAGCATGGCGCTGGGGGCGCTCAATGGCTACCTGGTGGTGAAGACCGGCCTGCCAAGCTTCATCGTCACGCTGGCCTTCTACTTCATCCTGCGCGGCCTGTCGCTGGCGGTCTCGATCATGCTGACCGGCAAGACGATTCTCAGTGCGAACGAAGGCCAGTCGCTGCGTGAGCTGGCCCAGGTGGATGCACTGTTCGCCATGCTGTTCAGCGGCCATGTCGGCGAGGGCTTGTTCAACCAGATGGCGGCGTGGGGCTGGGTGGCGGCACGCGACGATGGCACCGCCTTGGCCATCGGCATCCCGAAGGTCATCGTCTGGTGGCTGGCGCTGACGTTGCTGGGGGCCATCACGCTGGCGCGCTGCCGCTTCGGCAATTGGGTGCTCGCCGTGGGCGGCGACGCCAATGCCGCCAAGAACTGCGGCATCCCCGTGGCGCGCGTGAAGATCACTCTCTTCGTGCTGATGGCCGCGTGCTCCACCTTGTTTGCCGTGCTGCAGGTGGCTGATGCCGGCTCGGCGGCGGCCGACCGTGGCCTGCAGAAAGAATTCGAAGCCATCATCGCCGCGGTGATCGGGGGCTGCCTGCTGACCGGTGGCTACGGCTCGGTCATCGGGGCCTCCCTGGGCGCGCTGATCTTCGGTGTGGTGCAGATCGGCATCGGCTACACCAGCATCGACAACAACTGGTACCGCGTGTTCCTGGGCGGGATGCTGCTGGCGGCGGTGCTGTTCAACAACTACATCCGGCGCCGTGTCGCGCTGGGTCGACGCTGAGAGGGCCGCGAACGTGAGCGACTTCATTCTTCAGCTCGAGAACATCAGCAAGTTCTTCGGCCCGGTCATCGCGCTCAATGGCGTGACGCTGCGCTTGAAGAAGGGCGAGGTGCATTGCCTGCTCGGTGACAACGGCGCCGGCAAGTCCACGTTGATCAAGACGCTGGCTGGCGTGCATCGGCCTGACAAGGGGCAGTACCTGGTCGATGGTGATCCGGTTGCATTCGGCTCGCCGCGAGAGGCGCTCGATCGCGGCATCGCCACCGTCTACCAGGACCTGGCTCTGGTGCCCATGATGAGCGTGGCACGCAACTTCTTCATGGGCCGCGAACCGGTTCGCAAGCTGTTCGGCGTGCTGCCGGTCATGGACCACGCGCTGGCCGCGCGAACCGCCGCCGAGCGTCTGGCCGAGATGGGCATCAAGGTGCGCGATGCCGACCAGATCATCGGCACGATGTCTGGCGGCGAGAAGCAATGCCTGGCGATCGCGCGGGCGATTCACTTCGGAGCCCGGGTGCTGATCCTGGACGAACCCACCGCCGCGCTCGGCGTGAAGCAAAGCGTCAATGTGCTCAAGCTGATCAACAAGGCGCGCGAACGCGGCATCTCGGTGATCTTCATCACCCACAACGTGAACCACGCCTACCCGATTGGCGACAGCTTCACGCTGTTGAACCGCGGCCAATCGCTGGGCACCTATGCCAAGCAGGATGTGGCCAAGAACGAAGTGCTGGACATGATGGCCGGAGGAGACGAGATGCACACACTCATGCAGGAACTCGAAGGGGTGACGATCTGATGGCGTCGGCGTTGAACTTTCCCGGCCCACGCCGCTTCGATCTGGCCTGCCTGGGCCGGCTGGCGGTGGACCTGTATGCCCAGCAGGTGGGCTGCTCGCTGGAGGACGCGAGCAGCTTCGCCAAATACCTGGGGGGCAGCTCGGCCAACATCGCCTTCGGCGCCGCCCGCCTGGGGCTGCGCTCCGCGATGATCTCGCGCGTCGGCGACGAGCAGATGGGCCGCTTCCTGACACGTACATTGCAGCGTGAAGGCTGCGACACGAGCATGGTGCAGGTCGACCCCCAGCGCCTGACCGCGCTGGTGCTGCTGGGCCTGAAAGACCGCGATACCTTCCCGCTGTTGTTCTACCGCGAGAACTGCGCAGACATGGCGCTCGATGCCTCGCTGATCCGCGAAGACTTCATCGCGGACTGCCGGGCCCTGCTGATCACCGGCACCCACCTGTCCACGCCGACGGTGCGGGAGGCTTCGCTGACCGCCCTGGGGTACGCGCGCCGGCATGGCACGGTGCGGGTGCTCGACATCGACTACCGCCCGGTGCTGTGGGGATTGACGGGTCGCGGTGAGGGCGAGAAGCGCTTCGTGGCCGATGCCAGTGTCACCGCGCAGTTGCAGAAGCTGTTGCCCGAGTTCGATCTGCTGATTGGCACCGAAGAAGAGTTTCTCATCGCGGGGGGCGTGCCGGGTGATCTGATCGCCTCGCTGAAGCTGGTGCGGGGTGTGACGTCCGCGGCGTTGGTGGTCAAGCGTGGCGCCGCCGGTTGCAGCTTCATTCCTGACGAGGTGCCCGAGCGGATCGACGATGCGCTCACCGTGGCCGGTGAGCGGGTGGAGGTGCTCAACGTGCTGGGCGCCGGGGATGCCTTTGCCGCCGGACTGCTGACCGGCCTGCTGCAGGGGGAGGGCTTCGAGCAGGCGGCGCGTTGGGCCAACGCCTGCGGTGCCATCGTCGTCTCCCGCCACGCCTGCGCGCCGGCCATGCCCACGCGGCAGGAGTTGACGCACTGGTTCAGCGGTGCGCGCTCGCCGCGGGTTGACGCCGATACCCGTCTGGCCCATCTGCACCGCACCACCGTGCCGCGCACGCCGTGGAATGAGTTGTGCGTGATGGCGTTCGACCACCGCAGCCAGTTCTACGATCTGGCGCGTCAGGCGGGGGCCGACGAAGCGCGGCTGCCCCAGCTCAAGCAACGTCTGGTTCAAGTGGTCGAGCGCGTCGAGAGCGAACGCGGGCTGCATGGCCGGCTGGGCGTGTTGATCGATGGCACCTATGGCGAAGATGCGCTGCACCGCGCGACAGGCCGTGGCTGGTGGGTCGGCCGCCCCGTCGAGCTGCCGGGTTCACGCCCGCTGCGCTTCGACCAAGGGCCTTCGATCGCATCGCAATTGCTGCACTGGCCGGCCGAACACACCGTGAAATGCCTGCTGCACTACCAGCCCGACGATGCCTCACCGCTGCGGCTCGAGCAGGAAATGCAGCTGCGCCACCTGTGGGAGGCGACGCGGGCCAGCGGCCATGAGCTGCTGTTGGAGGTGATCCCCCCGCGCGACACGCCGAACGCCGACGAGGCCGTCTTGCGCGCGATCAAACGCTTCTACAACCTGGGCTTCAAGCCCGAGTGGTGGAAGCTGGCACCGATGGCCGCAGCGTCATGGGATGCGCTGCAGGCCATGATCGACGAGCGCGACCCGCAGTGTCGCGGCGCAGTGATCCTGGGGCTGAACCAGCCCGCGGCGGAGCTGGCACGCGGCTTTGCCGAGGCGCGCAGCCCGGTGGTCAAGGGTTTCATGGTGGGCCGCACGCTGTGGGCTGACGCGAGCCTGCGTTGGTTGAAGGGCCAGCTGGACGATGCCGGCTTGATCGACGACGTGGCGGCCAATTTCGGCTCCCTGGTCGACGCCTGGCGAGCCAGCCGCGCGGGCCATGCGGGGGAAGCACGATGAAGACGGTGCGCTTGACGATGGCGCAGGCGCTGGTGCGGCATCTGGCCGCCCTGCGCATCGAAGAGGAAGACGGATCGTTGCACGCCTACTTCGGCGGTGTCTGGTCGATCTTCGGCCATGGCAATGTCGCAGGGCTGGGTGAAGCCTTGTATGCCGAGCGTCAGGTGCTGCCGACCTATCGGGCGCACAACGAACAAGGCATGGCGCATGCGGCCATCGCCTATGCCAAGGCGCGCATGCGTCGCCGGGCGATGGCGGTCACCACGTCCATCGGGCCCGGCGCTACCAACCTGGTCACGGCTGCCGCACTGGCCCATGTGAATCGGCTGCCCGTGCTGCTGTTGCCCGGCGACGTGTTCGCCTCGCGCGCGCCCGACCCGGTGCTGCAACAGCTGGAAGACTTCCAGGCGGGCGATCTCAGTGTGAACGACGCGTTCCGCCCCGTCGTCCGCTACTTCGATCGCCTCACACGGCCCGAGCAGATCCTGACGGCGCTGCCGCGCGCCCTCCAGGTGATGACCGACCCCGCGCTGTGCGGCCCCGTCTGCCTGGCCCTGCCGCAGGATGTCCAGACGATGGCCTTCGACTGCCCTGAGAGCTTCCTCGCACCGCCGCCGGTCCACATCCGGCGGCCAGGCCCGGATGCCCACGAGCTGGCGCGGGCCGCCGCGATGCTGCGCGGTGCCAGGCGGCCGCTGATCGTGGCAGGTGGTGGTGTTCTCTACGCGCAGGCCGATTCATTGCTGCAACGCTTTGCCGAGGCGCACCGGGTGCCGGTGGTTGAGACGCAGGCGGGCAAGGGCTCGCTGGCCTGGGATCACCCGCTGTATGCCGGCGCTCTCGGTGTCACTGGTTCGCCTGCTGCCAACGCACTGGCGCGCGAGGCCGACGTGGTGCTGGCGATCGGCACGCGGCTGCAGGACTTCAGCACCGGGTCGCGGTCCTTGTTCGGGCAGGCCCAGGTGCTGGGCCTGAATGTGCAGGCGCTGGATGCACAGAAGTGGCACGGCACGCCGTTGGTCGCCGACGCGCGCGTGGCGCTTGGACAGATGCAGCCGCTGGTCGAGGGCTGGCGATCCGACCCCGGCTGGAGCCAGCGGGCGGTGATGCTGAGTGATGGCTGGCGCGAACGTGTCACTGAACTCACCACCGCCGTTCCCGCAGACGCGCTGCCCTACGACGCTGAAGTGATCGGGGCGGTGCGGGATTCGGCAGCCGATTCACCGCGTGGTGACATCGTCGTGTGTGCCGCCGGCACCTTGCCTGCCGAGCTGCACAAGCTCTGGCGCGTGGCTTCGCCTGGCGGGTATCACGTCGAGTACGGCTATTCGTGCATGGGCTACGAAATCGCCGGAGGGCTGGGCGTGAAGATGGCCTGCCCCGATCAAGAGGTCATCGTGATGGTGGGCGATGGCTCCTACATGATGATGAACTCGGAGATCGCGACCTCGGTGATGCTGGGCCGCAAGCTGATCGTCGTGGTGCTGGACAACCGCGGCTTCGGCTGCATTCACCGCTTGCAGCGCGCGACCGGCGGCGCCCGCTTCAACAACCTGCTCGACGACTGCGTGCCCGAAGGCGGCGAGGTGCCGCGCATCGACTTTGCCGCCCACGCGCGGTCGATGGGGGCTGACGCGGTGCACGCAGCCAGCCTCGACGAACTCAAGGCCGCCATGGCCGCCGCGCGCGCGGCGACACGCACCCAGGTCATCGTCATCGACACCACCGCCGAGCGAACCACCGCGGAAGGCGGCTGCTGGTGGGAGGTGGCGGTGCCCGAGGTTTCAACCCGCCACGACGTGAACGACGCCCGTGCGGCCTATCTGGCCGCCAAGCAACATCAACGCCCCTGAAACACCCGACATGGCCAAACCCTGGAACGTACGCATCGGCATCAATCCGATCTCCTGGAGCAACGACGACCTGCCCGCACTCGGCGGCGAAACCCCGCTCGAAACGGCTTTGCGAGAGGGCGCCGAGATCGGCTATGAAGGCTTCGAGCTCGGCAACAAGTTTCCGAAGGATCCTCAGGCGCTGAAGGCCAAGCTGGCCGAGTTCGGCGTGGCCTGTGTGTCTGGCTGGTATTCGGGCCAGCTGGCTGAAGGCACGGTGGACAACGAGATCGAACGCTGCGTGGCGCACATGGCCAAGCTGCAGGCCCAAGGCTGCGGCGTGGTGGTCTATGGCGAAGTGGCCGGCTCGATCCAGGGCCAGATCGACACGCCGCTGGGCAAGCGGCCTCGCTTCACCACGGAAGACCAGTGGCAGCGCTACGGCCAGCGGCTCAACGCCTTCGCCGAGCATCTGCAGCTGACATACGGGCTCACGCTGGCCTACCACCACCACATGGGGGCGTATGTGGAATCGCCCGACGATGTGGATCGGCTGATGTCGGTCACTGGCCCGGCGGTGGGCTTGCTGTTCGACACGGGCCATGCCTACTACGGCGGGGCGATGGATCCGCTGCCGTTGCTGAAGCGGCACCTGCATCGGGTGGTCCACGTGCATTGCAAGGATGTGCGGCCGGCGGTGGTGGCGCAGGCGCGCAATGATGGTTGGTCGTTCCTCCGGGGTGTGATCAACGGCACCTTCACCGTGCCAGGCGACGGCGTGATCGACTTCGGCGCGGTGCTGGCCGCACTGCACGCGGGGGGCTACGAGGGCTGGCTGGTGGTGGAAGCCGAGCAGGACCCGGCGGTCGCCCCCAGCTACGCCTATGCGAAGAAGGGCTACGAGACCCTGAAGCGCATCGTGGAGGGGTGTTCGCCATGAGTCCCTTGCTCGTGAAGGCGCGCCGAGATGGCCGCGAGATTGTCCAGGTGACGCCGCAGAGCGCCGGCTGGACGCACGTGGGCTTTCGGGCGCTGCGCCTGCGTGCGGGCGATCAAGAGATGCTGTCGACGGGCGACCGCGAGTTGTGCGTGGTGGTGCTGGCCGGCCGCGCCAGCATGGAGGCTGGCGATCAGCGCTTTGACGGGCTGGGCTCGCGCCAGAGCGTCTTCGATGACGCACCGCCGGTGGCGCTGTATGTGCCGAAGCACACGGCATTGAAGATCAGTGCCGACAGCGATGCCGAGCTGGCTCTGTGCACTGCGCCGGCCGATGACCAGCCGCGTGAGGTGACGCTGCTGCCCGCCGAGGGCATGAAGCGGTCCGTGCGCGGTCAGGGCAGCAACACGCGCTACGTGTGCGACATCCTGCCCCACACTCATCCGGCAGCCGCTCACCTGCTGGTGGTGGAGGTGCGAACGCCGGCGGGGCATTCTTCCAGCTACCCGCCGCACAAGCACGACACCGAGGCACTGCCGGCCGAGACGCAACTCGAAGAGACCTACTACCACCGCATTCATCCACCCCAGGGTTTTGCGTTTCAACGCGTGTACACCGACGACCGCACGCTGGACGAGGCCATGGCAGTCGAAGACCACGACGTGGTGCTGGTGCCGCGGGGCTACCACCCGGTGGTCGCGCCGCACGGCTATGACCTGTACTACCTGAACGTGATGGGCGGGCCGGGGCGCCATTGGGTCTTCCGCAACGACCCGGCGCACGAGTGGATGCTGGCACCCACGCCGACCTGATCACCGGGCGCCCGCCGATGGCACGGCGCCCCCATTTCCCCGAGCGCTTTCTTCCGTCGTGAGTTCCCAGGAGGGAACGCGCGTGGCCGCGTGCGCCCACGACGTGCTCAACCTCGGCCAACTTGAGGAGACACCTGATGACCATGATCAGAACCACCACGATGGCAGCCCTGCTGCTCACGGCTGCCCAGGCACAGGCCCTGGACTGGAGCGGCTACTTCCGCGCCGGGCCTGGGGCCACCAGTGAGAAGGGCGTCTCGCGAGCCTGCTACGGCCTGCCGGGGCCGGGCCTGAAGTACCGCTTGGGCAACGAGTGCGACATCTACGGCGAATTCACGCTGGGTCACGACGTGAAGGTCGAGGGCATCGACGTTCGCGGCGTGCTGATGACCAACTTCTACAACCCGGCCACGGATTCAGGCGACGCCGACCTCGGCATCGAGCAGATGTTTGCCGAGATCAAGGGGGTGGACATCTCGCCGACCACCGTCTTCTGGATCGGCAAGGAGCGCGGACGGCGCGGCGATGTGCACATCGTCGACACCTTCTTCACCGAGATGAAGGGCGTCGGCGCGGGCGCGAAGCAGATCGGCCTCGGCCCGGGCAAGCTCGGCGTGGCTTACTACAAGACCGACGGCGACGAGGTGAATGCGGGCCACCGCTTGAACGCCGAGTTCTATGACTGGGCTGTCAACCGAGGCGGCAAGCTCAGCCTCGTCGGTACCCTCACCAAGGCGACGGAAGGGGCGAAGGGGGGCGCACTGTCGGTGCGTCACGTGCAAGAGGGGGTCCTCGGCGGCGAGAACAGCGCGTGGTTGCAGTACGCGCAAGGCACCGCCGCCTTGAACAGCAATTTCGGCGACCTGCTGGCGGACCGCCGCACCAAGGCCTGGCGGCTGGTCGAGAGCTTGCACTGGCAGCAGGGTCCGTTCGGTGGGCAGGCTCTGGCGCTGTGGTCGCAGCAGCAGGCGCCGGATGCCGTGACCGGAGACAGCCGGAAGACGACGCTGCTCTCGCTGGGCGGCCGGATGTCTTATGCGGTGACCCAGAATTTCAAGCTGCTGGGTGAACTGGGGCTCTCGCAGGTCAAGCCCGAGGGGCAGAGCGCCCAGAAGCTGACCAAGTTCACGTTTGCGCCGACGCTGGCCACCGGGCCGGGCTTCTGGAACCGGCCGGAGCTGCGGCTGTATGTCACGCACGCAAAGTGGAGCGGCGTGAGTGGCGCCGTGGTCACCGGCGAGAGTGCTTTCGACGGCAAGGAATCAGGCACCAGCTACGGCGCGCAGGTCGAGATCTGGTTCTGAGTGCGCTCCGGTCGATCGTGCCGATGCGGCCGCGTTTCGGCATGACGGCGGCGATGTTGGCGCCGCGTTGACGTGTCACAGCGCGGCCCGCCGCGCCTGGGGGGCGTGGCGGGAGCCGGCACCGGGTATCGTGTGGGCTCCACGCCCCGGTGGTGTTGTTGAACGTCTGAAGGAGCCGTGTGCGTACGACGCTGGACCCGCACCTCATCGATCCGAGTGCCAACGAGCCTGGCCTCGTGGTCGAGTTGCGCGACGCCCGGCGCGCGCTGCTCTTTGATCTGGGCGAGATCGATCGACTGGCGCCGCGGGTGCTGCTGCGGGCGTCGCACGCGTTCGTCACCCACACCCACATGGATCACTTCGCCGGCTTCGACCACTGGCTGATGCTGGCCATGGGCCGGGTTCCGCGGCTGGTGGTGTGGGGCGGCCCCCGGTTCGTCGACCAGCTGGACCACAAGCTGCGGGCCTACACCTGGAACGTGGTGCATCGATACGAGGTGCCTTTGCGCATCGAGGCCCATTCACTGGAAGCCGACGGATCGCGCCGGCATGCGGTGTTCGACAGCCGCCACGGATTTGGGCGCAGCGAAGAGACAGCCGATCCACCGCACGGCAGCGATGTGCTGGTGGACGAAGCGCTGTTCAGGGTCCGCGCGTGCATCGTCGACCATGAGATGCCGGTGCTCGCCTTTGCGATCGAGGAAAAGGCGCAACTGCGAGTGGCAGCCGATCGGGTGCGGGCCATGGGCTTGGGCACCGGCCCGTGGTTGGCTAATTTGAAGGCAGCGGTGCTCGCCAACGCACCCGACGACACACCCATCGAGCTGGCCTGGCGCGACCGCGATGGTGAACATGTGGCGCGGCGCCCTGTCGGTGAGCTGCGGGCCTTGGTGCTCGACGCAGTGGCGGGTCGGCGGATCGGCTATGTGACCGATCTGCGGTTCACCGAGCCGAACGCCGAGCAGCTGAGCCGGCTGCTGAGCGATGTGGATCTGCTCTACATCGAGGCTCGCTTTCTGGATGTGGAGCGCGATCAGGCGGCCCGCAAGAACCACCTGACCGCCCGGCAGGCGGGCGAGTGGGCCCGCCGCCTGCGCGCCCGGCGCGTGGTGCCGTTCCACTTCTCGCCGCGCTACCGCGGTGGCGAAGACGAACTGCGCGCCGAGGTGTTCGCCGCGTGGGGTGGGGCACCCCACGCGAGCGCGATCACTTCACCGTGATCTTGCCCACACCGGCGTTGGCTTCGACCGTGGTGCGCACGGTGTTGGCCGACAGCAGCGAATAGCTGTAGGGCACCGTCCAACCCACCGAGGTGCTGAAGCTGCACTTGCTGGACAGCGACAGCGCCGCACCGTTGAGCAGCGAGCCGTTGTCGGTGATGGCGCCCGTCTTGCTCGACGAGCCGGGGTTGGTCACCACCTGGCTGCAAGTGCTGGCACCGCTGATATCGAAGGCGTTGGCCTGAGAAATGATGCGAGCCTTGTAGCCCACGCCGATGCTGTAGACATGCTCGTAGACGTTCGCCGAGCGGCTGCCCACATAGGCGTTGTTGTAGATGTGGACCTTGCCGAAGCGAACGCGCGGCGAACGCTCACCCACCGAGCGGAACATGTTCTGCGTGAAGGTGATGGTGAGGTGGCCGTCGTCGCCGGTGGAGCTGTCTGACGACCCGACGAGGTTGTTCTTCTCGTGCTGGTCGAAAACGTTGTTCGACACCGTCACGTAGTCCGACGCGTTCTTGATGTCGAGCGAGCCGTCGTGGCATTGCTTGATCTTGCCGTTGACCACCGGCAAGGTGTCGTCGGTGACCGGCGCGTCGGTGAACAGGTTGTGATCGATCCACACGCGGGTCGAGCCGTCGACGGTGATGCCATCGAAGCGCGAGTTCCAGTTGCCGGAGTCGCCATCGTTCGGATCCCACACCGGCGCGACGTCGCAAGGGTTGACGACGCGCAGGTTGCGAACGATGACGTTCTCGACCTTGTTGATCATCACGGTGGCGTTCAACAACTGCGCATTCGAGCCGACGCCGATCAGCGTGGTGTTCGAGGGCAGCCGGATGGCGTTGCGTGCCGCCTGGTCCGTTCCGCTCTTGAACGGCCCACCGTTGTCAGCCGCGGTCATGTCGATGGTGCCCGAGACCTTGATGATCTTCGGGTTGTTGCCGGTGTCCTTCAGCACCTTCAGCAACTGGTACGGTGAGCTGACGGTGTAGACGGCCGAGTCCGGGGCGGTGCTGCCACCGGTGGTGCCCATGTGGCCGGCCCAGCCTGATTTCGGCGCGACCTCGCGGCTGGCATCGGCCGGTGGCGGTGGCGGGGGCGGAGGAGGGGGAGGTGGCGGCGGCGGGGGCGGCGGAGGAGGAGGCGGCGGGGGCGGGGTGCCCACCGGGCCGACGGCGCACTTCTTCAGCATGCCCGGATAGGGGTCACTGCCAAACGTGGCCACTTCGCAGGTGGGGTTGCCGGTGAGGGTCTTGATGACCCAGCGGTCTTTGATGCCGAAAGAAACGGGACGAGGTGCGGTGCCGACCTTGCAGGTCTCGTGCTCGTCGGCGCATTTGGAGTAGCCGTCTGGCCAGTCTCGAGCCTGGGCGCTGGTGGCAGCGACCAGACTGAAAGCGGCCAAGAGCCATTCGCGGCGATGGTCCATTCAAAGTCTCCGGGGGTGATGTGACGTGTCGACGGCACTCGTGTGCCGTTTGTTGTGGTGCCCGAGGCCCAGCCTCGAAGCGGCGCGAGTATCGCGACCCATGACAGCGTTGACTATTCGCAATAGTCTGGTTTTTCAAACCCTTACGGTCCGTCATGACTGCCAACGTTTACAGACGGAGAGGAGGCGTCACCCCAAAGAAACTATGGAAATAGAAAGACCTTTCTGTCTGTCGTGAACGGGCACCCCGCCTGGCTTGGCAGGGGGCGTGCAGCGAATCGAGCGCGGGGCCGAGGCCCCTGCGCCGTTCACCAGACGCGGTAGCCCCAGCGTCTTTTCTCGGTCTCGAACAGCTCGACCGAGCTGGTCAACTTGCCCAGCGAGGCGACCAGCACTTCACATGCCGAGACCAGGGTGGCGTGCCACGCGGCGCCCGGCTCGCTCGCCTGTTCGCTGCGCACGGCATAGACCTGGCGGGTGTGCTTCAGCGCGTCGCGCAACGAAGGCGGGAACTGTGCGAACGCTGCAGCGGCCGGGCTGCCTTGGCTGGTTGAGGCCGGGCGGTTGACGGGGGTGTCGCCGCTGGCTTCATCAGCGTCGTCATCGTCATCATCGTCGTCGAGGTCTTCGTCGTCGTCGTCGTCGTCATCGTCACCGTCGTCATCGCCGAATTCGTGGTTGAACCACTGTTCGGCCGTCCAACTCTTGAAGTGCTCCAACTCAAACGCCGCGCCTTGGCCCGACCGGGTGAAGGCCTCGAGCCAGTCGTCCAGCTCTTCATCTTCGTCTTGAGAGGCGAGCGCCAGCGTCACGGCGGCTTCGAGCGCGGCTTGCGACAGCTTGGCGCTGATCAGCCACACCGCATCAAGCGCCTCGGGTTGACGTGATGGCCGTCGGGGACTGCCGGTGAGGGCGATGGCCGACCAACCGCGGGCCGCGAGGGCCGCTTGCAGCGCGACGCCGTCTATCGCCTTGGCGGCGCCATTGACGAGGGTGGATGCGAAGTAGACACCTGCGCGGTGCTGGTGGGACGCCTGACCCGCCAGCACATCGGCAGGCTGCGACGTGGGCCATGCCGCTTTGGCGCTTTTTCGCGGCGTGCGCGGTTGCGGGACGCGGGGAGGTTTCGATTTGCTCATGTCCGCCTCGGATGCTGGATACGAGTCATGCCGGACCGACCGAGGTCGGTCGCGTGCACGCGCCGGGGGTGATGGCCAGGGACCAGGGCCCCTGGGCACTCAACGGTAGAAGGCCTCGACCTTTCCCTTGAGCTTGATCAGCACCGGGCGGCCGCGGCGATCCACCGTCTTGCCGGCCGGTACCTTGATCCAGCCTTCGCTGACGCAGTATTCCTCCACATCGTGCCGCTCCTTGTCGTTGAAGCGGATTCCGACGTCGTGATCGAACACCGCCGCCACATAGTGCGGGCTTTGCGGGTCGACCGACAGGTGGTCGGGCAGCGGTGGGGGCGTCTTGTCGTTGGGGCTCATGAAAGATCCTCGAATGTTCGAGCGCGGTCTTCGCCGCGCGAAGGCCGGCATTGTCGAGGATCTGCGGCGCCGGTCGCGCGAGCCGGCCCCAGGAGCTCAGTCGCGGTCCGGCGCACCCAGCGGGAAGTAGGGCCGGAAGGGGCGCGCCTCATCGACGGCGCGGGCGAACGAGGGCCGCTTCAGCAGGCGTTGCCGGTAGGCACGCACGTGCGCGAAGCCCTCGGCGATCGGGTGCGTCCAGTCGGCATAGAAGAGGAAGGGTGCGGCGCCGCAGTCGGCCAGGCTGAAATGGTCGCCCGCCACCCATTCGCGCCCCGCCATGCGGCGATCGAGCCAGGCGTAGGCGGTTTCCAGCATCTGCTGGGCCTCGCGTACCCCGTAGGCATCGCGCGTGCCTTCGGGGCGGATGGCGTCAAACACGACCTTCTGCTGGGGTGTGGAGACGTAGTTGTCAAAGAAGCGGTCCCACATCCTCACCTCCAGCGCGGCCGCGGGGTTGTCAGGGATGAGGCGGACAGGCCCTGGATGATGCAAACCGAGGTGTTCGATGATGCAGCTGGCCTCGATGATGGTCTGGTCGCCGTCGACCAGCATCGGAAACCGCTTCATCGGCCACAGCTCGGCCAGCCGCTGCATCGCCTCGCTGTCGGGACCTTCGAGCAGGCGGGGCTCGAACCCGATGTCGTTTTCGTAGAAGGCGATCAAGGCCTTCTGGCAGTACGACGAGAAAGGGTGGTAGTAGAGCTGCAAGGCCATGGTGAGGGAGTGGTCGTTGATCGAGTGAGTGAGATGGAACATGTGATCGCCCGCAGGCTTCGTTTCCGGCCTCGCTCCTGAACTAGGCAGGATGGGTGATCGCTTGTACGACGAACAGTGGCGTGCCTGCTCGACATCGAGTGTGCCCAGCTTCGGAGGCATCGTGTGGCCTGCGGCAAAGGCCGACGGCCGGTAAGGTTCCACCGATCCGCCTATATTGCCCTGGATGTGTCCCCTGTCGATTCTTGATCTGGTGCCGGTGCCGCTCGGTGGCACACCGGCCGATGCGTTGCAGAACAGCCTCGCGCTGGCCCGAACCGCGGAGCGGGCGGGCTACACCCGCTACTGGGTGGCCGAGCATCACAACATGACGGGCATCGCCAGCGCGGCCACCTCCGTCGTCATCGGTTATCTCGCCGCGGGCACCACCACGCTGCGCCTGGGCGCTGGCGGCGTGATGCTGCCCAACCACTCGCCGCTGGTGATCGCCGAGCAGTTCGGCACGCTCGAATCGCTCTACCCTGGCCGGATCGACCTGGGCCTCGGCCGAGCGCCGGGCACCGATGGGCACACCGCTCTGGCGCTGCGGCGCGATCCGCATGCGGCCGACACCTTTGCCGAAGACGTGCAGGAGCTTCAGGCGCTGTTCGAGCCGGTGCGCGAAGGCCAGAAGATCCGCGCGGTACCGGGGGCCGGTCTGCGGGTGCCGCTCTGGATCCTGGGCTCCAGCCTGTACGGCGCGCAGTTGGCGGCAGCGCTGGGCCTGCCGTATGCATTCGCCTCGCATTTCGCACCGCCTGCGCTGCACCAGGCGTTGCAGGTCTACCGCAACCACTTTCGCGCGTCAGCACGCTGGCCCCGGCCCCACGCCATGGTGGGCGTGAATGTCATCGCGGCCGAGACCGACGATGAAGCACGCTACCTGTTCACCTCGCAGCAGCAGGTGTTCACCAACATGGTCCGCAACCAGCGCGGCCTGTTTCCTCCGCCGATCGACGACATCGATGATTACTGGACACCGGCCGAGAAACACCATGCGGCTGGGATGTTGGCCTGTTCGATCATCGGCTCGATGCAGACCGTGCGCGAGGGCTTGAAGCGCTTTGTCGCCGACACCCAGGCCGACGAACTGATGATCGTTTCGGCGGTGTTTGACCCCGCCTTGCGCCAACGCTCGATCGAGTTGATTGCCGAGGCGGCCGCTTAGGGCCTGCTCACACGGGCGGCAACGCCACCCCGTGGCGTGATGTGAACAGGCATTGGGCCATGGTCTCGTGGGGGTGATCCGGGATCACCCTAGCCCTGGGCCGCGGGCGTGCCAGCTGCTGCTGGCTATGATCCGCGCCACCTTGCAGTACCCATCGGCGCTGCGGGCGATACCCAGAGGGATGCGATGACCGACACACTCAAGAGCCGCCTGGCGCAGATCCCGGAAGGCTCCGGCGCGCTGTTCTTCGTCCAGATGTTTTCGACACTGGGCTTCGCGGTGCTGTACTCGACCTTGGTGCTCTACGCCACCAAGCACTTGCACTTCGCCGCCAAGGAAGCAGCGGCGATGATGGGTGTGTTCGGTGCCTTCAACTACGGCCTGCACCTGTTCGGTGGTTACCTCGGCGGCCGTTTCATGAGCAACCGCAATCTCTTCGTGGGCGGCATGGTGCTGCAGGTGCTCGGCTGCGCCTGCATCGCCAATGGCACGGTGCAGTCGCTTTACATCGGCCTGGCGCTGTTCCTGACGGGCAGTGGTTTGAATGTGACCTGCCTGAACATGATGCTCACGCAGCGCTTCGCCCCCGATGACATGCGCCGGGAAGGGGCCTTCCTGTGGAACTACGCCGGCATGAATGTCGGCTTCACGATCGGGTTTCTCGCGGCCGGCTACTACCAGCTCAGCGAGCGCTACAGCGAGTTGTTCATCTTCGCCACCGTGGGCAATGTGCTGGCGATCGCACTGGCGTTGGCGAACTGGAAATCGCTGGCCGATCTGAGCACGCCCTTGCTGCAGGCCACGCCGCAGCAGTTCCGCTGGCGCTTGGCGGCGGGGCTGGCGATTCTGCTGGGCCTGGTGCCGCTGGTGTGGTTCATGCTGCAGCGCCCCGATGCGACGGGCGACCTGGTCAAGTGGATCAGCGCGGGCATCGCGCTGGTGCTGCTGTGGCTGACGGTGCGCCACCCCGACGCGCAAGAGCGCCGAAACATGTGGGCCTACCTGATCCTCTCGCTGGGGTCGCTGGTGTTCTGGACGCTCTATCAGATGGCGCCCAATGGATTGCAGACGTTCGCAGACAACAACGTCGACCGCATCGTTTGGGGCTTCGAGATCGCTCCGCAATGGATCCAGAACATCAACACGGTGGTGATCGTGGTGGGCGGGCCGACGATGTCTGCGCTGTTTGTGCGCTTGCGCCGGCGGGGCTGGAAGGTCGACGTGCCGCAGCAGTTTGCGGTGTCGCTCGTGCTGATGGGCGTGGGCTTCCTGCTCTTGCCGGTGGGCATTTCGCTGGCCGATGGCCAGGGCATGGTCGCTTTCAGCTGGCTGTTCTGGAGCTTTGTGCTGCAGGCGGTGGGCGAGCTGCTGATCTCCCCCGTGGGCTACGCGATGATCGGCAAGCTGGCGCCGCGCTCGTACCAGGGCGTGATGATGGGCGCGTGGATGCTGGTGACGGGCCTGGCCTCGGTGTACTCGGGTGAGTTCTCCGGCATGCTTCCCGAGCCCGCGGGCCACGCCCCGCAGGCCACCAACCCGGCCTATGCAGACCAGTTTCTGCGCCTGGGTGCCGGCAGTGTGGCGGTGGGGGTGATGCTGGTGCTGCTCATCCCTTTCCTGCGCCGGCTGATCCGCGACAAGGAAACCCCGGCCGACGAGGCATTGGTGCCGGCGGTGTCGCCCCGCTGAGAACGGGGCCGCCCGCCGGGGCGCGCGGATCGGGCCGTGGTGCGGCCCCTACCTCGCGGTAAGTGTCAGGACGAGCGCGGTGCGAAGCGTTCGGCCGAGCGCGCCCGGGCCTTGGCGGCTTCGACGGCGCGATCGCGGGGCTCGGCGGTGGTCACCAACGAGCCGATCAAGGTGCGGGCGGCGGCGGCCACCTCTTCGACCGCACGGTCGAATGCCGCCTGGTTGGCCTTGGAAGGCACGTTGAAGCCGCTGAGCTTGCGCACGAACTGCAGCGAAGCGTCTCGGATCTCCAGCTCGGTGGCCGGCGGCTCGAAGTTGAACAGGGTCTTGATGTTGCGGCACATGGTGGTCAAGCGGGTGTGGGCGCCAGAGCGGCATCATCGCCGCAGCTTAGCGCCAACCATGCCGACGCGTGGCCGCACTTCAGCGCGCCAGCACCTCACCCAAGGCGGCCATGCCGTTGTCCCACGCTTGGGCCATGCCGCCGAACAAGGCACCCAGGTCGGCCGGCTTGCTCGACGACACCACGCGTGCACCCTTCAGAATGAAGGTTTTCGCGCCGGATGAAAGCTGATCAAAGGCTTCGATGGCGCGCTGTTGGGCCGGGCTGGGTGTGTCGGTCATCCAGGCCAGCCAACGGGCGGTCAGCTCGGCGGCGGCGCCCACCTGGCGTGTGCCGGCGAACGCCCAGGCGTGATAGTGGGCCAGGCCGCGCTCTCGCATCAGCGGCAGGTCGCGCTCGAAAGCCTCGGCGAACCGCTGCACCGGGTTGGTGGCGGGACGGCGGGCGAATTGTTCGCGCAAGTCGGCCCAGGCCGCGTCACGCAGCTCGGCCTGCGGCCTAACCACCTTGCGGTCCGAGCGGATCACCTCAGCGAACAGCGGCAGGTAGGCCGGGTCTTCCGGCTTGTTGAGCCGGAAGGTCTCGACGAAGTCTTCGCCTTCGAGCGCGAAGCAGCCTGCATTGTGGAAATAGACCAGACGCTGCGCATCGAGATCGATGTCGGCGAGCACGATGGTCGTCTTGGTGTGCTTGTTGCGGTAGTCGGTACCCGCGGTGTCGGGCAGCCACCAGGCGTCGGCCTCGACGCTGATCAGCTTGCCGGCCGACAGGTGTTCCAGGGCGTGGTCGGCCAGCGGGCGCCAGATCGTCAGCTCTTGCACGTCCACGCCGTAGAGTCGGCGCAATTGGTCGTGCGAGGGCTTGAAGAAGGTCCATTGGTCGCCTTCGAAATCGATCGGCAAGGTATGACCCAGCATCGCATGCGGGTCACAGCCCATGGCATGGACCAGCTCGATCCACAGGTCGATGTAGCAGTTCTTCTCCGGCCACTGTGCCGATTCGCCGTGCAGCGCGTGACGCTGGTAGCTCGCGGGGTCAATGCCGGGCAGGGCGGTGGCCCTGCTATGGCGGTCACTCAGTGCCATTCAGTCGTTCCAGCGCGGCGCTCCGCAGGAGCCGCCGCTCATCAATTGGCGTGCGCGGATCTGGCTCCGCCAGTCCGCTGCGTGAGCCCCCTTGGGGCAGCCCCCGTGAGAGGGCGTGGGGCTTCATTTCAAGGCCAGAGCTGCGAGCGAACCTCGGCCGGCCACTTCTGCGGATCCAGGCCATGGGTTTTCAGCAGGGCCAGTGTGCAGCGCTCCAGGCCGAAACCCAGGCAGGCGGTGTGGGCCGTCTCACCGTCCTTCTGGCGGATGCCATATTTGCCGGTGAAGTGCTCCTGGTGCCAGTTGAACGAGCAGATCGCGGTCGGCTTTTCGAGCGAAATCACGGGCACCATGATTTCGAACTTCAACCGTTGCTCGCGCTGGCTGGTCGCCATCATTCGGCCCACGCGGCCGAAGAAGGGGTCGTTGGCCACATCGCTGGCGGCCGGCAGTCCCAGGCCCAGCAGCAGTTCGAGTGCGCGGTCGCGCCAGCCATCACGCCAGGCCTCGACGGCGTCTGGCGCACCCACCCGGATGAACTCGCGCATGCGGAACGACTGCAGGCGGGTCGGCTCGTCAGACGGCTCATGGCGATAGCACCAGTTCTTCGTCGTGACCAGTCGGCCGCCTTCGGGCAGCAGGCCACTGAACACCGGGTAGACGGGGTAGCACGCGGCGGGCAACAGCATCACTTCGGTGATGTCGAGCAGGTTTTCCCAGCGTTCGCCGGCCTTGACCTTTTCGGAGATTTCGCGTGCCTGCAGGTCGCTGCCGAAGAAGCTGTGCACGCTGCCGGCCAACTGCGGGAAATTGTCGAGATAGCCCAGCTTCTCGATCATGGCCCGCGCCACGATCGGCGGGAAGGTCATCGGCTCGGCCCCGTCGCCGGCTGCATTGCGCATCACCAGCGCATCGAAGTGCTCGAGGATGTCCTCGAAGGTCGCGCTGCGGCCGTAGCCGCCCTTGACCGTCGTCGGGTAGATCAGGCCGGCTTCGACGAGCTCGGCATAGAAGACGGCAGGGTCGTAGTTCTTTTCAGTCGTCATGGTGTCACTCGTCCTTGAACACGAGCAGCAGTGCCGCGCTCTTGGCGGCAATGCGGTCGTTGGAGATCATCAGAGACGCCGACAGCGCGTCACGGTACGCACGGCCCATGGCGAATGGGCTGTCGTTCTTGTAGCCCAGGATGCCGACGACCTGCAGCGCGCCGTGCACGATGCGCGGCGCCGCGTCCGAGCAGGCGGTCTTCAGGCTGTTCATCTTCAGAGCCCAGCCAATGGAGGTGAGATCCTTGGCGTCAGTGCCGGCGGCGGCGATGGCGTCGAACTCGTCGGCCAGGCCCTGCCAGTGGTGACGCATGGTCTGCACTTGCACGGTGAGGTCGGCCAGGGCCACGGCGGTGGGCGGCGTCGTGCCGGGGTTCTTGCGGGCCACGCCGCGCACGTAGGTGGCGGCCTTGTTGTGCGCGCCCGCGGCGATACCGGTCCACAGCGACGACCACAGGATGTGCGAGTACGGCACCATCGATTCGGCCGAGATGTCGCCGAAGGGTTCGGGCAGGATCTGTTCGAGCGGCGCGCTCGATGTGAGCTTGAAGCCGGGGCTGCAGGTGCCGCGCATGCCCATGGTGTCCCAGGTGGTCGTCTGCTCGAGCTTGTAGTCGCCTTCGCGCAGCAGCACCAGCACCTGGTCACTCGCACCGGCTTCGGCATTGCGCCGTGCGGTGACGACGATGACGTCGGCGTGGCCGCAGTAGGAGCCGGTGGTCGCGTCCTTGGCCAGCGTGAAGCGCTCGCCTTCAGCTTGCACGGCGCAGATGCTGGAACGCGTGTCGCCGAAGGTGCCGACCTCGGAGGTCATCGAAGCCATCAACCACTGGCGCTCGACCATCTCGCGCATGAAGCGCTCGAAGAACGCTACGCCGCCGTGATGACGCACCACGCAGCACAGCTGGGTGTAGTGCATGGCCAGCACCATGGCGCTGGAGGCGCAGTGCTGCGCCAGCGCGCTCACCAGCATGCCCAGTTCGCGCATCTTCAGGCCGCTGCCACCGTAGGCTTGCGGCACCAGGGCCGAGAAGGCCTTCGCTTCACGCAGCGCGGCGATTGTCTCGAAGGGGAAACGGGCCTTTTTGTCGATATCGTCGGCGTGCTTGGCCGCCACCTCCTGGCCAATGCGACGCACGGCGTCGTACAAGGTGGCGAAACTGGGCGCAGTCTGGCTCATGGTGTTCTTCGGCGGGGCAAGAAAGGGAAAAGCGCGGGCGTGGGCAGGCCGGCGCGTGAATGCTGTCCTGCAACAAAGTGTCGCATAGCCCGGTCACAATTCGGGCGGTGAGCACCCCCCAAGAACGTCGGATGGTCCTGGTCTTTTTGCACGGTTTGACGATGGATCCGGCCGTGTTGCGGCCGATGGTTGACGCGCTGGCGTTGCCCATTCCCGCGATCGTGCCCGCTGGCCCGGTGGCGCATGGCGACGGCACCCACTCGTGGTGGTCGGTCGACCCCGCGCACCGCGCCGCCCGCCTGGCCGCGGGCCCGAGTGACCTGTTTGACCGCCATCCCAAAGAGCGGCCCGCCGCGCGGGCGGTCTTGGCCAGCACGCTGGCGCAGGCTCGCGCCAACCATCCGGGTTGCCGATTCGTGCTGGTCGGCTATTCGCAGGGCGGCATGCTGCTGATGGACCACCTTCTGACCCAGGGCGAGCCCGATGTGGCCGGTGTGGTGCTGCTGTCGTCGACGTGCATCGCCCTGGACGAATGGCTGCCGCACTTGCATCGCCTGCGAGGCTTGCCGGCGCTGGTGACTCACGGGCGCGACGATCGTGATCTCGCCTTCAGTGCCGGAGAACGTCTGCGCGACCTGCTGACGACCGCCGGCGCCCAGGTGCAATGGCTGCCCTTCGAGGGGGGGCATGAAATGCCGCTGGTGGTGTGGCGAGCCTTGCGCCGGTTCGTGATGTCGCTTCAGGCGGCAGAGGTGGCCGGCGGTACTCCCCAAAAGCGTGGGGGATGACGCCGATCGGGCGTGAACTATGCCCGTACGGCGCCCTGCACCCAGGGCTGCGCCGGTATCATCTGCGACCTTTGCCCAGGGCGCTTCCACAGCGCCACTCTCCCCGTGTCCGACGCGCTTGCTGCTGCCGATCTTGTCGACCAGCTGACGCCTGCTTTGCAGCTGTCAGGCGCTGGCGTTCGCGTGGGGATCGACACCGTCAGCGTGGCCGCCGTTGCCGATTCTCTGGCGCAGTTCGGCGAACGCTTCCTGAAGCGCTATTTCAGCGCTCAGGAGGTGGCCGATGCGCGGGCCGTGCAAGGCGAGGCGGCCATGCACGAGCGCCTGGCTGCGCGCTTCGCCGCCAAAGAGGCGGTGATCAAGGCGTTGGACCTGCCCGAGGCCGGGGTGGCGTGGTGCGACATTGAGTTGCTTCGCGCTGCGAACGGCCGTCCTTCGTTGCGTTTGAACGGCCGTGCCGCCGAGGTGGCGCGGTCGATGCAGGTCCGTGAGTGGGCCGTGTCCATCAGCCACGAGCGCGAGCAAGCGTGCGCCGTCGTGGTGGCATTGCTGGAAGGTGCCCCGACGGGGGCCGCCACCGGTGCCTTGATTTCCTGAACCCCTGTTTCTTTTCTGCTGAACTGACCATGAGCGACACCGCCACCCGTATCCGCGCCATCCTGGCCCAACACGCCAAGCTGGCGAAAGACGCTTCGACCCTGAGCGACGACGCCGACCTGTACCAGGCGGGCATGAGCTCGCATGCCAGCGTCAATGTGATGCTCGCCCTTGAAGGCGCCTTCGACATCGAGTTCCCCGACCACATGCTGACCCGCAGCGTGTTCTCCAGCGTCAGTGCCATCCGCTCGGCAGTCGAGGAACTGACCGGGGCATGAGCCCGATGCGCCCGGCCATCGCCGGCGAATGGGCGATGGCGCCCGGGGGCGCTGACGGTGCGGCTCCGGCCGAATCAGCGTGGAGCCAGCTCCAGGCCCCCGTGCCGGTGGCTGCCGCCCTGTCCGCCGCCGGGGCCTGGAGCCTGGACGGGCCCGCGCGCGATTTCGATGGCGAGTGCTGGTGGTACCGCTGCCGCTTCGACCACCCTTCGCCCGGTGTTGACACGGCCTGTACCTTGGGCCTGGATGGCCTGGCCACGCTGGCCACGGTGTGGCTCAATGGTGAGCAACTGCTCGAGAGCCGCAACATGTTCCGCGCTCACGCGCTGGACGTCAGCGGCCGGCTGCGGCCCACGGGCAATGAGCTGCTGATCCGTTTCGACGCGCTGGCACCTGTGCTGGCGCAGCGCAAGCCTCGCCCTCGTTGGCGCTCGCCGATGCTCGCGCAGCAGCAACTGCGCTACTGGCGCACCACGGTGCTCGGGCGCACGCCGGGGTGGTCGCCCCCGGCGGTGGTGGTGGGGCCATGGCGCGGCATCTGGCTGCGCGCCGGCGATCCGACTCACCCGTCGCAGGTCTCTCTGGCGCCGCGCTGCATGGGGCACCGGGGTGAACTGCACCTGAGCTGTCGCTTTCCCGCTGATGCCACCGTCACGGGCCTGCGTGTGGTGCTCGATCACGCGGGGCAACGACACGAAACGCCCCTGGTCGTGGCAGGCTCGGGCGAATACGAGGCCGTGCTGACGGTCGACCGTGTTCAGCCCTGGTGGCCACACACGCATGGCCAGCCGGTCCGCCATCCCGCGCGGCTCGAGGGGCGCTGCGGCGACCAGGCTTGGTCTTACGACCTGGGTGAAGTGGGCTTTCGCGCCATCGATGCCGACAAGACGGACGACGGTTTTGGCCTGAAGGTCAATGGCGTGCCCGTCTTTGCCCGCGGCGTCTGCTGGGTGCCTTTGGACACGCTGAAGCTGCATGCCGAGCCCGCCCGCTATCGAGAGGTGCTGACACGGCTTCGTGATGCCGGCGTGAACCTGATCCGCGTGGGCGGCACGATGGCTTACGAGGCCGATGTGTTTTTCGAACTCTGCGACGAACTGGGCCTGATGGTCTGGCAGGAGCTGATGTTCGCCAACATGGACTTTCCGGGAGACGACCCGGCCTTTGCGCAAGAGGTGGAAGCCGAGTTGGCCACCCAACTGCCGGGCTGGGCCCGCCATGCCAGCGTGGCGGTGGTCTGCGGCAACTCGGAGGTCGAGCAGCAGGCGGCGATGTGGGGTGCGTCGCGAGAGCATTGGCAACCGGCGCTCTTCCACCAGCGCGTGGCGGACGCGGTCGCGACTCAACTGCCAGGCGTGGTGTATTGGCCCTCCAGCGCCCATGGTGGCGCGTTCCCCTTCCAGCCCAGCCAGGGCACCACCTCGTATTACGGTGTCGGGGCCTACCGTCGCCCGCTCAGTGATGCCAGCACGAGCCGGGTGCGCTTCGCGACCGAGTGCCTGGCGTTCGCCCAGGTGCCGCCCGACGCCACGTTGAGCCGGTTGCGGGCGCTGAACGGCGATGTGGCACTGCGCACCCACAGCCCGCTGTGGAAGGCCCGCGCGCCGCGCGATCTGGGCGCAGGGTGGGATTTCGACGATGTGCGCGACCACTACGTGAAGCACCTCTTCGGCGAAGACCCGATGGCGCTTCGCCTGAGTGATCCGGCGCGCCTGCTGGTGCTGGGCAAGGCCGCGGCTTCCGAGGCCCTCACGGCGGCCTTCACACAGTGGCGCCGGCCCGGTTCGGTCTGCCGCGGTGCGATGGTGTGGTTCCTGCGGGACTTGTGGGCTGGCGCTGGCTGGGGGTACCTCGACGATCAATGCCAGCCGAAGGCGGTGTTCCATGCGCTCGCCAGGGTGTCGAAGCCACGGCATGTGGGCGTCGTTGACGAAGGACTCAACGGGTTCATGGTCTATGCCGTCAACGAGCGCGCCGAGTCGTGCGAAGGCACGCTCAGTCTGGCCGCCTACCGCGAGGGTGAGTGGCCCGTCGCTCACGGCGAGCGGGTGCTCGAAGTGCCGGGCCGATCGAGCCAGCCGTGGCCGGTCACCGACTGGCTCGACGGCTTCAATGACTTGACCTGGGCTTACCGCTTCGGCCCGCCGTCGGCGGACGTGCTGGTGGCGCGCTGGCAAACCGCTGAAGGCAGCGTCGAGCAGGTGCACTTCATCGATGTCGAGGGCGCGCCCCTGCAACGGCGTGACATCGGCTTGACGGCCGAGGCCGGTGCGGCGGTGAACGATGTGATCGAAGTCATCGTCCGCACCCGGGGCGCTGCCCGCTTTGTGCACTTCGAAGTCGATGGGTGGCAGGCCGACGACGAGGGCTTCCACCTCGCGCCGGGTAGCGAGCGGCGTGTGCGTTTCACCCCCGTGCCGGGCCATGCACGCCGGCCGTGGCGTGCGACCGTGTCGGCCATCAATGCGCTGGTGCCTGCGGTCATCCGCCAGGTGACCTGAGCGCCCGGGCTGGGCTCCCGCCCCTGGCGTCCGCTGGCGCGCAGACGCGAGACGAAAAAAGGGGCGACCAGATGGTCGCCCCTTGCCTCTTCAGGCCTCTCCAGACGGCCCAGTCATGCCGGGCCGTTCTCCTCTCTCACTTCCAGATGCCTTGCATGATCAGCGGATCGTCGGTGCCGCCCATCGTCTGCACCACCTTCTTGCCGATGGTGCCTGGCGAGGCCAGTGGCGCGCTGCCGCAGCTGCCGTTGGCCGTCTTCAGGATGCTCCACAGCATCGAGCCGTCCCGCGGGTTGCGGTTGGCGTGGTTGCTGTTCTTCACCGACGTGATGTAGCGGTTCACCGAGTACGGCAGGTTCAGCGTAGCGCCGTACTGGTTCTGCAGGTTGCGCGAGCCTTCGCACTGCGCATCGGCGTCGTTCACCACCAGGTTGGCACCGGACCAGCCCTCGGGTGAGGTCTCCAGGCCGATCGAGACGATGGTCTTCGAGCCGAACAGGTTGCGGTAGTCCGTCCAGGCGGTGACGCCGTCGTAGTGCTCGAAGCGAGCGTCGTACGACATCACGTTGACCATGTCGAACCCGGCGGCGACGGAGGGATAGTTCTTCACCAGCAGGCGCTCGCGGCCGGCGTTGCCACCCCAGTACGACAGCTTGCCGGCGCAGTCGGGCATGCTCGATGTGGCGGCGATGCAGTCTGCACCAGTCGACCAGCCCGCCACCGTCAGCACCCGGCCGCCGCCAGCGATGTCCACCGCCTTGCGCATCGCCTTGCTGGCGTTGGCATAGCGATCGACGTTGGCGTCGGCTTCGTAGTCGACGTCGAGGCCGTCGAAGCCCAGGTCCTTCATGATGTTGGCCAGCGCGGTGATGCGCGAGCCCGATCCGGCCTGGCCTTCACCAGCGAGTCCGTCCCAGTCGTTGTAGGTGGCGCCACCCACGGCCAGAATGACCTTCATGTTGCGCATGTGCAGCACGTCGATCGCGGCCTTGATGTCGCTCGGCCGGCCGTTGAAGCTCATGCCCGTGCCCGACCAGCTGTTGGCTGCGATGCCGCCCCACGAGAAGTTGGGGTTGGCGAAGGCCACCATCACGTGGGTGTAGTTCGCGGGGATCTGGGCGAGCTTGCTCAGGCCGTAGACCTGCGCGGGCGTCTTGCCATCCGCATCGAACCAGTTGTCGCTCCAGCTCGGGTAGTAGCCGGCGTAGGTGCGCGCGTTCTGGTTGGCGCTCAGGGCCTCAGGCGGCAGATCCGGCGGCGGGGGAGGCGGGGGCGGCGGCGGGGGAGGCGGCGGCGG